>JAHRVG010000043.1 GCA_019090795.1 Paracoccaceae bacterium | reverse complement strand
TATCCAAATTGACGCTCGTCAGCGGGATCGAAGCCCCCGCGTGGCGCGGCAGGATATAGTTGCGCCCACCAAACCGCGCCACCGGATCGCGATCCGGCACATAAACGTTCAGATCAACTGATTTAAACAGCACCTCGCCGCTCTCTGCGGGCAGGCCCTTGCGGAAAGTCAGGCGTATATTTTCACCGTGGGTGACGCCCTCAACGCAAATCTGCTGGCCTTCCACCTCAACGGCAACACCTGCATTTTGGGTTTTCACATAATCGGCATAATCCACCCCGGCCTTGACCAAGGTCTCGGAAAATTCCGCACAAACACGGGGTTGGGCAGCATTGTGATCAATGCGGTGGTCCGAAATACGAAACCCAAACAATGATACAGCCCGCTCAATCGCCTCTTCTATGTCAACGCGTGGAGCAATGGATTGGGCCAAACGTAAAACCGGAATCGACAGTCGGCCATTATCCTGTTGCTCAAGTGCAGTTGCCAGCTCCAGCAAGGCATTTGCCCGTGTCGGAGCGCCACCCGCACGTAAATATCCGTTGATTGCAGCGGCAGCTGAAACTTCTCGTTTGTAATTGCGTTGTTTGCTGTTCGCGCCCTTCCATTTATTGGCAAGACGCGCCGCTTCAATCCAGCCACCTGCGGCATCACGATCATTCAACGCCGCTAGCGTCAACTGAATCGCACGCCGCACATCACCAGCGTTTTCTTTCTCGCGCGCGAGATCCAGCAAAGCATTATATTTCCAGCCGTTTGTCGGATACCAAGCGCCATTGCGCTTTGCCACTTTGGTCGCGCCTTGAACAAATCTGGCAGGCAGAAACGACAGGGTTTCAGCCAGCTTACGCCCACGCAGCACAACATCCGCAGGCGTATCAAACACCTTGGCGGACATCGCGCCTTCAAAGGTGGATTGTTCACCAAAAGCGGATTTAGGGAAACAGGCGGAGGCTTTGGAGTTATAGGTAAACGCTTTGCATAGGTTGTCAGCCAGACAGGAAGCAGCACAGTAGTCCTGCGATACGTCAAAAATATTTTCGAGATCAGAACCATAAAGGTCAGTGTTTTCAAACAGGGTAATGCGGCGCAAGGGGATCGGGGAGTCTGCGTTTTGGGCCAGACCGCTAACAGGGGCCAACAGGGCAATCATCGCCACGAAAACTTGTTTCTTCAAATTTTCAAAAAACCGCATAACAACATCCTTGCCAAGTAATTTCAGCAAGCTTCGCAGATCACCCGAGTCGGTGCAAACATTACGCTGTAAAAATGTGACCATAATCACTAAAAACGGCGTTTCGCATAAAGTGAAACGCCGTTAATACTTGGATAATCGTAGATCTAGCCGTTGATTAAATTGGCCTGATTAACAATCACTTCGGCCTGTTTAATCGAGGCGATATCCACCAGACGGCCTTTGTAAACTACGGCCCCCAGACCGGAAGCGGTGGCCTCTGCCATGGCAGCCAGAATTTCGCGGGCTTCGGTCATTTGCGCCTCGGAGGGGCTGAACACCTCGTTAGCCAGAGAGATTTGCGAAGGGTGAATCGCCCATTTACCAACCATGCCAAGGGTCGCACAACGGCGGGCCTGCGCACGAAAGCCCTCCTGATCACCAAAATCACCGAACGGCCCGTCAACCGGCAACAAGCCGTGGGTACGACAAGCTGCAACAATTGCAACAGTTACGGCATGCCATGGGTCGGACCAATGAACCGCACGATCATCTCCCTCACCATTTTCCAGCATGTAATAGTTGGATTGCGTGCCGCCGATACCGGTGGTTTGCATCCCCATCGACGCGGCATAATCGGCAGCACCGAGGCTAAGCGCCTGCATTCTTGGGGATGCGGCAGCAATCTCCTCAACATGGGCCAACCCAGCCGCAGTTTCGATAATCGCCTCAAACCCAATCGGTTTGGTGCGGCCTTTGGCGGCCTCAACCGATGTCACCAGCGCATCAACCGCATAGATATCAGCAGCATTCCCCGCCTTCGGGATCATGATCTGGTCAATCCGGTCGCCGGCTTTTTCCAGCAGGTCAACGACATCGCGATACCAATGTGGCGTGTCCAGCCCGTTGATGCGAACGGAAAGGTGCTTGGTGCCCCAATCCACATCATTGATCGCCTCGATTGTCAGCGCGCGGGCCTTATCTTTGTCAGAAGGCGCTACACTGTCTTCGAGATCAATGTTGATCACATCAGCTGCACTTTTGGCCATTTTTTCGAACAATACCGGATTGGAACCCGGACCAAACAGTTGGCAGCGGTTCAGACGGGCAGGCGGCAGCGGTTGAAGTGTGAAGCTCATGGGGTAACCTTTGGCTAAGGAAATTACGTTTCTGATCGAAAACTGGGTATAATATTACAATAGCGCCGACAAGCGTATATGCTGTTTTGCCGCTAATTTAGTGTGCAATGGCATGCCGGATAAGACTTATAGGGGAAGCGCGGTGGTCTTAAAAACCGTGCGCAAAGCCAAATTCGATTGCAATTTGGCGACCCCTGGCAGGCGCGCCAAGCGGCGTTGGTGAATGCGCGCGAAGTCATCCGTGTCTGCTGCCACGACCTTGAGCATGTAATCCGCCGATCCAGCCATCAAGTGGCATTCCAGAACATCGGGAATTAACGCGACTTCGCGTTCAAAGGCTTCCAGCAGTTCCTCGGCTTGACCAGACAACGAGATTTCAACAAAGATTGTGGTACGGCGATCCACTGTGCGCGGATCGAGCAGGGCTACATAATCCTTGATGATCCGGTCTCTTTCCAAGCGCTGCACCCGCCGGTGACAGGCCGAGGCAGACAGGTTGATCTTCTCTGCCAGCTCGGCGTTAGACATGCGTCCGTTCTTTTGCAGAACTATCAAAATTCTGCGGTCTGTGTCGTCAATTTGCATATCTGGCTAACTTTCCACTCTAATTCGCTACATTCTTCGAAGAACCTTGTGAATAATAGTCGGCATCCGCAAGGATGCGCAATTACATTTCACGGCTCATATTCTAGCGTCCCCCCATCAAACGCCAATATGGAGGATGGGACATGCTGATCGGCTGCCCAAAAGAAATCAAAAACCAAGAGTACCGCGTCGGGATGACACCCTCGGCGGCGGTAGAAGCCATCGCGCGTGGTCACAGTGTAATCATTGAAACCAACGCCGGAATTGGTGCCGGATTTCCCGACTCCGACTATGCTGAAGCCGGAGCAGAAATCGTCGATACGCCAGCAGAGATATTTGCCCGCGCCGGGATGGTAGTAAAGGTCAAAGAACCCCAACCCGTCGAGCGTGCGCAACTGCGTGAAGGACAAATTCTATTCACCTATTTGCACCTCGCCCCTGATCCTGCACAAACCAAGGACCTGCTGGACAGCGGCGTCACCGCGATTGCCTATGAAACTGTAACCGACCTTAACGGCGGCCTGCCATTGCTGGCACCCATGTCCGAGGTGGCGGGCAAGCTGGCACCGCAGGTGGGCAGCTGGACCTTGCAAAAGGCCAATGGCGGACGCGGGGTGTTGATGGGCGGCGTTCCCGGCGTTGCCCCCGCAAAAGTTGTTGTGCTGGGCGGAGGCGTTGTTGGCACCCATGCAGCACGGATTGCCGCTGGCATGGGGGCAGATGTGACCATTACCGACATGTCGATGCCCCGAATGCGCTATCTGGATGATATTTTTGGCAGTCAGTTCAAAACGGCCTACGCCTCACGCGGCAACACCGCTGATCTGGTCGCCCACGCCGACATGGTTGTGGGTGCAGTATTGATCCCCGGCGCGGCAGCCCCCAAACTGGTATCCCGCGACATGCTGGGCACAATGAAACCGGGCGCAGCGCTGGTTGACGTCGCAATTGACCAAGGTGGCTGCTTTGAGACCTCCAAGGCCACAACCCACGACGATCCGATTTACGAGGTGGACGGCATCATGCACTATTGCGTGGCCAACATGCCCGGCGCAGTTGCCCGCACTTCAACCATTGCCTTGGGTAACGCGACCATGCCTTTCATGATGGCACTGGCCAGCAAAGGCTGGAAACAGGCTTGTATGGATGACGAGCATTTGCTTGCCGGATTAAACACACACGCGGGCAAGTTAACCTATTATGAGGTCGGTAAGGCGTTGGAAATAGACGTAATATCCCCGACAATGGCATTAAAAATCTAGCCTGAAGATCAGACAATTAGCTACACTGCAAAACTGCAGTGTAGCTAATCCAGTTAGGCCATGATCCGGGATTTACTTCTTCAGGGAATCCCGAATTTCTGTCAACAAATCGATTTCGCTTGGCCCAGCTGGTGCTGGCTCCTCGGCTGCTGCCTCTTCTTCTTTGGCAGCCGTATCTTTGGCCTTGTTCACCATCCGAACCAGTTGAAACACAACGAAAGCAATGATCAGAAAATTGATTACAGCCATGATAAAGGCCCCATAAGCAAACACCGCAGCACCCGCCTCGCGCGCAGCCTCAAGCGAGGCGAAGGTCGCACCATCACCGCCTAGGATGATAAACTTATTGGTGAAATCAACACCGCCCATGAACAGCCCGACGATTGGATTGATCAAATCCGCAACCATTGATTTTACAATCGCAGTAAAGGCCGCACCAATGATGATACCAACGGCCATGTCCATCACATTGCCTTTGGCGATAAAATCCTTGAATTCCTTGAGCATAAGCCCCCCCTACAATTGCATTTATATGTCACCACAAGATTTTGCGGTGGGTCCATATTCGGCAGGTCAAAAGAAGAAAACAAGGGGTGGCAGCAAAAAAGGCCAGTTTTCACTTGCCTAAAGCCTATTTCATGCCAGTTTGCGCGGTAACCACATCATATTGAGGAACCGCATGACCAATTTATCACAGTTCGAGATCACCAAAAAGTGGCCCGCTCAAGACCCTAGCGTGCTGCAACTTTATTCTTTTCCAACACCAAACGGAGTCAAAGTCTCTATCGCATTGGAAGAAATGGGTATTGCCTATGAGCCGCATCTGGTCAGTTTCGCAACAGATGACCAGCTTGGGCCAGAGTTCATTTCCCTGAATCCGAACAACAAAATCCCATCGATTATTGATCCAGACGGGCCGGATGGCACCCCCATGCCCCTTTGGGAGAGTGGCGCAATCCTGATCTATCTGGCTGAGAAAACTGGCAAGCTGCTGTCCAAAGACCCGGCCAAACGTTATGAAACCCTGCAATGGCTGATGTTCCAGATGGGGGGGCTTGGGCCGATGTTTGGCCAGCTTGGCTTCTTCCACATGTTTGCCGGCAAAGACATCGAGGATCCGCGCCCCAAGGCGCGCTATGTCGAAGAATCCGCACGCTTGCTGGAGGTTCTGGATGGCCAGCTTGAGGGCCGCGACTGGATTGTTGGTGACTATTCCATCGCCGACATCTCAGTCGCGCCTTGGCTACGCGCCATGCGTGATTTCTACAAAGGTGGTGATTTGGTGGGTTGGGATGATTTGGAAAATGTACCCGCCTACCTCGATCGTTTTCTGGCGCGCCCAGCGGTGCAGGCAGGCCTGCACAAACCAGCCCTGCCTGAATAGTAAACACGGGCTGCCCTTAACCGGGCAGCTCTGCCTTCAGAATATAGCGCAGCATCTGCACCACTTGTTCGGGGCGTTCTGCCACCGCCAACGCCGCCGCATCCACCTCTTTCAGCGGGTGCTGGTGCTCCGGCCCATGCAATACAATCAGTGACTTGCCCAACGCGCTGGCAACGCCTGCATCAAACGCGGCATTCCACTGTTTGTATTTGTCACCAAAGCGCACCACAACAATATCCGCATCCGCAATCCCCTTGCGGGTGCGGATCGCGTTCAGCTGTGCGCCCTTGCGGTCATGCCAGAACTTGTCTGCCTCAGTACCCATGATCGCCACCCCGCAATCATCCGACGCATCGTGATCCGTTACGGGTGCCGAAAACGACACATCCAGCCCCGCCGCACCCTGCATGATTTCTTCGCGCCAGTTGGTATGAATCTCACCCGACAGATATATCTTCAACGTCATTCTATTGTTCCTTCCACCATTTCCATCACATGTTCCCCAATCGCCAGACAGGACGTCAGCCCCGGCGATTCCATTCCGAACAGATGCACCAACCCTTTGTAGCCATGTTCCGCAGGCCCCGCAAAATGATAATCAGATTGGGCGGTACCAGCCCTTGTTACACGGGGCCGTATCCCGCTGCTATCCGGCTGCATCCGCCCCTTGGGAACCCCCGGCCACCAACGTGCAACGCTATCTTCAAACGCCTGTGCCCGGCTCTCTCCCATTGCGTAATCCACCTGCGGGGTATCAAGATATTGCAAATCCGGCCCAAAGCGAAAACCGCCCCCCAAATCACGGGTGAAATGCACACCAAGAGAATTGCCGTCCGTCATTGGATAAATCAACCGCTGAAACGGCAGCTTGCCCCCTGTTACAAACCAGCGCCCCTTGGCAAAAAATTGTGGTGGGATCAGCGCCTCGGGATATCCTTCAAAACACCGTGCAACATCCCAGGCCCCCAATCCGGCGGCATTCACCAGATTGCTGCAGGTCAGGATTGTCTCGCCGACACGAAGTTGGAATCCCTTTGTAACAGGAACGACTTGTTGCAGTTTTGATCCCAGCGCAACAATCGCACCAGCAGCCTCGCCCTCGCCCAGTAGCGACAAGATCAGCGCAGGGGCATCCACAATCCCTGTCGAAGGTGAGGTGATCGCCCCATAGCAAACCAGCTCCGGCTCCAACGCAACGGCCTCATCTGCAGAAATGACCCGCAGATCATCAACGCCACAGGCAAGCGCGTTCTTTACCAATGCTGCCAACCCGCCAAGCTGCTCTGGCGCGGTTGCGACGACTAGCTTGCCTGTTTTTTCATATAGTACATGGCGGCTCTCGCAGTATTCATAGAGCATCACTTTGCCGCGCACACACAGACGGGCACGCAAGGATTGCGGTGCATAGTATATCCCTGCATGGATCACACCGGAATTGCGTGAAGATGTATGCTGCGCAATCTGTTCCTCGGCCTCAAGGATCAGAACCTCATGCCCCGAACGCGCAAGCGCTCGGGCAATGGCAATGCCGATCACCCCCGCGCCTACAACAACGGTTTGCACATGATTCGTCACACCGCGCCCCTCCCGCTGGGCAAAACCCAGTTAAAAGGCGTGCGCCGCAAGGCGCTCCGCTGGGTCAGGTCAGCCGCGCAGCACACCGCCGGTGGCTTTCTCGACCTTGGCAATGATCTTGGCGCTGACCGCCTCAATATCCTTGTCCGTCAGGGTAGTATCTTTGGGCTGCAAACGCACGGTGATGGCGATGGATTTCTTGCCCGCGCCCATCTGCGCCTCGGCCTTATCACCGGTGAACTGGTCAAACACAGATCCATCCGAAATCAACGCCTTATCCGCACCCTTAGCTGCATTCAGCAGGGCCAAAGCCTCAACCCGAGCATCCACCACAAAGGCGAAATCACGATCCACCGCTTGCAAATCCGAAATCTGCAAGGCTGGACGCGTGGCCGATTTATTCTTGGGGAACGGAGGCTTGGCGATATGCACAGCAAAAGCAACCGCTGGCCCCTTCACGCCCATTTCTTTCAGCACCTTGGGGTGAATTTCGCCAAATCCCGCCAGTACATTCTTTGGCCCCAGCGACAGCTTGCCCGAGCGCCCCGGATGCCACCACTCATTCACATCGCGCAACACCATTAGTTTTGCAGGTGCCCCAATGGTGGATAGAACAGCCTCGGCATCCGCCTTGGCATCAAAGGTATCAACAGCGCGCCGCGCACCGTGGGGATCGCGCGGGCCAGTATGACCAACCAGCAGGCCGGTGGCTATAACCTCTTGCTCATCCGGCTCACCGCCATGAAATACAGGGCCCAACTCAAACAGCGCCATATCCGCAACGCCCCGCGCCTGATTGCGCGATGCAGCCGCCAGCAAACCTGGCAGCAAAGAGGGCCGCATGTGGCTCATGTCACCCGAAATCGGGTTGCCCACCTTTACCGCATCACTACCGCCGCCAAACAACGCAGCACTCGGTTGGTCGATAAAGGAATAGGTCACGCATTCATTGTACCCCAGCGCCGCAACCCTGCGCCGCGCCATGGCCTCTCGCTTTTGCATCGGTGTCAAGATCGGCTTGGCCACCCCGACAGAATTACGCGGCAGTGGCACGCCAACCAGTTTGGTCAACGAGGCCACCCGCGCGATTTCCTCAACCAGATCGGCGGAGCCCAGCACATCAGGGCGCCAAGTCGGCGGTGTCACTTGATAACCGTCCACAACAAATCCAAGCGCTTCCAAAGTGGCCACCTGAACATCCGGCGCAATGGTCATCCCCACAAGCGACTGCACCCGATCCGTGTCCAACTTATACTGGCGCGACACATCTGGAACCGCCCCTGCGACAACCATTTCAGAGACTTCACCACCGCATAATTCTAGGATCAACGCGACCGCTAAATCCAAACCGTTCGGCGTGAACGCTGGATCAACACCGCGCTCAAACCTGTAACGCGCATCCGAATTGATCTTCAGTTTGCGCCCTGTCTGGGCAATGATGATCGGATCCCAATAGGCGCTCTCGACAAACACATTTGTGGTGTCATCGGAACAACCAGAAGGCATCCCGCCCATAATTCCGGCAATACTCTCGACCCCGTTATCATCGGAAATCGCCATCATACCGGCATCAAAAGTGTATTCTTTTTCATCCAAGGCTTCCAAGCGCTCACCGCCTGCCGCGAAATGCACCCGCAGATCACCCGCCACTTTATCCGCATCGAACACGTGCAGCGGACGGTTGTATTCAAAGGTAAACAGGTTGGTAATATCCACCAAGGTCGAAATAGGCCGCAACCCGATCGCTTTCAGCCGCGCTTGCATCCAGGCCGGGCTAGGCCCGTTCTTGACACCCTTAATCAGCCGTCCCGTGAACAGCGGGCAGCCCTTTTCCATCACGTCCGCATCAATTGAGACGTTTATGTCAGATTTGAACGCCCCCTTCACATTCGCCACTGGCATCGGCTTCAAAACCCCAATGCCGCGCGCTGCCAAATCCCGCGCGATGCCGCGCACACCCAATGCGTCCGGACGGTTCGGCGTGATCGCAATATCAATCATCGGGTCGATCTTATCGGGGCTATGCTGCGCCAGATAATCCACAAAGCGCGAGCCGATCTCCGGCTCCCCCGCCAGCTCGATAATACCGTCATGCTCATCCGACAGCTCCATCTCGCGCTCTGACGCCATCATGCCAAAGCTCTCGATCCCGCGAATTTTTCCAACGCCAATGGTGGTATCAATGCCGGGCACGTAAACGCCGGGGCTGGCCAAAACCACATAAATCCCCGCCCGCGCATTGGGCGCGCCGCAAATGATCTGTTGAACGCCCTTGCCGGTTTCCACCTGACACACATTCAGACGATCCGCATCGGGGTGCTTTTCCGCCGACTTCACATAGGCCACAGTAAAGGCGGCCAGCGTGTCCATCGGATTGACAACTTCCTCAACTTCCAAACCGAGGTCGGTCAGGGCGTATAGAATATCATCCAGTGGCGCATCAGTGTCGAAGTGGGCTTTAAGCCAAGAGAGTGTGAATTTCATTGCGAAATCCCCCCATGCATATTGGGCATATCCAGCGCCGAAAATCCGTAATGCTTCAACCAACGCAAATCACTGTCAAAGAAGGCGCGCAAATCTGGGATGCCGTATTTCAGCATCGCGATCCGATCAATCCCCATGCCAAAGGCGAAGCCCTGATAGACCTCCGGATCGACCCCCGCCGCAGACAGCACCTTGGGGTGCACCATGCCGGACCCGAGGATTTCCATCCAGTCGTCGCCCTCGCCGATTTTCAACTGGCCCTTGTCCCATGAACAGCGGATATCAACCTCGGCAGAGGGTTCCGTGAATGGAAAATGCGAGGCGCGAAAGCGCAGCTCGATGTCATCAATGCCGAAAAACGCGCGACAGAATTCTTCCAGCACCCATTTCAAGTTGGCCATGGAAACATCTTTGTCGATGCAAAGCCCCTCATACTGGTGGAACATCGGCGTGTGGGTCTGGTCGTAATCGGCGCGGTAAACGCGGCCCGGGCAAATAATCCGGCACGGCACACCGTGTTTTTCCATATGGCGGATTTGCACAGGGCTGGTGTGGGTGCGCAGCACATGCGGCGGGCGATCATCGTCTGCATCGCGGTGCATGTAAAACGTGTCGTGTTCCTGACGCGCGGGATGTTCCGGCGCGATATTCAGAGCATCGAAATTGTAATAGTCGCTTTCAATCTGCGGCCCCTCTGCGACAGAGAACCCCAAATCGGCAAAAATCGCGATCACTTCTTCGGTAACTTGGGAAACTGGGTGGATAGACCCCTCACGGCGTGGACGCCCCGCCAGCGACACGTCAATCCACTCTGATTGCAGCCGCTCGTTTAGCGCCGCATCGGCCAAGGCCATTTTCTTGGCCGTCAAAGCGCTGTTAATCTCATTCTTCAAAGCATTAAACGCAGGCCCCGCCACTTGGCGCTCCTCCGGCGTCATCTTGCCAAGCCCGCGCATCATCAACGCGACCTCGCCCTTTTTGCCCACGGCAGCAAGGCGCAAGTCTTCCAGCGTGGCCTCGTCGCCCGCTTCGGCAATCCCGCCCAGATATTTCGCCTTCAGCTCGTCCAAACCGTCCATGACACCATTCCTTATTCCAGCGCGATTGACCTATCATACCGCCGGTAATTTGCAACCAACGAATGCCACACGTACCAATCGCCCGAAGGGCTCATCCAATGTGCATTAGCACTCCTTTAACTAAAAAAGCCCCACGCTAGGCGCAGGGCTTTCAAATCTCTCAGTGGCTTAAGTTTAAGCCAGCGCGCCCTTTGCTTGAACAACAATGGCTTCAAATGCTGCTGGCTCATGCACGGCCAGATCGGCCAAAACTTTACGATCAACTTCAATACCGGCCAAGGTCAGGCCGTTGATGAATTTGCTGTAAGTGAAAGACGCATCAATCGCGCGAACACCGGCGTTGATCCGTTGGATCCACAGCGCGCGGAATGTCCGCTTGCGGTTTTTGCGGTCGCGGGTTGCGTATTGGTTCGCTTTATCAACCGCCTGCGTAGCAGTACGGAAGTTGGTGGAACGCGCGCCGTAATAACCTTTGGCGGCTTTAACGACTTTACGGTGACGGGCGTGGGACGCTGGGCCCCCTTTTACACGTGACATTTATCAGATCTCCTAGCGCGCGTATGGCATCATTGATTTAACGATCTTCGCATCTGCATCACTCATCAAAGTGGTGCCCCGTGCGTTACGCAGGAATTTATTCGAGCGTTTGATCATACCGTGGCGCTTGCCAGCCTGGCCCGCCTTCACGCGGCCAGAAGCCGTCACCTTGAACCGCTTTTTGCAGCTCGATTTTGTCTTCATCTTGGGCATTTCAGTCTCCAACTTAGAGGTTAAACAAGCGCGACTCGGCAGCCCTTCGGCCGGACGCGCGGTGGAACTGGGTTTTTAGGGGCGAGACACGGGAAATGCAAGGGGGTTTCAAGCACGCCATGCCCAAAACATCCGCACCGCAATGGCTAAGTAGAAAATCCAACAGTTCTGGAGGCTTAGACACAAAACTGTAACAATCAAATGCGACACTACGTGCTTAGAATGCAATGGTTCAAGAATATTCAGCTTGATCATTTTCCATACCTTGTGAAACACTGGCTCATGAAAACAAGAAACACTCTGCCACTTAGGGGGCGCAATCCTTTCAAACCACCCACGAATACGTTCGGGGTACACCAATGCTAAGAGCTGCCCCAATCCTGCGAAACCTGATCACCCCCAGACCGGTGCCAACGCAAACCTATGACGATGCATCAGAGGCCGTCGCTGCGATTCAGATGATTTACGCCGAGGCAACCGCCTTCCTGCGGGATCATTTCACCCGGTTCCAGAACGGGCAAACACCCGAAGGGCATTACAGTGCCTTTTATCCGGAACTGTCGATCACCACGTCAACTTTCTCGCACATCGACACCCGCCTGTCGTTTGGCCATGTGCCGGAACCGGGAACATATGCCACGACATTGAGCCGCCCGGATCTGTTCCAGAATTATCTGCACCAGCAAATCAGCTTGTTGCTGGAAAATCACGAGGTTCCGGTTTCCGTTGGCGTTTCCAATGTGCCGATACCACTGCATTTTGCCCTTGGCGCAGAATTCACGGTTGATGGCAATGGCAGCACAACACATGAGCGCCCCCTGCGAGATATTTTCGACGTGCCGGATTTGAAAACCACCAACGACGACATCGCCAATGGAGATGCAGAGGATGCGCCCGATGGCACCCGCCCGTTGGCACCCTTTACAGCGCAACGGGTGGATTATTCTTTGGCGCGTTTGGCACATTACACCGCAACCTCGCCAGAGCACTATCAAAACCACGTGCTGTTCACCAATTACCAGTTCTATGTGGATGAGTTCATCCGCTTTGGCAAAGAGCAACTGGCCAACGGCAAAGGCGAATACGTCAGTTTTGTTTCGCCGGGAAATGTCATCACCACAGATGGTACGGCGGATATTGAAATGCCGCCAAAAATGCCGCAAATGCCCGCCTATCACCTGACGCGCGCGGATGGCAGCGGCATCACAATGGTGAACATCGGTGTTGGGCCGTCAAACGCCAAAACTGCAACGGATCACATCGCGGTTTTACGTCCCCACGCCTGGTTGATGCTGGGCCATTGCGCGGGCCTGCGCAACAGCCAGAACCTAGGGGATTTCGTGCTGGCGCACGCCTATGTGCGCGAGGACCATGTGCTGGATGCGGATTTGCCGGTATGGATTCCTGTGCCCCCGCTTGCAGAAATCCAGATCGCTCTGGAACAAGCGGTTGAGGAAGTCACCGGCCTGTCGGGTTATGAGCTGAAACGGGTAATGCGCACCGGCACGGTTGCGACAATCGATAATCGCAACTGGGAACTGCGTGAGCAATCCGGCCCCGTTCAACGCCTGTCGCAATCGCGTGCCATTGCCCTTGATATGGAAAGCGCCACCATCGCCGCAAACGGTTTCCGCTTTCGGGTGCCCTATGGGACCTTGCTGTGTGTTTCCGACAAACCACTGCATGGCGAGTTAAAGCTACCCGGAATGGCCTCGGATTTTTACCAAACACAAGTGTCGCGCCATTTGATGATCGGCATCCGAGCCATGGAACATTTGCGGAAAATGCCGCTGGAACGGTTACATTCACGCAAATTGCGCAGCTTTGACGAAACGGCGTTCTTATGACGTCTGGTTAAGCAAGAAAGAGCCAAAAAACCCTATTTTTTATGGAAAAACCCGTAACTCGCTGATTGTGTTGCGCCACAATATCTTGTTAAATACCTGCGGACCCCCCACGAGGGATCGTCAAGAAACAACAAGGAGCAGTGAAATGACTCAGAAACCTATGACTAAAACACAGCTTGTGGCCGCGCTGGCCGAAGCTACCGGTTCTGACAAGAAAACAGCAAATGATTTTCTGGCAGCCGTAACAGATATCGTCACCAAAGAAGTGGCTGGCGGTGGTGCTGTCACCCTGCCCGGCCTAGGCAAATTCGCCTGTCGTGCCCGCCCTGATCGCATGGTGCGCAACCCGGCAACCGGCGAGCAAATGCATAAAGATGCAGATCGCGTAGCCAAAGTGACTATCGCCAAAGCCCTGAAAGACGTGATCAACGCTTGATCCGCTTATAAATCTCTGAATAGTGAAGGGGTCGCATTTCGCGGCCCTTTCTTTTTTTGGGGATATGCATGGATATTAAATCAATGGTCATGGGCTTCACTTTTGCCCTGATGTGGAGTTCCGCCTTCACTTCGGCCCGCATCATCGTTTTGCAGGCCCCTGCCCTGACGATTTCATCGCTGCGCTTCCTGATTTCGGGCCTAATCGCCATTGGCATCGCCTATCTGCTGGGGCAGCGCATCCGGCTGGACCGGCGCAACTGGCGGGCGGTATTCATTTTCGGGATCTGCCAAAATGCTCTCTATCTGGGCTTGTTCTTTTTGGCGATGCAACGGATCGAGGCTTCGCTGGCATCTATCATCGCCAGCGTGATGCCTCTGATGGTTGGCCTGGCCAGCGCGGTTTTCCTGAAAGAGCGTCTGAGCAGGCTCGGGATAATCGGCCTTGTAGTCGGTTTTGCCGGTGTGGCAATTATCATGATTGCACGACTGAGCGGCGGGCTGGATATGCTGGGGATCCTGTACTGCCTAGTCGGTGTCACCTCACTCGCGGCGGCCACATTATCCGTGCGTGCTGCGGCTTCAAAAGGCAATGTTCTGATGGTCGTTGGCTTGCAAATGCTGGTAGGCAGTGCGGCGCTTTTGGTGCCCGCCCTGATACTGGAAGAACAAGTAATCGACTGGAATTTCAGCCTGACTGCCGCACTATCCTATACCATCATCGTGCCCGGCTTGATGGCCACTGTGATCTGGTTTTTGCTGGTAGAACGCATCGGGGCCACCCGCGCCTCGACCTATCATTTTCTGAACCCGTTTTTAGGCGTGGGCATCGCCGCAGTGATACTGGGGGAAACCCTGACATTGCAGGATATAATCGGCGTTGTGGTGGTAATGGCCGGGATTTTTGCGGTGCAGTTTTCGCGGGTTAAACCCGGCTAACCTCTATTCCAGAACCTCTTGCACAATGTCGTTCAGCAAGGCCTGAACTTCCTTCATTGGGCCATCAGAGTAGGTGCGATGACCAACTTTCACACCCCCTGCATCCTCAAAAGCAAAAATCGAATACGGACAGTTTACCAGATTTAACGGATCGACCTCCATCACCTTGCGGGACAAAACCGCCGAGCAGAACAGATACGTATCGGCCGCAACAAAAATCTGCTTTGTGCCACCAACGTCCGCTGCCGTGCGGTTCAACATTTCGCCTACATGGCTGACGTAATCAATTTTCAAACCCTGTCCGACAATCGCGTTCTCAACTGCGAAAGTAGCATCCTCAAAATCGCCGTCAAAAGGATAGGTCACAACATCTTGCGCATGGGCCTGAATGCCAAAGGCGCAAAGGGTGGCAAGGAATAGGTGTTTAAACATGATGAATCTCCTCTATCAGTAGTCTATCATAAAAACCTCGCTGCAACCAGACAGCGACGAAAACAATTAGAGTATCTGTCTAATGCTCAAACGAAAAACGGCGCCCCGCAGGACGCCGTTTTCAATTTGGATGGAAATGGGTTTACATGGAAACCGATTTCAGGAATTCGATGATCGCATCCATGTCTTTCTCTTTGACACCTTTGAAAGACATTTTTGTTTTTGTAACGTATTTCTTCGGGCTGGTCAGGAACTCCCGCATGTTTTCATCTGTCCAGGTGGCGCTTTCTTCGGCACGTGCCTTCATCCCTTTGGAATATTTGAAGTCCGCGTTTGCAGCCATTTCAGCGCCGTAAATGCCATTCAGCAGAGGGCCTACGCCGTTTTTAGCACCTTCTCCGACTTTGTGGCAGGCTTTACATTTTTTGAAAACCTTTTTGCCTTTTAGGGCCAGTGCCTCGTCAACCACAATAGCCACGGCTTCGGTGGTTGCCTCTGTGGCCTCTGTGGTATCAGTGGTTTCGGTTCCGGCCACTACGGCAGTGGATGAAGCCAAAAGCCCCGCAACGATTAGAGTACTAAGAAACTTCGACATTCTGCTTTTCCTTGTTCGCTTGCGGCCTGAGTTCAGGATACCGCACTGTGGCAGGCCAATTGTAAACCACGAAGGGTTTCTATTCGCCCAAAGTTAACTGCACATACCTCATAGAAACATGTGCCCAGTTTTGCAACAGCGGCAAATTATACGCGCTGTTCTATCAAACAAAAGCACAAGGGAGGGCAGCAATCAGGTAACGCCCATCGAATCCCCTGCTCTATAAGGAGATACCGGAGCACAGGCTCCCATCAAAAGCCTTGATATAAGTCATGCTTCTGAAAGTGGGCCGCGCATTTCCACCTATTGAGACGCCGCCGTGGTTGAACTGTCCTTGATCGCGCGCTTGATTACCTGCACCGATGCCTTGCAGTCGGTCATGCAGGCCACTAGACCAAAAGCAGGATATTCGGCCTGATCACGGTCATCCAAGCGGAAGCTACCCGCATTCGGCATGGTGAAATCAGCAAAATTCTCCTGGCTCAGAACAAAATCCTCGTCCACTTCATCATTGAGGTAGAGGATATATGCCACCAATTGATACACTTCATCCGCTGACAAGGATTGTGCATCCCCGTAAGGCATGGCGCGGTTGATGTAATCCCAAGCGGTAGACAAGTAAGGCCAGTAGGAGCCGATGGTCTTAACCGGACGCTCATCAGCCAGCGTGTCGTTCCCACCCGCTAGCGCAGGCCAGCGGCCCACGGCCTCTCCGAAATCGCCGTGGCAGTCGGCGCATTGCTCGGCAAACAAGGCCTCGCCTTGAATGACGGAACCGGAACCGGCGGGCAGGCCCTGCCCATCGGGGCGCACATCTATGTTCCATGCGGCAACTTCTGTCGGCAGGGCAGCGCGGCCAAGGTTGAATTTTCCAGCCATGGAGGGAGAGGCAATCAAACCGGCGATCAGGAATGCTCTAAGAAATCTCAACATTGTCGGTGATCCCTTCTGCGTTGACAGCCCAGGTTTGAATGCCGTTGTTGTGATAGGTCGAACTGGCACCGCGCAAATCGCGCAGGGCGTCTTTGGTGGGTTGTATGTATCCGGTGGAATCATGCGCCCTGCTTTGCAGCAGCAGAGGCTTCCCGTCCCAGACAAAATCGTAGTAAAAACGGTGAAGGGATTTATCCAAGCTCGGCCCGTCCATCCGTGCTTTGTGCCAGTTGATGCCACCATCCAGCGTAATATCAACCTGCGGGATCGTCCCGTGCCCCGACCACGCCAGCCCCGTTATCACCGTTTGCCCCGGCCCATGGGTTATCGGCATTTGCGGGCTTGGACTGGTGATCACAGATTTGGCATCCATCTCCCACGTAAAACGCCGAGAAGTGCCATCCGCCATCAGGTCAGTGTATTTTGAGGTTTCCTCGCGTTGATGCCAAGGCTTATCGCCAACCTCCAGTCGGCGCAGCCATTTGATCCAACTGACGCCTTCCCAACCGGGAACAACCAAGCGCAAGGGATACCCGTTTTCAGGGCGCAGCGCCTCGCCGTTCATTTTGAAGGCCACAAGGCAATCATCCAGCGCCTTCTCCATCGGGATCGACCGAGTGAGGCCGCTTGAATCCGCGCCCTCTGCTAAGAGCCATTTGCCGCTGGTTTTTACGCCAGCCTCTTTCAGCAACAGTCGCAGCGGAATACCTGTGTACATCACATTATGGATCATCCCGTGGGTGTATTGCACCCCGTCCATCTGTGGGCCGCGCCATTCCATGCCCGTATTCGCAGAACACTCCAGAAAATAGACGTGATTTTCGCGGGGAAAACGCATCAGGTCGGCCATGGTGAAAATCAATTCCTGATCCACCAACCCGTTAATCATCAACCGATGATCCGCCGGATCATAGCGCGCCACGCCGCCGTGGTGGCGTTCAAAACAAACCCCGTTCGGGGTGATAATTCCGTCCAGTTGATGAATAGGGGTAAAGTTGATCGCGGAAATCGGATCAGCGGTTAACCAAGGCACGTTGCGGCGCACGGTGTCCGCCTCAAACCGTGAGGGCGCCCCGTAGGGCAAATGGTCCACCCCGTCACCCAGTTCCTGCGCCCATTTTTGAACGCTGGTGATTTTGGGATCGCCCTCAGCACCCGCACGTGTCGCAACCAAGCCCGCACCTGCGGCGACACCCGCTTTAAGGAAATTCCGGCGGCTGGTTTTGTTGCTCATTTTATTCCCTGAAACAAAAAGGCCCCGAAACCGTTCGGGGCCAATTTCGCTATGCGCCGATCACATTTACTGATTTATTCGGTTCAATCTGCACATCACCCTGACGTTTGATCCACTCTTCGGCCACATCCCAGATCGGCGGACCTTCCGTGCCTTCGTTGACGGATGCCCAACCGGCAACCACGTAAGTTTTTGCCGGATCAATTGCCTCGCCTGTTTTCAGCAAGGTCATGTTGGTCAAGCGGCTGCCTTGTGGTTTGTTGATGTCGATGGTGTAGCCCATGCCCCCCACGCGCACCATGTCACCGCCTTGCTGGTAATAAGGATCGGGATTGAACAGGTTATCCGCTACATCCTCAAGAATAGTGTGGATCAGCTCGCCCGTCATTTCCGAACGGTAAGCGTTTGGATAGCTCATCGCAGTGGCGTTAAACAGGTCTTCGCGGGTGATGTCTTGACCGCCAATCAGGCTAGGACCCCAGCGGAAACCGGGTGACAAGGCAATGTCCGCCTCGCGCACATCAATCAGTGCATTGCACAGCAGATCATCCCATGTGCCGTTAAAGTTGCCGCGGCGATAAAGATCGTTGGAGGTGGTGCCCAGAACCTCGGTCAGCTCGTTGATGAACGGCGCACGTTGATCGTTGATCAAGGCGGTCATAGCCGGATCAGGTGCAATCACGTCAGAAAAGATCGGGATCAGTTTATGGGCAAAACCCTTCACCTCGCCGTCACGCACATCAAGATCAAGGCGGGTGATAAACTTGCCGTTGGAACCAGAGGCAATCAGCATGGTTTTATTGACCATCACCGGCTCTGGCAGTGCATCATGTGTATGGCCGGTCAGGATCACGTCAATGCCGTCAATGTTGGCGGCCAGCTTGCGATCCACATCGAAACCATTGTGCGACAGCAGAACTACCAGCTCTGCGCCTTCCTCGGAACGGACCTTTTCTACCACATCGCGCATACGTTCCTCGCGTACACCAAAGGATAGGCCGGGGAACATCCAGCGTGGGTTGGCGATCGGCATATAGGGAAAAGCCTGACCGATGATGGCGATTTTCACGCCTCCAGCTTCGGTCATTTTGTAAGGGTCATAAGCGGGTTCATCCCACTCGTTATCGAAAATATTCGCACCTAAGAACGGGAAATCCAATGTATCCACGATCTCATTCACGCGGTCGATGCCTAGGGTGAATTCCCAATGCGAGGTCATCGCATCCGGTTTCAGTGCGTTCATCACATTGACCATATCCTGACCAGCGGTTTTCTCGGCAGTATATGACCCCTGCCAAGTATCGCCGCCATCCAGCAGCAACGCATCAGGGCGATCGGCACGAATAGAATTGATCACAGTTGCTACCCGGTCCATACCGCCCATTTTACCGTAGGTCCGCGCCAAGTTGCCAAAATCTTGATAGCTCAAGGCATATGCCTCTGGTGTACCGGCGGTCATGTTGAACATTTTCAGGAAATCCGCACCGGTTACATGCGGCGGCAAACCGAGCGCACCACCAACCCCGAGATTGACCTCTGGCTCGCGGAAATAGATCGGCATCAACTGGGCATGTATATCTGTAATGTGGATCAGCGTAACATTGCCCGTCCTGTTGAAATCCAACAACTGGTCTTGTGTCATCGACTGCTGCGCGATTGCACGCGACAGATTACTTACGCCATAGGCGCTGTAAATTGCTGATGCAGCAACCGATGCCTGAAGGAAATCACGACGAGAAATCATCTGTCCGGTCCTTTCCGCAAGATATGCGGGTATCTGAATGTGTGAGAAAAGAGAAACCCCGCGCAGCGAACTACGCGGGGTTCAAATTGTTTAGTTACGCACCGAGGGTGATTCCACAGCCAACCCGTTGCCGCGTGAAGCAACATAGAGTTCCAGAGCTTGGAATTCAGCGCCACCTGGCTTGAACGGTTTAGCGCGAATGTTCTTCATACAGCCTTTGAAACGGGCGTGAATGGAGTTCATCTTGGCGTTCTTTAAACGATATGTCGGAAAGCCGTTGGTCTGACCCTGCGACAGATGATCCGCACGGATCATATTGCCGAAGTTGTCCTCGTGACAGTTTGCACAAGACATATCCAACTGGCCAACACGGGTATAGTAGATTTCTTTACCCTTGCTGAGGATATCGGCAACTGGCCCATCCGTCGCAACCGAAATAGGCATACCGCGCGATTGCAGTGAAATCAGCGATGTCATGGCCGTCATGTTGGTGCCGGTCCATTTCCATTTTTCAGCACCCATACGATCGACACGGCAATCGTTGATGTACTGCTCCATGGAATACAGCTTGCCTTTGGCCTCATTCCAACGCGGCAGCGTTGGACGCAGGTCCTTGAACTCGGCAACGTCTTCATGACAGCTGGAACAGGCTTTGCCTTCAGAACCGTCAACCTTGTCATACAAAGCTTCACCGTCTTCAACAAACACGAACGATGGATTGTCGAAATCATCCATTTGCAATGATTGAGTTTCGCTTGCGCGGAACCGCCAACCAGAAAACAGTTGATCCAGTGGGCCGCCAGCCATTGCCTTGGCATCTGTGCTGATAGCCATGCCTTCAACGGTCAGATTGTTATTGTCCGGGTCCGCAAATGCTGCCTGACCGAAGGTCATTGCAACGATACCGCAAGCCACAGTGCTAAGTAGCTTCTTCATATTATTCCTCCCCAGGTGTGATTAACTTACTTTGATGGTTTTGCTGGTTTCTGTGACAGTACCGTCATCATCAACCCATTTGAAAGCCAGATCACCCGTTGTGGGAACTGTCATGTCGAACTGGATGAACGGATTTGTTGACACAGCACCATGCAGGTTCACGCTCATAACTTCTTCACCGTTGAACGTAGCCGAGAAGAAATTAATGATCTTGCGAGGGATCTTGTTGCCGTCTTTGTCTTTACGTTGTCCTGATTCCATCTTGTGCTTCATCAGCGTTTTGATGGTGATCGTGTCGCCCGCACCCGCAGACTTCGGAACTTTTACACGAGGTTTACCCATGGTATTCTCCTATTCCGGATTAGCCGCCGCAGCCGCCGATTGTTACTTTCACTGCTTTTGCAACTTGCGCAAACGACCCATCGGCCATTTCAGCGATTGCAACCACGTCCTGCGTACCGGCAAGGCGGATACGGGTAGACCCGTTGCCAGCTGCCAAAGCACCGAAAGCGAAGTCAGCCACACCCGGGTTCGGGTTGCCGCTGGCCAGCAAGATAACGCGCTTTGCGCCTGGTGCAGAGATTGCAACAGGAACGGTATTGCCGTTTTCCGCGATTTCCGGTGTTGTCAGCTCAATGCCTCCCTCTGCAATGGCCGCGCCCCCGGTGAAAGCATCGACAGCTGCTTTCATTACTTCTTCTGATGCCGCCTGGGCAAAACTGACGGGCACAAGTGTGACCGTCAAGGCTGCGCCACCAAAGGCGAGCGCTTTTCTTCTGGAGATATTCATATCTACTCCCCTGTTACTATTTGAGTGTTTGCAAGTATGCCAAAACGTCTTCTAGCTGTGCCGCTGTCAGAATTGTTTTGCCTGCGAATTTATCCATTGTGCGTTCGCCGTTAACCAAACGATAGAACGATGGCATCATGGTGTCCTCAAAAGTCATCTTCGAGTTTACCAGAATTCCGCGCAGCTGCGCCTCGTTCCAACGCGATGCTGCACCGTCAAGTGACGGGCCTATTTCGCCGTGGAATGAATGTTCATTTGCATCTGAATTGACATGGCACGCTAGGCAATTGCCCAGTTTGCGATTTACAAATACAGATTTCCCGTTTGCCGGATCGCCGGCTGCACCCGTCAACGAGGCGGCTACGATTCCGTCCGTTCCGAATGCTACGCTATCTGGTGCAACTTCCGCGGCATTTGCCGCTGTTGCAAAGAAAGCGGCGCCAATGGCTGCGATGGCTATGCTCCGCATTTAGTTTCCTCCCTTTAGTGTTATCGCACGATTGTTACCCGACAGCGTCATTTTTCGCAACATAAATTCACAAAACATAATATTTGACTGCATACCAAAGTATACATCATGAATTAGTTGATTACGCCTTGCTCTTTCAGCATTCGCGCGTGGAACTTTTGGAAGGGTTCGTCGGTTTCGTAAACCTTATCCGAAACAAACTTCAGAATGTTGAATGTGGTATATTTTCCAAATGCTCCGGGCATTGTCAGGATCGCATTCTGTGCCCCATTACCCGCTTGGGGCAACACATCCGGCATAAACACCATGGTCGGAGTAAATATAAGCCCCCAGCGTTGTGATAGTTCTTTTTCGGACATCACCTTACCGTCAAAGTCGGTAACTTCTTCATCCCCGAACATGTTGATCTGCACAACAAAGAAGTTGTCGCGAATCATTGCATCCACCTTCGGATCAGGAAAAATCTCGTTGTGCATCTTGTTGCAATAGATACAGCCGCGCTGCTCAATGATCAGAACCAGACGCTTACCTTCGGCATTGGCGCTCTCCAAATCCTCTGACAAATCCTTAAAGGTCGTGCGCAACCAATCGGGCTTGTGCAACCCGTCGTCTCCCATCTCAACTGCAAAAACCGGCACCGCCATCAACAGGGCCACCAACATAGAAATCATACGCATTTTTCGGCTCCTCTATCCGATTGTCTGAAAGACCGGGAAGGTCTGGATCATCCAGTTCGCTATCATATTCACAGAATTCGTGGCAATCAGTATGGCAAAAATAATGAGCATCGCACCCATTACTTTCTCAACTGCGCCCATGTACTTCCGGTTGCGATGCATCCAGCGCAAGAACGGCTTGGCAAAAATCGCCGCGATTACAAAGGGCAAAGTCATCGACATACCATAAACCAGTAACAGCAATCCCCCTTGCATCATATCACCCATGCCACCTGCGATCATCAGGATGGCGGCAAGTGCTGGACCTACGCAAGGCGTCCAGCCGAACCCAAAAGCTAGCCCCATCAAATAGCTGCCCGCCAGCGTAGACGCATTGTTGTTATTCAACTCGACCCGCGCCTCGCGATACAGCAACGGAATGCGCAGGATGCCCAGAAAGTGCAGCCCAAAAACAAACAGGAAGGCTGCGGAAACATATGATAACTCTTGTTTCCAAGTTCGTACCGCTTGCCCCAACGCCGTTGCCCCCAACCCGAGCAAAACAAAAATCGTCGTTACGCCAAGGGCAAAAAAGATCGACGCAAGGATCAGCTTACGGTGCGTAGCGGGCGGAATATCCGCCTCACTTTGCAGATCAGACATGCCAATTCCGGCCATGTAACATAGGTAGAATGGGACCATCGGCAGAATACACGGCGACAGAAAAGACAGGAGTCCAGCCGATACCGCCCCTAAAAAAGTAATATCTAATCCCATGCGAAACCTTGCCCTAACGTTAAAAACATATTAGGTTTTCACTATATATGCAAATTCGAGGTCGTCAATCATGTTGAAATTCCTCCTTCCCTTGGCCTTTTGCCTGCTGCCTTTCTCGGCTAATGCCGAGCTGCGGTTGATTATGTTTGAGCAAGACGGTTGCTTTTGGTGCGAACGCTGGAATGAAGAAATTTCCGCGATCTATCCCAAAACCCAGGAAGGCCGTGCAGCACCGTTGCAGCGGCAGGATATTTTTGACCCCTTTCCCGAAGACATCGCAATCAAATCACGGCCTGCCTTCACACCGACATTCGTATTACTGGAAGATGGCAACGAGGTTTTTCGCATCGAAGGCTATCCGGGGGCTGATTTCTTCTGGTCTCTTTTGGAACAAAAGATGGCCCCGCTGGCTGAATACAAAGCGGCGGAACTGGACAGCTAATAATGACGCACTGCAGCATCAACCTTTACATCCTTGATATAATGGGGCATTCTGCCGCTGTTAAAATCGAGCCAACGTTCACAATGAGGCAGACAAATGTTGCCCACTGAAACAGACAAATCTCTGGAAGAATTCCAGAAGGATTTCAACATCGATGAGATGTTTGACAAGGGCCGCACCGCAGCCTCTTTCCTGAAAGCAATGGCCCATGAGGGCCGCTTGATGATCCTCTGCCATCTGGTATCCGGCGAACGCTCGGTAACGGAATTGGAAAACCTGCTTTCGTCGCGTCAGGCAGCTGTCAGCCAGCAACTGGCAAGGCTACGTCTGGAAGGTATCGTCGATTTCCGGCGTGACGGCAAAACCATTTACTACAAGATCAAAGACCCACTGGTCCTGAGCTTGATCTCCTTGCTGTACGAAGAGTTCTGCACAATTTAGCGGCTGTTGACGTTTACGAAACGTATTTGACCGAGGTTTCCAGCGCATGCAGGAATGATTCTGCCGAGGAGCTGCCCGACATCAACAAAAACCCATCGTCGCCGGTGCGGATGATGATGGCCCCCAAATGTTCCATCACTGTGCGCTCTGCACGGCCTATGGCAAAAGCATCTTTACGCAGGTTTACCGCGCAAATCCGTTCCAGCGCGGGCCGCGCCAAAGAACCGGACAACGACAGGCTAACCCAGTTATCGGTTTGATCCACCGTGTACCCCGTGCCGTTCAGCCGTTCAGAAACAACCTGTGCCGCATCCGGTTTCGCATGGGTAAACAACAGAAAAATCTGATCCGCCGTAAACCGCAGGATACGCGTAGCGCCATCTTCGGACACCACAGAAACACCATGATCAGGCAGTGTTGCCCCGTAGGCCTCGCCAAGCGCCGCAGAAACCGCAGTATCTTTACCCAGTGGAATGGACACGGCAACAATCGCCAACTCACGATGCTCGCGCAAACTGGTACCTTCGAAATGGCGTTCATATCCACCAAGCGGCGGCTCTGCAGTCAGGATATATTCAGGCACGGACACGCTCCCCTTCCGGATCGACAAAATGGGGCGAGACGATCTCAACCTCGATATCTTTCTTACGCATGGCATCCCATGCCCGCACCACTGTCCCCTTGCGGGTATCGCCGTTGCGGATAAAGCCAAGGCCGATGGCGTGGCCAAGAGTGGGCGAATAACAGGTCGAGGTCATCCAGCCCAGATCATTGTCTGCACAAGGGCGCGCGCCAGCCTCCAGAAAATGCGCTCCCGCATTCAGGCTCGCGCTCTTGTCCACCGGTTGCAGCCCCATCAACACCCAGCCGTCATCACGGTTCAGGCCAGGGCGGCGCGACAGCACCGCGCCTATGCTGTCTTTCTTGTCCGACACCATACGTCCGAACCCGAGATCGCGCGCGGTGGTTTGGCCGGTCAGTTCACTGCCCACCGGATGCCCTTTTTCAATACGCATCACACTCAGCGCCTCGACACCATAAGGTGTAACATCGAATTCCTTCCCCGCCGCCATCAGCGCGCGGATCATGCCGTCGCCATAGCGTGAGGGCACGGCTATCTCATACGCCAGCTCTCCGGAAAACGATATTCGGAACAGACGCGCGGGTGTGCCACCACATACGGTAATATCTGCGCAGGCCATAAAGGGAAAAGCCTCATTCGAGATATCTGTGTCTACGACTTTGGCTAGTAGCTCCCGCGAATTGGGGCCAGCAACGGCAAATTGCGCCCAGCCGTCAGTGACGGAAATAATATGCACATCCATGTCCGGCCACAGACATTGACGGGCGAAATCCAGATGCCGGTACACCGGCCCCGCATTGGCGGTGGTGGTGGTCATCACATAGTGGTTTTCCCCCAGCCGCGCGGTGGTGCCATCATCCATCACCATGCCATCCTCGC
The DNA here is from genome assembly GCA_019090795.1 of Paracoccaceae bacterium. GTDB lineage: Bacteria > Pseudomonadota > Alphaproteobacteria > Rhodobacterales > Rhodobacteraceae > Amylibacter. The sequence goes on along the minus strand of JAHRVG010000043.1, from coordinate 14,541 downwards.
GCAACATCAGCCCATAACGCACCTTTCCCACCGGCAATTTCGCAAACCCATTGCAGTAAATCTTATTCAGAAAAGCACACGCGTCACGGCCCTGAATGTCAATCTTACCCAGCGTTGTTACATCACAAATACCCACCGAATTACGGGTCGCGGTTACCTCGCGGTCCACGGATTCGCGCCAATTCACTTCGCCCTTTTTGACAAACCACTCGGCACGCATCCACATGCCCGCCTCAGTGAAAGAGGCCCCCTGCGACTCGGCCCAAGCGTGACCCGTGGTCAGGCGCAGCGGGCGGAAATCCTTGCCCTGCGCCCGTCCGGCAAGCGCCCCGATGGGAACCGGATTATAGGGCGGGCGAAAAATCGTGGTGCCGGTCTCGGGGATGCTCGCGCCCCGCGCTTCGGCCAGAATGGCCAACCCCAGCACGTTGGCAGTTTTGCCCTGATCCGTTGCCATACCGAGCGTGGTGTAGCGTTTCAGATGCTCGACAGAACGAAACCCCTCGGCATTTGCCTGTTTCACATCCTTGCTGGTCACATCGTTTTGCAGATCCACCCAAGCTCGCGACTTGCCCGCCGGAATATGCCACAACGGGGTAATTTCGCGGGCCTCGTCACTGGCCTTTGCCGCCCGCGCCCGCGACGGGGTCAGGCCCAGTTCTTGAACCACGGCATTCGCAACCTTGCGGCCCTCAACCAAACATTCCGACAAGCCAAAGCTGCCGTTCGCGGCCCCCGCCACAACCATCCCCGGCGGCAGATCACCACCCGGCACAAAGCTGGCGATATCTTCCCGCCAGGCAGGGCGGCCCCTTTGGTGACAGGTCAGGTGCACATTGGGGTTCCACCCCCCCGCCACCGCCAGACAATCCGCCTGAATGACCTGACCATTGGTGAGGGTGATCGTTTTCAATCCCTTGCGACCACTGGTGTCCTGAACGGATGCTCCGGTAACAACCATGGCGCCGGAAATGTTGGCCGGAGGCTGTTTGTCACGACTGTCAATTACCGCCGCCAAAGCAACCCCTTTGGCCTGCAAATCCATTGCTGTGCGCCATCCGTCGTCATTGTTGGTAAACAGCGCCATCTGCGCACCAGTGGATACCGCCCAACGGTTGGCATAAGCCCGCACCGCGCCCGCCAACATAACACCGGGGCGATCATTGTTGCCAAAGGCCATTGAGCGTTCAGTGGCCCCAGCACAAAGGATTGCGCGTTTTGAATAAATCTTCCAGTTGATCTGGCGCGGCTTGCCACTGGCGCATGTCAAATGGTCCGTGCACCGCTCATTTGCACCGTAAATTCCGTGATCATAGCCCCCAAAAACCGTGGTACGGGTCAAAAGCCGAACATTGTCCAGAGAGGTCAGTTCGGCCACCACATCACGTGCCCATTCATCACCAGGCTTGCCCTCCACTTCGAATGTTTCGGCGTTCAAACGCCCACCCATGGCAAAATCTTCATCCGCCAGAACGACCTCTGCCCCCGCCCGCGCCGCAAACAAGGCTGCGGTCAAGCCAACAGGGCCGGCACCGATTACCAACACGTCACAATGCAGGAAGCCCTTGTCGTAAACATCCGGATCAGCCGCGCGCGGCAAACGGCCAAGGCCAGCGCTGGAACGAATGAACGGCTCGTAAATCTTTTCCCAGAATGCTTTGGGCCACATGAATGTTTTGTAATAGAACCCCGCGCTCAGAAACGGCGAGAGCAGGTCAATGCCGCCCATAATGTCATACTCCAACGAGCCGCGATAGTTCTGGCTGCTGGCTTCCAATCCGTCAAACAGCTCTGCCACGGTGGCGCGGGTGTTTGGCTCCAAAAACGCGCCTTTGCGCAACTGCACAAGCGCATTCGGTTCCTCCGAACCGGCACTGAAAATTCCGCGCGGGCGGTGGTATTTGAATGAGCGCCCCACAAGCCGCTGACCATTCGCCAGCAGGGCAGAGGCAAGCGTGTCGCCAAGGTAGCCCATCATCTGGCGGCCATCAAACGAGAAACTGACAATCTTGCTGCGGTCAATCTGCCCGCCGTCAATGCGCATTTTACCGATCATTTTCCCTGCCTCCGCGCCACATCACGCGCCAATTCGACGCTAGAAATCTCATGGGTAAGTGTGTTGCGCGTAACCACCAGCCAACTGCGGTCGCCCTGTTCGTGATACCACAACTCGCGGTATTCACCCGCCGGATCATCGCGAATATAGACATACTCGTAGAACTGTTCTGCCGCATCCGCTGCGTCAGGATCAGGGCGATTAATCAGGGTGGCATCACCCAAATGATAAAATTCAGACGAATCGCGCGGACCCAGCAAGGGGTGATTGATAATCATGCTCTACACTTCCTAATGCTGGTTTGGCTGGGCGCCCTGGCCCTTTTCGTCGATAATTATCCCGTGCCGGAAACGATCCAGCCGAAAGGCGGTGGCATTCGGGTGCGGCGTATCCGTGGCCAGCAGATGCGCATAGCACATGCCACTGGCAGGGGTCGCCTTAAAGCCGCCGTAACACCAGCCCCCGTTAAAATAGAGGCCCCCAATATGGGTTTTATCGATGAAAGGAGAGCCGTCCATCGACATATCCATCACCCCGCCCCAACTGCGCAGCAGCCGTGCGCGGCCCAGCATCGGCATCATTGCCATCATTTCCTCGGCCACATGCTCGATCACTGGCAAATTACCACGCTGGGCGTAACTGTTGTATTTGTCGATGTCACCGCCAAAAACCAATCCACCTTTGTCGGACTGGCTGATATAAAGATGCCCCGCGCCAAAGGTAACAACGCCGGGAATGACCGGTTTCAGCCCCTCGGTCACAAAGGCTTGCAACACATGCGTTTCAATCGGTAGGCGCATCCCCGCCAGCGCCATTACCCGGCTGGAAGAACCGGCAACACAAACGCCAACCTTATTTGCCTTGATGTTTCCCTTGGTTGTTTCAACCCCCGAGCAAACCCCGTTTTCAATCTGGAAACCCGTCACCTCGCAGTTCTGAATAATGTCAACGCCGCACCTGTCTGCGCCACGGGCATAGCCCCAAGCCACGGCATCGTGGCGGGCCGTGCCGGCGCGGGGCTGTAACAGCCCCCCCTTGATCGGGAAACGCTCATTATCAAAATCCAGAAACGGGCACATCTTGCGCACGCCTTCGCGATCCAGCAAAACCGCATCCGCATCGCTCAGCACCATTGCGTTGCCACGGCGCGCTGCCGCATCCCGCTCGCCATCACTATGGAACAGGTTCAGGATACCGCGTTGCGACATCATCGCGTTGTAATTGAAATCCTGCTCCAGATTTTCCCACAGCTTCAACGACATTTCATAAAAGGGGGTGTTCTCTGGCAACAAATAATTCGAACGCACAATCGTGGTGTTGCGCCCGACATTACCCGAGCCGATCCAGCCCTTTTCCAGCACAGCAATATTTGCCTGCTTGAATTCCTCGGCCAGATAATAGGCCGTTGCCAACCCGTGCCCGCCACCGCCGACAATAATAAAGTCATAGGCCGACTTGGGCTTCGGCTCTCGCCAGACAGGCTTCCAGCCTTTGTTTCCCGTCAGACCTTGCTTGAGTATCTGTAGCGCCGAATAGTGCATGGCAATATCCCTGTGATTCCTGCACAGTTTCGCAGAATGGCAGCTTTAAGACACGTATAAATGCGCCATAATAGATTGGAATATCGACAGCAAAACCTATGGAATACTATTCGACGATCACCCACGAATAATACCGTCACTGCGCTAACTGTCAGAGTTGGTCAGCTGAGAGGTGAAGCGCGGGCTGACAACAATTCTATTGGCGTAAGTCGAAGAATCAATGCCCACCCAATCCAGAAATGGGACAAAAGAGAAATGGGATTCGACCAGAATGATTTTTTCTTCATCCAGCAAATCCGGAATGATCTCTTCGGGAATGTCAGAGGAGGTTTCCAGCGGGTTGTGAATTCCTGTCGCCGTGGACCAGTCAACCGCCAGGTTTTCGCCAGTCTTTTCGATGCTGCTGACCCGCAGCCAAACATCATTTGTGCTCTCGTTCATAAAGTTGGCAAACAATTGGTTCATGTTGTCAATATAGGCATCATCGACGGTCGTTTGACGCGACAGAATATCAGCCACGGTATAGGTCGCCTTTAGCGCATTTGTGTATTCGCTAAAGGCGTTAAAAAAGGTGAAGCTTCCTCCTACCCAAAACATAACCAGCGGCATGGCAAACATGAATTCAATCGTTGTTGCACCGCATTCACTTTGGCGAAACTTGTTGAGCAGATTTTTCAGAGCATGGGTCATTGTCTTAACTCGGTTCATTTACAAAAGCTGTGTCTGAATAAAGTGGCAGCCCAGACGTTTCGGTACCCGGAAACATTGACAATCCAGTCGGCAGTATCGGGTAAATAATGATACAGGCCCTCATGTAGATGACCTCATTTTCCTGACCGACCTCCCAAGTTGTTACCGGTGTGATGTCCTCTTCTTTGTCCACGCAGGCGATAGAGTTGCTAAAGCCCGTGTTCAGATCCAGAACTTCCAGCTCCAGCAACAGATTGGTGCTGCAGTCATCCAATACCAAAGCATATTCACAAATCTTGTCTTTGATATAATCATGCGTGTGGTCCGGGCTGGAATACAGGCGCAGTTCACGCACTGTTATATCAACTGCCCTCTCCAGCATGATCTTCTTGGTCAAAACCAGGCCAGTTTCAAATATCCAGAAGAACCCGGTCAGGAATGTAGAGGCCACAATGACAAATTCCACCGTGGAATAACCACCTTCGTCAGACCGAAACCTACGTAATATGTTGATCAGGTGTTTCATAACGCACCCCTATTGTGTCAACTTGAGTTTTTGGATTGATGCGGCAATTTGGGCGAAAACCGCTGAAATCTGGACACCCGCAGCGTCGTAATAGTGGCTCGGAGTACTCGCGCAGGAGGCGAGCTTGGCAGAGGTAGACACGTCGGTTTCAAAGCCAATGGTATAAACAACCAGCCCCGCACCCCGCGCCGCTTCACAAGAGGCTGCCATTGCCGTGTCGCCCTCGGAACCTGTGCGCCCAGTACCTGACACCAGATCGTTATAGGCCGAACTTCCACCGACAATACCGTCGTACCACTGTGCCGGCATCAGCCCCCAGGCATCTTCCCAATCCATTTGGGTAGTACTGATCCAGCCTTCCATTGTAGTATTAAGGTTGTTGAACTCGGTCGTAGATATCCATGCATTTGCCTGAATGTCGTAGAAGTTGTCGATCGAACCACCTGAAGTTGTCGGATCCTGCAGGTAATAGGTGGATTCCAGCGCCCCTTGTTTGTAAAAACAAACCCATTTTGAATTGCTGCACTTGGATTCATCACTCGAAGTTCTATGCGCCTTGTATTTGTGCTGCGCATACCAAAATACCTGCTCGGCAGAAACCACATCCCACAGATCAGAGCCGGACCCTTTGAAATCCGGGCCCATGCGGAATTCATAGGTGTTTGCCCCATCCCCCATCAGAATGACCACTTTCAAAGTATTGTTATCGGTATATTCAGCGGGGATCGCAGCAAAACCAGCATCAACTTCAAGGGCGGCAATAAGGTCTGCTGTTACAGGGCGAAACGAAGGGTCAAGCAGGGCAGTGCCCCACTTCATTCCCAGATGCCCTGCTGTCCAGCCCCTTGCCACAAATGAATCGATCTTGGTATGCAGCGCCACTTCGTTGTCCGAATATGGCATGATCTGGAAATAGTCGTCCGTAAAACATGATCGGGCACCTTGATTCAAATCTGACCAACCACCCCAAAGAGAAGTGTAAACCAGTTGATCCTGGGCAACCAACGGATCAATATTCACGCTGTCAAAATCGGATTCGGCAAAATCAAGACATGTAGAGAAATTATGCGTCTCATTGACATTCAAGGATGTGAAGACTGTCTCTGATGGTGCAACCGAGTTGTTGAACGGGATGATCGAAATTGCAACGTGATCGTCATCAACACCGGTCAGCATTGAGGTGATGAACTCCTTGGCGGCAACCTTGAGGTTGGTCAGCTTGCTGTTGTTCCCCATCGAGCCCGATACATCCAGAACCAGAGAAATTTCCAGATGCGGAATGCGCTCTTCGGCAGCACTGACAACCGTAATTGGCATGCTGTCAATGCCAGCCATGCGCAAGAACATGGTTCTCAGCTCTGCGGTGGCTGTTGCTGATACGGAGCGGTAATTTAGCCCTACATCAAAGGTGGTTACGACTGAGATATCCTCAATCGAATGAACTTTGCTCATGTAATCCGCTACGACATCGTCCGGAACTTTGGTTTGTTTCAGCGATGCCGCCGCCAGTACGGCGCGGTCAAGATTGTACTGCATGGTTGTCCGCTGGGTTTCGTTGCGTGCAAAATCAATTGCCGCCCCGCCAACCAGAAACATGGTACTGAACACCACAAGTACAAAAATGAGAATTGACCCATCTTGGCTCTGACTGAATCGACTAAATGTTGGAATCTTAATCATCGCATCTGTCCCTTATTACCACTTACACAATACACACGCGCTTTTTAAACAGAGTAGGCAGCGCAAACAGCCCGGATTTCTTGCTTTTAATCAAAGTCCAATGTGACGATTTGCAGCGGCAAAAATTGGGCAGTTCCGCGACAATTTTCGTGCAATTTCTTGAAAAATTTAGAAATGAAGCCGAAACATGGGCAGATATAGGTACTGTCTTATACTTTGTAATAATGGGAATATTTTGGTTCTTCTCACAAATCATATGCACATATAGGGCAAAAGTGTGTCAGCATTGGGTAAAGTTCATTGCATTTTATTTAGGGTATATCGCCCTTTTCATGCCACATTCATTATCTGAGCTTTGGGCCGACTCGGCAGAAAACCCAAACATCCAGTGGGATTCTCCCCCCTTTTCTTGACAACTCATAACATTTCCACCGCATATCAGCTGAGTATCAATCAAAAGCCAGCAAATAGCCGTCACACCCCGCGATTCCCTAGAGGATCGGCCCAGCGCAGATCTGATGACGCTAATCCACAGTGATGAGGTTAGGTTATCGGTCAATGACACAGCGTTGTATAAAGAGTTGTTGGCCGAGCGTTAGACGCTCAATCCTTTTCATTGCTTCAGGCGCAACAATACATAAACAGATTTTGCACTAAACATGGTAATCAAATCTTTCCACATTGGAATGCGCAAGAAACGGGTGGTGTTGCATGCAATTTGGCACAATATGGCCTTACCTTTTTAATGAGATAACCTGATGAATAATAAACCGGCACCAACAATTGATCTTGGTTCAGCTCTAATGCTTATGGTATTGGCCGCCCTTTGGGGCGCGACCTTCTTTTTTGCCGAGGTTGCGTTGAATGAAGTTCCCCCTCTCACAATAACTCTGCACCGTGTCGTTTGGGCACTTCCTGTTTTGCTTTTGGTTGTTCTGCTGAAAGGCATCCCGATTCCTCGATCCCCCAGAGTTTGGTTTTACTATCTGGTCATGGGCGCATTGAACAACGCGCTTCCGTTCTCGTTGATTTTTTGGGGGCAGACAGAAATCACAAGCGGTTTAGCGTCGATTTTAAACGGTACAACAGCTGTTTTCGGGGCCGTTGTAGCGGGGATTTTGCTCGCGGATGAGCCTTTGACAGTGCGAAAGGTTATTGGGGCAACCTTGGGTGTGATTGGTGTGGTGGTTATAATAGGGTTTGATGCATTGACGCAGCTTGATCCCAAAAGCCTTGCGCAGATTGCCGTTTTGGGAGCAGCCCTCTCTTATTCGCTTGCAAGTGTTTGGGGCAAGAAAACACTGGCCGGACATCCTGCGGAAATGAATGCCCTTGGCATGCTGACCGGTAGCGCAATTTTGATGTTTCCCATTGCTATTTGGTCCGATGGCCTGCCTGTTCTTTCGCTTTCCATCAATGTGTGGGTCTCGCTTATTTTTGTTGCTGTTTTTTCGACGGCGTTGGCCTATTTGCTGTATTTCAACATTCTTGTGCGGGCCGGATCAGCCAACCTGATGCTGGTTACCCTGTTGATCCCGCCATTTGCTATCGGCCTAGGATGGGCGTTCCTGGGAGAACAGATTGGGTATGAAGCATGGTTGGGGTTTGGCGTTATTGCTGTTGGCCTGCTGATAACTGACGGTCGCGTGTTGAAGATGGTTAAAATCAGTAAGCAAACATCCTAAACCGCCGCCGCCGCCCTTGCTGCCTGATCGTAGTGCCCTGACATCAAACGCAATAACCCCGACAGACGGCTGATCTGCTCTGGATCTATTCCCAACTCGCTTACCGTTTGCAGCAACAACTGCTCGCGCACTTCGCGGTAGCGCTCGCAAGCCTGAGCGCCTTTTTCGGATGCCGCAACCGTCTTTTCCTTGCCTTGCTTACCCACAACGACCAACCCCGCGCGGGCGAGCTTCTTGATCGCGTAGTTCACCGTGTAGGTGTCTTCCATATTCAGCACCAGACAGATGTCCGCCAGCGTCTTGGCCCGCTCGCGGTGGTGAACCGAATGCAGCACTTGCACCTCTAGCGAAGAAAGGTCCGGCTGACCGGCGGCGGCCATGGCACGAACGGTCCAGCGCTGGAATGCATTGCTGGCGATGGTCATGCCAAACTCCAGTTCAGACAGTTCCGGCAAGGGGCCATGGGCAAGATGGGAGGAGGAAACGACGGGGCCGAGTGGTCTATTTTTCATGGGGTCATTCTGGCCATTATAGACATTATGTCAACATTTTGTTGACATAATGTCATCTTTTGTTAGCAATACATCAGAAAGAATCAAAAGGTGGATACGATGACACAGGGAAAATGGGATTTCTGGATCGACCGTGGCGGCACATTCACCGATCTGGTCGCGCGTGATCCGCAAGGACAAACCAAAACCCACAAACTGTTATCGGAAAACCCCGAGGCCTATAAAGACGCGGCTATTCAAGGCATCCGCGATTTTATGGGGTTGGCGCAGACCGACACAATCCCCGCCGATCAAATCGCCGCCGTCAAGATGGGTACCACCGTTGCCACTAACGCCCTGCTAGAGCGCAAAGGCGACCGCACTGCCTTTATCACCACCAAAGGTTTCCGTGACGCTCTGGCCATCGGCTATCAAGGCCGTGCAGATATTTTTGCGCAGGAGATCATCAAGCCAGAGCTGCTCTACTCCGACGTGATCGAGATCGACGAGCGTATTCGCGCCGATGGCACAGTTGAAGTTGCACCAGACAGCGCTGCCATGACAAACGCCATGCAAGACTTGTTCGACGATGGCATCCGCAGCGTCGCGATCTGCTTCATGCACGCCTACGCCTTCCCTCAACACGAGGAATTGGCCGTCGAAATCGCCAAAGAAATCGGCTTCACCCAGATTTCTGCCAGTCACAAGGCCTCCCCCCTGATGAAATTCGTTGGGCGCGGTGACACCACTGTTGTCGATGCCTATCTTTCCCCGATCCTGTCGCGCTACGTTGATCAGGTTGCCAGCGAACTCGGCCTGAGCGAGGGTTCCGAGGGCACCCGCCTGATGTTCATGATGTCCTCCGGCGGGCTTACAGCTGCTGATATGTTCGAGGGCAAAGATGCCATCCTGTCAGGCCCCGCTGGCGGCGTTGTCGGCGCGGTGGAAACCAGCCGACTGGCCGGCTTTGACAAGATCATCGGCTTTGACATGGGCGGTACCTCCACTGATGTTTCCCACTACGCCGGAACGCTGGAACGGGCCTTTGAAACCGAAGTCGCAGGTGTGAGGATGCGCGCGCCGATGATGCTGATCCACACAGTTGCGGCTGGGGGCGGTTCAGTGCTGCACTATGATTCCGGTCGCTATGTGGTTGGCCCTGACAGCGCTGGCGCCAACCCCGGCCCCGCCTGTTACCGCCGCGGCGGGCCACTGACGGTGACCGATGCCAACGTGATGGTCGGCAAATTGCAGGCACAGAATTTCCCCGCGATTTTCGGGCCCCATCAGGACCAACCCCTCGACGTTGAGATTGTTAAACAAAAGTTCACCGCCCTTGCAGCCCAAATCGCGGATGGCCGCAGCGCCGAGGAGGTAGCCGCCGGTTTTCTGAGCATTGCTGTAGAAAACATGGCCAATGCAATCAAGAAAATCTCGGTCCAGCGCGGGTACGACATTTCCGATTATGCACTGACCTGTTTTGGTGGCGCTGGCGGGCAACATGCCTGTTCTGTGGCTGATGCCTTGGGAATGACCAAGGTGATGGTGCACCCGCATTCTGGCATCCTGTCCGCCTACGGCATGGGGCTGGCCGATGTGCGCGCCGCGCGCACCCGCTCAGTTTTGCAACCCCTTGGCACAGAAACACTGGCCAAAATCCAGACGAGTGTAAACGACATGGGGGCCGAAACCGAAGGCAAGCTGATGGCACAAGGCGTTGCTTTGGCTGATTGCAAAACCGCGGCAAACCTGCATCTGCGCTATGATGGAACTGATACCTCTCTGCTGGTTCCGCTAGCGGATGTGAATACCATGGTTGCCGGTTTTGAAGCCGCCCACAAACAACAGTTTGGCTTTGTCTTCACGGATAAAACCATCGTGGTCGAGGCCATCGAAGTGGAATCAGCCGGTGGTGGCGCCGCCATTGAAGAACCGGTTTGGGAAACCACGGAACATCGCGGTGAACCCAACGCTACCGCGCGCCTTTTCTCTACCAACACTTGGCATGATGCACAGGTTTTCAAAGCTCGCAATGCCCTGAAACCGGGCCAGATCATCGACGGCCCCGCCCTGATCGTTGAGCCGCATCAAACCGTCGTCGTCGAACCGGGCTGGCAAGCCCGCGTGACCGAACGCGACCACCTTGTATTGAGCCGGATTATGCCGCTGCCCAAGGCCTACGCCATTGGCACCGAAGCTGATCCGGTAATGCTTGAAGTGTTCAACAACCTGTTCATGTCGATTGCGGAACAAATGGGCCTGACCCTGCAAAACACCGCATACTCGGTTAACATAAAGGAAAGGCTCGATTTTTCCTGCGCGGTATTTGCTGCTGATGGGTCACTTGTTGCCAACGCGCCGCATATGCCGGTGCATTTGGGCAGTATGGACCGCTCGGTTGAAAGCATTATCAAACAGAATCAGGGCACCATGCGTCCGGGCGATGTTTACGCGCTCAACGCGCCTTATAACGGCGGCACCCATCTACCGGATATTACTGTTGTTACCCCGGTTTTCGATGATGCCAGCACCGAAATTCTGTTCTATGTAGCCTCACGCGGGCATCATGCCGATGTGGGAGGAACAGCGCCGGGCTCGATGACACCGCTGGCCACATCAATTGAGGATGAGGGGGTTCTCTTTGACAATTTTCATCTGGTCAAACAGGGAGATTTCCAAGAGGAAGCCCTGCTCAACCTGCTGACCGATCACAAGTATCCCTGCCGCAATCCGGTTCAAAACATCGCGGACCTCAAAGCACAAGTCGCCGCCAACACGATGGGGATCACCGAATTGCGCAAGATGGTGAACAACTTTGGTCTTGATGTAGTACAAGCCTACATGGGCCATGTTCAGGACAATGCCGAAGAAAGCGTGCGTCGCGTGATTGAGGCCTTGCAGGACTCTGAATATGAGACTGTGACTGACCAAGGGGCCGTGATCCGCGTCAAGATTTCTGTTGACCGCAACGCACGCACCGCGACCGTGGATTTCACCGGAACGTCCCCCCAGCAAAGCACGAATTTCAATGCGCCGGAACCTGTGACACGGGCGGCAGTGCTCTATTCCTTTCGCTTGATGGTGCAGGGGAATATCCCGATGAATGCCGGTTGCTTGCGGCCCATCAACATCATTGTGCCCGATGGTTCGATGCTGAAACCGCAATACCCCGCGGCAGTGGTTGCGGGAAATGTCGAAACCTCACAGCATGTTACCAACACCTTACTGGCGGCCCTTGGGGCCGTTGCCAACTCGCAAGGCACCATGAATAACCTAACCTTTGGCAATGACACGTACCAGTATTATGAGACGATTTGTTCCGGGTCTCCTGCGGGTAACGGATTTAACGGCACGGATGCGGTGCAGGTCCACATGACCAATTCACGTATGACCGATCCGGAGGTTCTGGAGTTCCGCTTTCCGGTCTTGCTAGAGGAATTCAAAATTCGTGCGGGATCTGGTGGTCGCGGCAAATGGTCGGCCGGCAGCGGCACACAACGCTCAATGCGTTTTTTGCAAAGCATGGAAATGGCGATCCTGTCATCCCATCGCAAACACGCCCCTAGCGGGTTAAACGGGGGCGGCGACGGCTTTGTTGGCAAAACGCAGGTGCGGCGACTGAACGGGGAGCTTGAGGAACTGGCAGGTTGCGACCAAACCGTTCTGAAGGCAGGTGAGGCCGTGATCGTAACCACACCAACCGCCGGAGGATATGGGGCTTAAACGGGCATTCTCTGAAGCCCTTCGGCTTTGCCTCTACGGCATGAGAAAAGAGCGCAAATGAGCTGTAAACATACATTTCACCACCGAAGAAAGCCTACACCGCCGCCCCTACACATTTTTCAACCAAGGTGTCAGCTCTTGGTGCAAGCGAAAGATGTGCCGTCTTTAGTCTTTCCAGTTACATCGGTGGCGCTAACTTTTACAACTTTGTACCTTCCTCCACTTTGGTAAGGGCTGATGTGGATCATCGCGTATTTTCCACCGTTATATCTGTAGTCCTTCAGCTTTTCTGCTGTGCAACTCCATCCGGCAGCATGGGCGTTGCCTGCTATCAATACGAAGCCAATGATCGCAGCCAAAAAACGTACAGCCCATTCAGTTTTCAATAACGTGTAAATAGTCATTTTTTCTCATCCCAATTTGTAGCTTATCAATTACAATCGACATTCCCCAAGTAAAATGCCGTCTCCTGCATGTTGCCGCTGTTCTGCGCTCTGATCAACCCTATTGGGCAGGTTTTACGGTGGTTCGGACACATGCCACACAACTTGAGCAGGACTTCTGGCCTCAATGGCGGGATTGATTGGGATTTGGGGCTGATGGCTACCAGTTTGGGCGAACAGATCACCGCTGACTGCGACTTCGGCCAGTTGGAATGTGATTGCGCGGGGTGTGGCGGACGGACCCTTGCACCAATTTTGATCAACCCTATCTGGAGGCAGGTCAGTGACCAATCAGCCAGATCTTCGGGTAGGTCGGAGTCCGAAGTTGCCTGCACCCACAGGGCGATCCATCAAACCTCGCCTCCTGCCAACATAACATGCAGAAATATAGCACGTTACTGGGCTTCATGGAGGGGAGATCGTCACCCGACTTGGGGAATGGGGGTAAAGCATTTCGGTATTTTGGGGCATTATCAGGACGACAAAGTGATTCAAGTGGAGCTCGAACTGCAATAGCCCCTATTCCATGTGGTGCGGGAAGGTAAAGCTTTTGGGTAAATCCACTGCATCACCCATTGCGAAACGGGCCAAAATATCACCAACAGCAGGCGCGAGGCCGAGGCCGATTTTGAAGGCCCCCATGGCTGTAAACACGCCAGTCAGGCCCGGAACCGGCCCCAGCATCGGATCACGACGCCGTGCCTTGGGGCGCAGTCCGGCCCAGCGCTGGATCACAGGGGCCTCCCCGACTGACGGACAAATCGCACGCGCTTTGGCAATGATTGCATCCAGCTTTTCATCGGTTCTCAACGGATCATCCCAGGTTTTCTCTGTGGTCGAGCCGACAGCCGTTTGGCCACCCGCATGGGGCACGATATAAACCCCGTCCGCGTAAATCTGCGGCGCTGCACCCAGATCAACCGCCAACAGTGCCGCCTGCCCTTTGACCCCGCCGCCCGTTGGATGATCCCCATAGGCATCCAGCAAGCCGAACCCCTCTGCTCCGCTGGCAACAATCACCGCATCGGCGGTAAGATCACCCCAATCACCGGAAACCTTGCGATCACCCAGCGCAGTAACCGGCGCATTCTCTGCAATCTCCACGCCAAGCGCCCGACACGCCCCCGCGAGAGAAGCAACCGCGCGCGCCGGAAAAACTCGCCCGGAAAAGGTTTCGTGAATAACCCCGAAAGGCATGAACCTGGGGGCAATCAGATCATGCCCCTTTTCCACACGCCAATCAAACTCCCCATGCCAAAGCTTGCGTGCGGTTTCTATTCGCATCAGCGCCAGTTCCAGACTGCGCGGTGTTGTCAGCGGCACGAGACGCCCGATGCGCCCGTAACCCGAAGCGATGCCAGACAGGGCATCCACCTCAACCCAAAAGTCGTGCGCGTGCAACAAAGCCTCATACTGAAACTGCTTTTTGGGTTCCCACTGGTCCGGCGTGTGGGGTGCCAGCGCGCCCATCACGCCACCGCTGGAACCGCAACCAATCGTGCCCGCCTCAAGCACCTGAACTGCCATGCCACGGCGTGCGCAGGCGTATGCGCAGGCCAGCCCCCAACTACCTGCCCCCACTACGATCACGTTGCGCTTTGCCATTGTGCTTCCTTTTGCCTGCTATTCCCCCTAAAGCATGACCCAATGAGCAACCAGCGGGAAAATGCAGAACTGGAATGGCGCGACGGGGATATCCCCGTCGC
>JAHRVG010000042.1 GCA_019090795.1 Paracoccaceae bacterium | reverse complement strand
TCGTCGGCAGCGTCAGATGTGTATAAGAGACAGGTCTTGGGGGATTGGCACGCCAAACCGCAAAAGCTATGCCATCGACATGAATACCCTGACACGGGACGGCGGCGCGCGGTTGAGTGTGGAAAACCGCTTGCATGATCTGGTGTCGGAATATCACCGTCCCGCGCTGGAAACAGGCTGGGCGCGGTTCTGGAGATAGGCGTGAAAATCAGAGCATTGCGTGATACAGCGCTGGCGCTGCTGGTCGTGGCAATCGTCGCGGGGTGTAGTTCCGAGACTGAAAAACAACCCACTTTGGGTACTGTTGCGCTGGGGATGGCCAAGGCCAAACTACGCAAAGGCAACGTCGAGAAGGCGGATAAAACTGCTGTCAGCACGCCGCAACAAATCCCGCGCGAGGCTTTGGCGAAATACGGCAAGCCGGTGATTTATGTCAGCGTGCCCCGTTTTGGCAGCAATCTGCCAGCGATAGAAGTGGCAACCAACGGTCCCTACAGAACCTATCTTGGTGGTGACAAAGCCAGCGTTACTCTGCGTGATGGCATGGTGACTGCCACCCGTGGGCAGCTGGTTGATTTGATCGCGCAGGATTTGTCACTCAGCCCCAAGCAGATATTCTATGGCGGCAGTTTCCCCAAGCTGTATACCCGTACGCAACGGCATTTGAACGGCGAAGGCAAACTGACAACCCATGTTTACAACTGCGCCATTGCTCCGGCAGATGCAGATGAGGCGCTGGAGGTTCTGGGACACAAAACCAGTGTGCGCAAGTATTCCGAGCTGTGCAAAAACGCCGAGCGGGCATTCCAGAACAGCTATTGGATTGAACGCGGCGCGCAGCGGATATGGAAAAGCCACCAATCCATCAGCAAGGAGGTCGGGCATTTGATCATTCAGGTTGCTATTCCTTAAACGTCCCTAGTTCCGAATTGGTGCCCGCCAACCAGCCTTGACCGCCTCAGCTTCATTGCAAAACCAGCGTTCGCCTTGGGCGGTGTTGATACGGGTGCGTTTGTACCACGGTGACCAAGGCGCGTGGTAAATCCGACCGTTTGCGGTGATGTTTCCTTTGATTGGGCAACCCTCGGGGGCAGTTTGTGATGCAGTATTCCAGCGCTTGGCGCGGAATTCCCATGCCGGTTGCGATGGGCCGCGCCAAATGCCCAATTGTTGAGTTTTTGCGCGTTCTTGCACCATTTCGTATTCGTCCGAGAATTTGAGGAAAGCCCAAGCCAGACCATTGGCAACCATTTCCCGCGCCACATCGCGTTCATCTGCAAAACAACGGGCGACAATGCGATTATAAGGATCAACCGCCAGTTCTTCGCAAGTTACGTTTGCGTTGTTGGTCAGCTCATACAACAGATTGGTTGCCGCATCGCCGCAGCCCCATTTTTTGCCCCGTTCCGAGAGGCATTTCTGTCCTGCCTCGGGTGCGTCAATGCCGTTGATCCTGTAGGTTGTGCCGTTCAGGATCAGGGTATCCCCGTCGATGACTTGCAAATCTGCGGCCAATGTTGCAGGGGCGAATAGCAGGATCAGGGCTGTGAGGATATGTTTCATGACGCGGACATAGCATGAACAAATCCTTAACGCTTCATCTTTTGTTAGGGTCGGTTAATTTTGTGTAAAGTGCAGGAGAGACCCAGCCCCTTGGCGTTTGCGAATGCTTTCGCTAAGAGGGGACAACCTTAGTAAAAGTGATCGAATCCCATGACCACCACACGATTTGCCCCTTCTCCCACAGGCTATATCCACATTGGTAATCTGCGCACTGCGCTGTTCAACTATCTGATCGCGCGCAAAGCGGGCGGGCAATTTATTCTGCGCCTTGATGATACCGACCCCGAGCGTTCCAAGCAGGAATATGTGGATGGGATCATGGAAGATCTGGAATGGCTGGGGCTGACTTGGGATCGGGTCGAAAAGCAGTCGGAGCGCCTAGAGCATTACGAGGCAGCGGCGGATGAGTTGCGTAAGATGGGGCGGTTTTATGAGTGTTTCGAGACGCCGGTAGAGTTGGACCTCAAACGCAAGAAGCAGCTGAACATGGGCAAGCCACCTGTCTATGACCGCTCGTCTTTGGCCCTGTCAGAGGCAGAGAGGGATGCACTGCGCGCCGAGCGCGGGGCTGGCCATTGGCGGTTTAAGCTGGACCAGCAGCGGATCGAGTGGAAAGATGGTATTCTGGGCGATTTGTCGATTGATGCGGCCAGCGTTTCCGATCCGGTTCTTATTCGCGGTGACGGGCAGTTCCTGTACACATTGGCATCGGTTTGCGATGACATTGATTATGGCGTTAGCCATGTGGTGCGCGGTTCGGATCATGTGACCAACACCGCCACACAAATCCAGATTATTCAGGCGATGGGTGGCACATTACCCTCATTTGCGCATCACTCACTGTTGACCGGCCCCCAAGGTGAGGCTTTGTCAAAACGTCTCGGCACTTTGGCGCTGCGCGACCTGCGCGCAAGTGGCTTGGAACCGATGGCGGTGTTATCGATGATGGCGCGGCTAGGGTCTTCTGAGCCTATAGAGTTGCGGGTGTCGATGGATGAGTTGATCGAGGGGTTTGATCTGTCAAAATTTGGCGCTGCCCCAACCAAATTCGATGTGGAGGATTTGAAGCCTCTGACGTCGAAATATGTGTCCGGATTACCCTATGCGACCATGGCCGATGATCTGCGCGCTTTGGGTGTGCCCGATGCCATTGCAACAGATTTCTGGGACGTGGCACGCGACAACATGGATGTGCGCAGTGATGTTGAACAGTGGTGGACCTTGTGCCGTGACGGGGCTGAACCGTTGATAGATGCAGAGGATGCGGAGTTTGTGGCGCAGGCGAAAACCCTGCTGCCGGAGGCACCTTGGACAACTGAAACTTGGGGCCAGTGGACCAAGGCTGTCAAGGCCGAGACCGGACGCAAGGGGCGTGGATTGTTTATGCCGTTGCGCAAGGCGCTCACGGGGATGCAACACGGGCCAGACATGTCGCGGCTCATGCCTTTGCTGAGTAAGGTGAACCTCTGACCCCGTAAACGGGGTCAGCCCGTGCCGCAGCCTGTTTCCTGCCGGAAACAGGCTCATACAACTTCGATGGACAGTTCTTTGATATAAGCGTCAGTCAGGGATGTTTCTGCACCGCTCAAAATTTGGGCGCGCGGATAAATCGGGTTGTGCCGGTCATCGCGGATTTTGACGTTCCAGCCAGTGGTGGTTCGGAAAAAGTCGTTCACACCTTCTTCACCAAATTCGCGTAGAAACCCCTGAACGACGCAATCCAGATAACTGAGCAACACATGTTTTCCGGTGGCATGCGGGGCAACGAAATCGGGGTTGGCCCGGTAGATTTGAACTTTCTGGGTGCGTGAATGGGGGTATTCCTGCTCTGTTAGATGTCTGCGAGTGTAGGCGTGTTCGCGTTGGTCTAGATCGCCCCAACTGAGTGGGGCAACATCGGCAATCAGGCCGGATATGGCGCTGTCACTGGCAGGGCGCACGCTGAGGAAGGCCACGTCGCGCCGGTTTGACGGTACCCAGTGGCGCTGCCACCCCTGCACTGTTGCGCGGCGGGTGTTGGGGTAATTATGTGTGGCCACATTCACCAGAGAGCCGTAACCGAAAAAATGGGTCATTGCCGCGCTACCAGTGGATCGGCGCGATGTTTCCAGCCGCTTTGGAGGCGTGGATTTCGGCCACCACGTTTTGCACATTGGCCACCCGCGCACCAGAGGATGGATGCGTGCTGAGCCAGTTGGAAGAGCCGCCAGTACGGGCCAGTTCCTGCGCCCCGCGTGCAGCGTTATAACCGGCACGATCAGCGATATGGGCGCCTATGCTATCGGCTTGCAATTCGAATTTCTTTGAATAGGCACGACCGCCGATTTGTGCGCCGAGGTCAACGCCCACATCGGCATCTCCGCCGCCGACGGCTACAAGGATACCCAGTATGAGTGCGCCAGTCATCTGGTTGTTGCGCGATTGGATCAGGTGCGATGCGATTTGGTGCCCGGCCTCGTGACCCAGTACAAACGCCAATTCGTCGTCGTTTTGAACTTGCAATAACATGTTGGAATTAAAGGTAATTACCGGACGGCCATCCTTGCCGATGCCTTGAAAAGCATTTGCTGGCTCGTTGGGGGCATTCCTCACGACAATCTGAAAATCGCAGAAGGTGGCGGGTTTGTCGCGGTGAAACGAGCGGCAGACCTGTTCGGCAACCGGTTCTACCCGTGCGCTGACACGGCGATAATTGAGAATGGCCTGATCAAGGTTGGCTGCACCTTGGGATACCGATGCAACCGGTTTTGATACCACAGGTGCAGCCGTGTCGATACAGCCTGCAAGAATGGAGGCGACAAGGCCTAGGAGCAGGAGTTTTTGCATTGGACCCTCATTTGTTGACCTGCAACGTAGCCCTGCCCAAACCTGTGTTCAAGAAGCAGGCCCTATTTCCCCAAACACCAGCGCATCACCGCTTTTTGTGCGTGTAGACGGTTTTCTGCCTCGTCGAAAATCACGGAGCGGGGGCCATCCATCACGCTGGATGTCACTTCTTCTTCGCGGTGCGCTGGCAGGCAGTGCATGAACAGCGCGTCGTCTTTGGCTTGTGCCATCAGGTGGTCATTCACCTGATAGGGTTTTAACAAATTGTGGCGGCGCTGACGGGTGGATTGGCTGTCATGCATGGAAACCCAAGTGTCAGCAACCACCAGATCAGCCCCTTGAACCGCCTTGTCAGCGTCCCGTTCAATGGTCACATTCACGCCTTTGGAGCGGGCAAGGTCGATAAATTCCGCCTCTGGATCCAACGAGGGGGGCCCAACAAAGGTAAAATCGAACTCGAATTGCCCTGCAGCGTGCAGGAAACTGGCGCAGACGTTGTTGCCGTCGCCGGTCCAGACGACCTTTTTGCCCTTGATCGGGCCGTTGTGTTCCTCATAGGTCATCACATCAGCCATGATCTGGCAAGGGTGCGTGCGGTTGGTCAGGCCGTTGATCACCGGCACTGATGCGTATTCGGCCAGTTCTTGCAGAACGGATTCCTCGAAGGTGCGGATCATGATCATATCGACATAGCGAGACAGAACCCGCGCCGTGTCAGCGATGCTCTCACCGTGGCCCAACTGCAAATCGGTGCCCGACAGGACCATGGTTTGCCCCCCCATCTGGCGCACACCCACATCGAAAGAAACGCGCGTACGGGTGGAGGGCTTTTCAAAAATCAATGCCACCATGTGGTTTTTCAGCGGTTGTTCGGCATCCGGTGTGGCCTTGGGCTGGCCCGCGCGGGCGTCTTTCATGGTTTGGGCCTGATCAATCATACCCCTCAGGGCCTCAGGATCCGTGGTGTGGATGTCCAGAAAATGGTTCATAGTTTTGCCTCTATCGCCGTGGCGGCTTGATCGAGCCGTGCCACGGCCTCGATGATATCTTCGTTTGAAATGTTGAGCGGGGGCAGGATGCGGATCACGTTGTCGCCGCCCGGAATGGTCAGGACTGCCGCGTCATATCCCGCGTTCACCACGTCCATGTTGGGAACCTTGCACTTAATACCGATCATCAACCCTAGGCCGCGAACCTGTTCGAACACTTGTGGATGGCTTGCAACCAACCCTTCCAGCGCTTGCCTGAACAAACCGGACTTTTCACTGACCCCTGCCAGAAAATCGGGGTTTGCGATGATGTCCACCACCTTGGAACCGACGGCGCAAGCCATCGGATTGCCGCCATAAGTGGTGCCGTGACTACCTGCCACCATGCCCGCAGCTGCGGCCTCGGTTGCCAGACAAGCCCCGAGGGGAAAGCCCCCGCCGATACCCTTGGCCACTGCCATAATGTCGGGTGTGACGCCAGACCATTCATGGGCAAACAACTTGCCGGTCCGTCCCACGCCGCACTGGATTTCGTCCATGATCAAAAGCAACCCGTGTTCCGCACAAAGCGTGCGGATATCGCGCAGGAACTGATCCTCCACCGGGATAATCCCGCCTTCGCCTTGCACTGGTTCGATGATGATTGCAGCTGTTTGTGCGTCGATAGCCGCCGCCACTGCTTCAATGTCATGTAACGGTACTTGGGTGAAGCCGGGTAGCATTGGGCCAAACCCCTCGGTCAGCTTTTCCGCCCCGGCTGCGGAAATCATGCCAAGGGTGCGGCCATGAAAACTATCGCTAAACGCGATCATTTTATAGCGTTCGGGTTGGCCTATGTGGCTGAAGTATTTACGTGCCATTTTCACGGCGCATTCCATCGCTTCTGTGCCGGAATTGGTGAAGAATACCGAGTCGGCGAAAGTATTGTCCACCAGCTTCTCCGCAAGCTCTGTTTGGTTCGGTATGTGATAGAGATTTGACGTATGCCACAGTTGTGTCGCCTGATACTGCAGGGTCTCTACCAGTTCCGGATGTGCATGACCTAGAGCATTTACCGCAATTCCGCCGCCTACGTCTAGGAAACGTCGCCCCTGATCGTCCACCAGCCAGCTGCCTTCGCCCTTGACGAAAGTTAGGGGTGCACGTGCGTAAGTGGGCATAATAGCGGGTATCATCGCGTTGTTCCTTTGTGAATTTGCGAGCCATCCATGTGACGGATGTTGGCGCTCAAGTCAATTGGGGGTTGATGTTCAGGGCAACAAAACAGACCGCGCAAAGGGGCGCGGCAGGAATCAGCGTCGGCGTCGTGACGTAATCGAGTTTGTTATCTGGCTAAACATGAGAGCCGTTTAGCGCGCGCGGTTGCGTTTGTCCAGTGTCACAATGATATCGCTTGCAAGCACTAAGCCGAGGCGTTCTAACCAAGGGCGATGCGATCAATCAGCAGGCCAAGAATGACCGACCTAGCCAAAGACAACCCGTTGCGCGCCGCATTGATGATGCTTAGCGCCAGTGCCCTGTTTGCCAGCACAACACTAATGGCCAAATTTCTGGGTACGGGTGAGTCTGCGTTGCATCCATTTCAGGTCTCTGCCGGGCGTTTTGCGTTTGCTTTGATGGCATTGACGATAACGGCGTTGGTTTTGCGCCCCGGATTTAGTCGCCCCAATTTGCCGGTTCATCTGTTGCGCACGCTCAGTGGTTGGCTGGGGGTATCGCTGATGTTTGCCGCTGTCGCGCGGATTGCGATTTCCGATGCTACTGCGATCAGCTTTCTCAATCCGGTTTTCGGGATGATGCTGGCCATTGTGATCTTGCGTGAGAAGGTGGGGCGTTTGCGCTGGTTGGCAGCCGTTATTGCGATGTCTGGCGCGTTGGTTTTGTTGCGCCCGGGCGTCGATAGCTTTCAACCCGCCGCTTTGCTTGCACTGGGGGCGGCAATCCTTTTCGGGCTGGAAGTGACCCTGATTAAACTTTTGTCGGGGCGCGAGGCTCCTTTGCAAATTCTGCTGATCAATAACTCAATCGGTGCAACGATTGGATTGATTGCCGCCAGTTTTGTGTGGTTGGCGCCGAGTGCGGCGCAATGGGCTGCACTGGCTGGGATTGGCGTTGTCATGGCCTGTGGGCAAGCATTGTTTATTCAGGCGATGCGTGGGGGTGATGCCAGCTATGTATTGCCCTTCAGCTATTCCACACTGGTTTTCGCAACGTTTTATGATTTTTGGATATACAAAGTGTCGCCCGACAGCGTCAGCTTGTTGGGGGCCGGGATCATTATATTCGGTGCGTTGATGCTGGCATGGCGCGAGGCGGTTAAGCGCAAATCAAACGGCTGATGCTATCAGATATCCTGCATAGGCAACATAGGACAGGATCAGAATCGGCCCCATGAAACGACGCAATGGGGCGTATAGGATGCTGCCCAGCACAATTAGAGTGATGGCAATCAGGATGACCACATCCACCGCTAAAACAGTTGAATAATCAAACGGACGGATCAGGCCCGAGAGCCCAAGGATGCCAAGGATATTGAAAATTTGGCTCCCGGCGATGTTACCCAAAATCAGGTTTGGCCGACGGATACGGGCCGCAGCAATACAAGAGGACACCTCAGGCAGGGATCCACCAGCGGCGATCACAGTGGCACCAACGACGGCCTCTGGGATGCCTAGACGATGTGACATTTGAACCGCCATCTGAACTGCATAATCGGAAAAGAACGCCATGGCGGCGGCCCCGAGTACAATTACCAAAATGGCGATGGGTAAGGAGAGGTCTCCCTCGTGCTCCTCATCATCATCGCCTGTGGCGGATTTGATTGAGCTGTACATGAAAAACGTAAATGCAAGCATCAAGGCGATGCCAAAACTGGTTGAGA
Organism: Paracoccaceae bacterium; assembly: GCA_019090795.1. Taxonomy (GTDB): domain Bacteria; phylum Pseudomonadota; class Alphaproteobacteria; order Rhodobacterales; family Rhodobacteraceae; genus Amylibacter. The sequence goes on along the minus strand of JAHRVG010000042.1, from coordinate 10,463 downwards.
AATGCGCAACGCCGGGCATGTAGTTTGCAATCCAAGTGTTGGCCAGCAGCGCAATTGTGCCCAATAACCCGACAAACAAGGTGCGGGTGTATTCCTTGCGTGCCCGATCAAACGGGATGATCAGTGCTGCAATCCCGATGCCCAGTGCAACATTGACGATATTGGAGCCGACAATGTTACTGATCACAATATCGCCAGCGCCATCCAGTGCTGCGGAAATATTTATCGCCATTTCCGGGGCCGAAGTGCCAAGCGCTACGATAACCGAGCCAACCAGGAATTCAGGCAGGTCAAGGGTATGGGCAATAGAGACTGCGCCACGCACGAAATAATTGGCAGAAAACACCACTGCTGCCAACGAGACAGGCAATGCCACCACGAGAAATAGAAGTGATTGTTCCAAATATCCGTTCCCTTTGCCCCTGTTTGACTGACCTAGAGTGCATGTTGGCCCAGTTCAAGGTTCTTTGGCAGTATTCATTTGATTCTATTCAAGAAGGTCTTGTGGGCCACATCCGCAAAGTGGGAATGCTGGCGATTGCTAGCAAAAAAAACGTGATTTCAACAATCCTCACTTTTGGGTTACACTCAAGCAGAATCGTCAGTGTTTTGAGGGAGCAAGATAGTGAAATCGAATTTGGGTTTGCAAGATCGACTGGTCCGCGCCGCAATTGGTGTGCTTGTGCTTGCGGGTGTTTTAATCACACCAGCAACAAATTTCACCGCTCCTGTCGTTTATTACGGTGCGATTGTCATTGGGGTGATGGCCCTGATGAATTCACTGACCGGCTTGTGCGTGATTTTTCGCCTGCTGGGCATGAACACCTGTTCGGGTAAAGCAGGGAATATGTCTTAAAATCTGGCAGATGTTATGGTTGGCTTTCTGATTCCTTTTAAGGGGAGGTCTGGTGAGCTGCCAGCCCTGACCAGCTTGCCCGTATTCGCAACTAGTTGGAGGAGAGCGGGTTTCCCCAAATCTCTAGACCATACGGGCTTCAAGAAAGAAAACCAATGATCCTGAAAACGCTTAGCGCGGCGCGCGACCTTGGTCGTTTGTTTGAAATATCATCAATCCTGATCCGCTATGGGTTTGGCGATATGGTGCGTCGTCTTGGTATCGGGAATGTTCTGGAGCGGGCGGGCAAAGTGCTGCGCTGGGAAGAAGCTGATGATCTAGCACGATTGGAGCCTGCGGAACGCATTCGTCGCGCCATAGAAGAACTTGGCCCGGGCTTTGTTAAGCTGGGTCAGGTGCTTTCTACGCGGCCCGATCTATTCGCGCCGGAATACATCGCCGAGTTTCGTAAGCTTCAGGATCACGTGTCGCCTTTGCCGTTTGTTGACATCATTGATCAGCTGGAAGCAGACATTGGTGGCCCGATCGACGAGGTATTTACCAAGGTCGAGCTGGAACCACTGGCAGCAGCATCAATTGCGCAGGTGCATCGTGCTACGTTAAAAACCGGTGAAGAGGTGATCTTGAAAATCAGACGCCCCGGTATTGGCAAGGTTATTGATGCCGATTTGCGCCTGCTGAAACGAATTGCCGAGATTGCGGAGGAAAAAATCAGTGAGTTACGACGTTTTCAGCCCCAAAAGGTTGCCGCCGAGTTTGACAAGTCTATCCGCAGCGAACTGGACTTGGTTAACGAGTGTAAAAATGCAGAACGTATTGCCAGTAATTTCAATGATTATCCAGACATCATCATTCCCAAAGTCTATTGGGAGTATGCCAGTGAAAGCCTGAACGTACAGCAATTTGTCAAAGGCATTCCGGGCAGTGATCTTTTGGCTGTTGATGCCGCAGGGCTTGATCGTAAAAAGCTGGCCATTCTAGGCGCGAATGCGGTTCTGAAAATGGTGTTTGAAGATGGATTTTTTCATGCAGACCCCCATCCTGGCAACGTTATTTATCTGCCGGGCAACAGAATCGTTTTTATTGATTTTGGCATGACCGGGCGCTTGTCAGAGGAGCGCCGCAACCAATTGGTTGAGCTGCTCTTTGCGTTTGTGGATCGCCAATCAACCCGAGCTAGCAAAATTTTAATGCTGTGGAGTGGCGCGGCAGGCAGCCGGAACGACATGCTTGTCGGACAAATTGATGATTTGATTGACCGAACCCACGGTGTGCCGCTGAAACAGCTGCGCATGTCGGAACTGATGAGCGATGTGATTGCTATTTTGCAAACCCACAACCTAAGCCTGCCGCCGGATTTGGCCCTGCTTTCCAAGGCGTTCATTTCGTTGGAGGGCATGGGGCATCAGCTTGATCCTGACTATGATATGATCTCCGAGGCCCAGCCTTTCATGCAAAAGCTAATGCTAAAGAAACTGTCCCCGGAGCAATTGATAAAACACGGGCGCAGAGGGTTGGAGGATGGGTTCGAGGTTCTGACAGGGCTGCCCAAAGATACCCACGAACTGGTTAAAACCTTGCAAAACGGCGAGTTCAAACTCCGTATGGAGATTGATCGCGCTGATCAGTTTCTTGACCGGATTGACGATTTTATCGGCCGACTGATAATGGGGATCGTTATTGCCGCCCTTATTGTAGGGTCATCCATTGTCATGACAGTGTCGGGCGGTGATATTCCGCTCAGTCTTTCGGTATTTGCAATGCTCGGTTTCTCCGCAGCCGTTCTTGGTGCTATCTACTTGCTATTTACGAACTGGCGAGACCGTTAGGTAGGTTATGAAAACCACATCTCCACACTATGAACACTGTTTTGAAGCACTTACCATTTCGCCGTTTTTTGCGTCTTTGAACAAGCAGGTCTTGCAAGAAATATTGGGGATGTTTGAATTTGAGAAGGCGCACAAGCGAGACACCAGAATCACTGTTGACGATGATCTGCGGTTTTATCTTTTTGTTAGCGGCAGGGCCAAAGTTTCAGTCTATCACCCAGAGACCGGGCGCGAGCATATTTTGGCGCTACTGAGTACCGGGGATTGTTTCGATGTTGTCAGGCTGCTGGATGGCGGCTCGCGCGAGGCAGAACTGACGGCACTTGACGATGTTGAGTTTCTGACTGCGCCACTTTCAACGGTCAGAAACTGGCTTCCTGAACAACCCGATTTCAACAAGGTCTTCCTGCCTTATCTGGGTAAACAGATGCGCCAGTTGGCTGATCAGGTTGAAGATCTAGCTTTGTATGGCACTGAAGCGCGCTTGGCGCGGTTGATTCTGCGCCACATCACCAGCAACGCGCCAATACATGGGGTTCGTTTGATCAATGACCTGTCACAGGAAACGCTTGCTTCCATGATCGGGTCGGTTCGGGTTGTTGTAGGTCGGCAAATGAAAAACTGGAAACGTGAGGGTATCCTCGAAAAACACCACAGTATGTGGTCAGTTGATGACCTACACGCTTTGATTGAGAAGGCCGAGAAACAGATCAAAATCTGATTTCAAGAATAATTCTTAAAATGATACCTATGTCACATTATTTGCACGAACCTTAGTCTAGCCTCCTCTTTGAACCTTTGTATTGGCCACCCGTTCTGGGTGTGCAGGCAAATGGTTGGTAACGTAAGTAGGAGAAAAGAATATGTTCACCGAACTAAAAAAACAGATTACTGACTCGCTAAACAAGGCCAAGGAAAGCGGCAAACTAACTGCACAGACAACCCATGAAATCGTACGCGATGCCGTTGCTAAGGTTAGAAGCGAACTGAAAGGCGGGGCAGACGAGGTTCGTAAGCTTTCAAATGCGTCTGTGTCCTCTGCTGTTACAGCCCTGAACGATGCTGGGGAAGCAACGCGCGATACAATCTCGGCTGCGGTTTCGGGAACAGTTGAAGGTATTCGGCAGGCACCGGCTGGATTAATGGAGTCTGCTGAAAAAGACATTGCTGTAGCCAAAGAGAAAGTCGCGGTTGAGGAAGAAAAACTGGCGGCAAGCCTGCGCGAAAGCCTTGAGGGTGCAAAAGAAGCCGCCAACGATTTTGGCGACAGCATTCAAACTGAAATCAATGACTCGGTAACAGATGCCAAACTGAAAATGACCAAGCTTTTGGGTGTTACCCGCGATGCAGTAAAAGACGCCGTTAAGAAAGCCATTGAGAGCGGCGAAAAGGTAGATGAAAGCGTCCACAAAATTACCAGTGAGGCAACCGCCAAAGCAATGGGTGAGGCAAGGTTCACCGCTGATCGTGCACGCTCGGTTTCTGAAACGGTTCTCTCAGCTGCAATCGAGGCCGCTGAAGACGCTGGCAAATATGTCTCGGAGACCACACATGCCGCCGCCGATGGTGTGCGCGAGGGGCTTGGGCAGGTGATCTCGGTCACTCGAGAACGTATCGTGAAAACCCGCGAAGAGGCTCAGCACTTTACCAGTGCCGAACTGAAACTGATTGAGAAAGAAGTTCATTCCGTCGGAGATGTGTTTGTCGATACATTGCGCAGGGTCGCGGATCGCTCGGGCAAGGTTTCCAAGAAAATTCTTGACGAAGTGGCTGAAGATGCCCGCAAGGCTGGCTCAAGCCTGCGCGAATTGGCCTCTAATACCGCAAGTGCGGCAAGGGATCGACTTAAAGAGCTTGGTGAGGAAACCTTGGAGGCAGGTAAAAAGGCTGCCTATATCGTCGCTGACGAAGCTAGCGAGCTGGGATCACGCATGGTGGGGGTTGCTAAGGGCGCAGCCGTTGGAATGTGGGAAGGTGCCCGCAAGGCATTTGACCACAAAGACAAGTAGTAGGAGAACTAGGATGAAAAAGACACTTATCGCAACGACCATGTTGATTGGTTTGGGTGTTGGGTTTGCACTGGCCCCGAACGCCCCTGTTTTTGCCCAAGAAACCAGCCAGACTGCTGAGGCCGGTGTGAAAAACTGGCTTGATGCAATGGGCACGCGCGTTGATCTTGCGCAGGCTAAAATCGCCATGCTGCGCGCCAGAGTCGCTTTGGAGATCGAAAACTCCCCTGAAAAGGCACACGAAGCTTTGGATGATGCTCAGACTTGGGTGACCAAGATCCAAGAAACGACCGTATCAGGTGCCGAGGATAAAATGCAGGCACTGTCGAAAAACATCAAACAGGCCAAAGAAGCCATTACAGAAATGCCGGATGAAGCCCGCGCAAAAATTGATGCTCTGACCGTTGCGACCGAGGCGCAGCTGTTGGAATTCAAGCAGGCTACCCTTGATACGGATGAGGCCAAATTGCTGCAAACCCAGTATGCGCAAGCTGAGGCGCATGCTGCATTGCTACAGGCGCAACTGGCTGAGAAAATGGACGAAACCGGCGCACTAGCGACGGCTTACCTGGACAAGGCAAAGGCCTTTTACCAAAGCACAAAAGAAGGCGCTTCGGAGAATTGGAAAGCCGGACTTGCCGAAATATCGGAAGATATCGACGTGGCTAAACAGCTTGCTACTGAGAAAAAGGATCAGGCAGGTGCAGCAATTGTCGATCTTACAAAACGTGCGGCAGATTTTGTAAGTGGCGAACAAGAAAAATAACCCTTTAGCCCCGAGTTGCGATCCGTTTTTGCGGGCGGGTCGCACGCTTTTTTGTTCTGGTTGAAAAAAGCCAGGTACTCAATTATTGATTTAGTGCATTCAGTTTAGCGTGTTTGGCTGTCCAGAAATAGGTTTCGGGCCACTGTCTTGGAAAAGGCATAGTCCGAAGTTTCACACACTATATATTCACCACTAGTTGTACGATACTCAAAGGCTCCCAGATGGCCCGCCTCGCAATGGCTCTGTTCTCAATGATCGCTACTATTCTGGCTAGTGTTGGCGTTGTTGTGGTTTTGGTAGCTGGATATGGCACTCTGTTGCCGATTATTTCCGCAGCTTTCGCGGGATTAGGACTTGCGGTGCCGGTAACCTGGTATGTTGTAAAAGAATTTATCAATCATTGAAGGCGAATTTTTTCCGAAAAAACGGATACTTTGCCTTTGGATTTGATCCCGATCAATGTTTTGTCGGTTTTTACTCGTTAAGTTCTGAAAAACGGGCCGAAAACTAGGAGGAATATTTGTCTCATACCCCACACGAGCTGGCAGAAGAATTTCCCGAACATGTGGATGCAATCCACAGCTTGGGGCAGGAAGATGCCCATTTCGCCAGACTTTCTGACGAATATCATACATTGAACCGATCTATTCACCGTGCTGAAACAAATGTGGAACCACTTGAGGATCTTCATCTGGTGGAAATGCGAAAACAGCGGATGGCATTAAAGGATGAAATATATCGAATACTGAGTACGAATTCGGCGGAATAAGACACCGCCAATCGATTTGCTGAAGAATCGGCTTGGGCTCCCCTCTCATTCGTCGATTCAGGGCAAACGACCCTGACAGGTGCAAACCTGTCAGGGTTTATTCTTTTGTAGGCGGGGAAACTGTGCTGCTTCCCTTGACAATCGGGCAGCAAACGAGTGTACCGACGCGGTAGAATTTCAAACCTTGAAGGTCCCGCCATGCATGCTTATCGCTCTCATAACTGCGCTCAACTCAATGCTTCCAATGTGGGCGATACCGTTCGCTTGTCTGGTTGGGTTCACCGCGTGCGCGATCACGGCGGCATCCTGTTCATCGACTTGCGCGATCACTTTGGCATCACGCAAGTGCTGGCCGATCCTGACAGCCCGGTGTTCAAAGACGTGGAGAAGGTCCGTTCCGAATGGGTGATCCGCATTGATGGCAATGTTATGGCGCGTGACGAGACATTGATTAACCCCAAACTGCCCACCGGCGAGGTTGAGGTATTTATCCGTGACATGGAAGTTCTGGGCGAATGTGACGAGCTGCCGCTTCCGGTGTTTGGCGATCAGGAATATCCTGAAGAAACCCGCCTCAAATACCGCTTCATTGATTTGCGCCGCGAATCCTTGCACGAAAATATGATGCTGCGTTCCAATGTGGTGTCCTCAATCCGCAAGCGCATGGAAGGGCAGGGGTTCAACGAATACCAGACCCCGATCATCACCGCATCCAGCCCAGAGGGCGCGCGGGATTTTCTAGTGCCGTCGCGCCTGCACCCCGGCAAGTTTTACGCACTGCCCCAAGCGCCTCAGCAGTTCAAGCAACTGATTATGGTGGCGGGCTTTGACAAATATTTCCAAATCGCCCCGTGTTTTCGCGATGAAGATCCGCGCGCCGACCGCTCACCAACCGATTTTTACCAACTGGATCTCGAAATGTCCTTTGTTGACCAGCAAGATATTTTCGACACCATCGAACCTGTTCTTAAGGGAGTGATGGAGGAGTTTGGCAAAGGTCGGCCGACCAATCAGGACTGGCCGCAAATTTCCTATAAAGATGCAGCGCTGTGGTATGGCACCGACAAACCGGACCTGCGCAACCCGATCAAGATGCAAATTGTATCCGAGCATTTCGCTGGTTCCGGGTTCAAAATCTTCGCGAGCTTGCTGGAAAATGAAGGTACTGAAATTCGCGCCATTCCAGCGCCCAAAGGTGGGTCGCGCAAATTCTGTGACCGGATGGACAAGTTTGCCATTAATGAGGGTTTGCCCGGCATGGGCTATATCTTCTGGCGCGATCAGGGCGCAGGCATGGAGGCCGCCGGACCATTGGCTAAAAACATTGGGCCAGAGCGTACCGAAGCGATCCGTCAACAACTCGGCCTTGGCGTTGGTGACGCGGCGTTCTTCCTTGGCGGCAAACCGTCAGCGTTTGAAGCCGTGGCTGGCCGTGCCCGCGTGGCAATTGGCGAGGAGCTGGGCCTGACGGATATGGATAAGTTCGAATTCTGCTGGGTTGTTGATTTCCCGATGTATGAGGCCGACGAAGAAACCGGCAAGATTGACTTTTCGCACAACCCATTTTCCATGCCCCAAGGCGGGATGGAGGCGCTGTCTGCTGAAGATCCGACCACCATTCTGGGTTATCAATACGATTTGGCCTGTAACGGTTATGAATTGCTGTCCGGTGCGATCCGGAACCACAAACCGGAAATCATGTACCGCGCTTTTGAGATTGCGGGCTACCCGAATTCCGAGGTCGACAAGCGTTTTGGTGGCATGGTGCGTGCCTTTACCTTTGGCGCGCCGCCACACGGTGGTTGCGCGACAGGTATCGACCGTTTGGTGATGTTGCTGGCGAATGAGACCTCGATCCGCGAAGTGATCATGTTCCCGATGAACCAACGCGCCGAGGATTTGATGCTGGAAGGGCCAAGTGACCCGACCAATGAGCAGTTGCGTGAGTTGCACTTGCGGGTCATTCCACAAGACTAACCTCAACCGTTTGGTTGAATGATAAATTGCGCTAAAGAAACCAATGCGGCGGGCCAAAATGGGCCGCCGTATTTCAGTTTAGTGTTGAAAAACAAAGGGGTGGCGGTGGTTATTCCCGTTGACTCTGGCGCTTACCAACCCTAGTTTGCGGCCAACTATCCAAACGCCCTTTTGGGGCGCTCTTTCAGGAGGCTCGACAATGTCAGATGGCCCCGATGGTGAGCGGCTAAAGGCGCTGGAGGTGAAGCTTAAGGCGGCAAACAAGGCGGCTACGCCGGGAACTGCTGAAGAGCATCACATTTCAGGCGCGCAGGCGGGTTGGCGGATGGTTACGGAGCTTGTCGTCGGTTTGTTGATGGGGTTCGGGGTTGGATACGGGATGGATCATGTTTTTGGTACTATCCCGATTTTTCTGATCATCATGACGATGCTGGGGTTTGCGGCGGGTGTGCGTGCGATGATGCGCTCTGCCGAAGAAATCGCAGCAAAAAGCGCGGCGGAAGCAGCAAAAGATTAATTCGGGGATTATTCCTCGCCCGACAAAGGAACGAAAGACGTGGCAAGCGAAGCAGAAGGCGGTAGCCCCTTTAACATCCATCCAATGGACCAATTCGTGATCAAGCCATTGTTTGGTGACGGTGACATTACTTGGTACACACCCACCAATGCGACCTTGTGGATGGGTATCACAGTTCTGGTGATCATTGCCTTGCTGGTATTTGGCACACGCGGACGGGCAATTGTTCCCAGCCGCAGCCAATCAATTGCCGAGGTGATTTACACTTTTGTGCATTCCATGTTGGTGGATATTGCTGGTAAAGACAGTGTGAAATACTTCCCCTACATCTTCACCCTGTTCATCTTTATCGTTGTGGCCAATATCGTTGGCCTGCTGCCAGGTTCTTTCACAACCACGTCGCATATCGCTGTGACAGCGACCATGGCGATGGCTGTGTTCTTAGCGGTGACAATCCTTGGTTTTGTCAAAAATGGCGCTGCTTTCTTGGGTATCTTCTGGATTTCCAGCGCGCCGCTGCCGCTGCGCCCGATCCTTGCGATCATAGAAATCATCTCTTATTTTGTGCGTCCTGTTAGCCACTCTATTCGTTTGGCGGGTAACATGATGGCCGGTCACGCTGTGATCAAAGTGTTTGCAGGCTTTGCCGGCGCACTGGGCCTTGGCGCTGTTGCCCCGATCATTGCCATCATGGCGGTGTACGGTCTCGAAATGCTCGTAGTTGTCATTCAGGCCTACGTGTTCACCATTCTGACTTGTGTTTACCTGAACGATGCGCTGCATCCCGGCGGTCACTAAGTCTGAGTAAAATATCTACGTCATTAGAATCTTAAGGAGAAATAAAATGGCAGTTGAAGGCGATCTGGTACAAATGGGCGCACTGATTGGTGCGGGTCTTGCATGTACAGGCATGGGCGGCGCGGCCGTTGGTGTTGGTCACGTTGTTGGTAACTATCTGTCGGGTGCTTTGCGCAACCCATCAGCAGCTGGCGGCCAAACAGCGACAATGTTTATTGGTATTGCGTTTGCAGAAGCCTTGGGGATTTTCTCTTTCCTCGTTGCTTTGCTGCTGATGTACGCACAATAAGTTAGCCAGCCAATTATCGCACGATCCTGAATATGCGGGGTCGTTGCGGAAACTGTAACGCTAACGGAGGGTGCTATGGCATCTGAAACAACAACTGAAGCCGGACATGGTGCAGCAGCCGCTGAACATTATGAAGGCATGCCTCAGCTGAACTTTGACTGGTTTCCAAATCAGATATTCTGGTTGGTGGTGACGCTGGTCGTGATCTATCTGGTGCTGGTCAAAGTGGCGTTGCCACGGATTGCCAGTGTTTTGGCTGAACGGCACAGCGCCATGGCCAATGATCTGGAAGCAGCAGAGAGCTTTAAGCAAAAAGCGGTAGAGGCTGAAGAAGCCTATAACGCAGCACTTGCAGAGGCTCGATCTGAAGCTGGACGCATCGTGGCAGCGGCAAAAGCTGACATTCAGGCGGATCTGGATAAAGCGATTGCTAAAGCGGATGCTGAAATTGCGGTGAAATCTGCTGAGTCTGAAAAGACGATTACAGAAATTCGCGACGGCGCCATGAAGGACGTGGAAGTGGTGGCCAAGGCAACCACAGCCGAGATCATCAAGGCAGTTTTGCCGGGAACTGGCGATGCCAAAGCAGTGACTGCTGCGGTGAAAGCACGGATCAAGGGGATGGGCGCATGAAAAACCTAACTTTCCTAAGT
>JAHRVG010000041.1 GCA_019090795.1 Paracoccaceae bacterium | reverse complement strand
TTGCGGTTTGGCGTGCCAATCCCCCAAGACAGCGGCACAGACAATCGCAAACCTTTGGTAAAGCTGCCATCGCCGTAACTGGCATAGCGCGCATCCGTCAGCGTGGCATAGGCGCCGATTTTCCAGCCGTTGGCAAAAATCCGGTCCACAGAAAGGGTTGCCCCCCAATCCCCGGCCAGATAGCGCCCCACATCAAGTTGCGCCGACAGATCATCATTAACTTGCCAATAAGCAGACACATGGCCGGTGGCCACGCTGTAATTCTGGAACCCCAGTTTCTGATCAAAATCGCGTTGTTTAACGTAGTTGACTTCGGCCCCCAAACCCCAACGGCTGTCGGCTGGCTTCCACAGCAATTCGCCAGAAACACCCCCATACATGTATTCAAGATACCCAACCGAAACGCGGCCAAACAGGCTGGGGGCGGGTTTGAACAGGTAATCCACCGTCATACGCTCCAGCGCGGTTTTACCTTGTTGTCGATAAAGCGCCTGATCCGAGCGCACCCGCGCCAGAGGTGGCACACCTGATGGCGGCGGCGTGGCGCTGCTTTGGTTGCCAAAAACCCGTTGGGTAATCGCGCCGGAAAACGACAGGCCGGGCGCGACATAATAATCGGCAGAGGCGCGCAAACCGGCACTCGCACTTATCGGGCCGGAACCATCAAACACCGACAGTGACACATAGGGTGCAATCGACCAGCGCAGTTTGGGATAAAGCCCCTCTGTGTACTCTGCATCCGCTGGCAATGGTGCAGCATCGGCGAAAGTGGCGCTCGCCAGCATCATTTCCGTGCCACTAGCGTTATGTTCCAATGCCTCAATATCCGAACGACGCAGCACCACAGAGGCTGCCGGAAGGCCACCAACTACGGGCGTCACAACAAAAGTTTCCACCGAATGGGGCAGCACAACCGACATCGCCCGCGCCGCACGCCCGATTGCCTGCGCACTGGCGTTATAGGTTTTGTTGCGCAAACGCAGTTCGGCGCGGGTTCCGCTCAGGGCCAAAGCCTCGACTGCCAATCCTTGATCTTTCAAGAGTTGCGCAAATTGCTGACGGCTTTTCTTGTTAAAACCCGCTGTATTCACCCAATCTGTGGAGGTTGAATAATTGACCGGACGCGCAATAACCGGCAGGGGCGCGCGTTCCATTGAGCCACCAAAAGGCGGGCGTTTGGGGTTTAGAGTGGCCGAGAGGCGCAACGCGACTTCGGAACCATTCAGGTAATACAAGCCATAGCTCAATCCGCGTTTGGTTTTATATTCCACCCCAAAATTGAATGGGGATTTATGGGTCGTCGCCCCGGCGGCGACCTCGCGGGTATATTCGTCCGAGGAATATTCCGCTTTGAAGGTCAGTCCCTTGTAGGGCGCCTTCCATTCCAGCCCCCCAAAAACGCCCACTGATCCGTTGAACCATTGTTTTGCCGTCGGCACGCCGCCTTGGGGATTGGCCCCAACCCGCACAGTCGAGGAATCACTCAGCCGTCCCCACCCCAAACCAGCGGAAACCTTCAGGCTGGGCGACAGATTCTTAGTGGCAACAAGATATTCCCCTCCAAAGGCGCCATTGCCAGTAAAATCCCGCAAGCCGACGGCAACAGCGGGCAGGTATTCGCCCTCATCCAGAAGGCGAAATTGCAGATCAAAGCTGCGATCCTCCGTATTGCCGCCAATGTTCCAGCCACTCAGATCGGCATAGCGAAAAGAGGCGGAAAGCCGGTTTGTCAGTTGAAAACTAAGGGAAACTCTGCTGCCGGTCTTGGAATGGGCAAACGTACCGCTAATCTGTGCATCCGCATGGCTCTCGGCTGAGGGCATATCAATCAGGCCAGCGCCGCCATAGAGGTTCAGAGTCGGGGCGGATTGCGCATTGGCAGATCCGCAAATCGCCGCAAGCGCCGCGACGCCCAACGCGCCCGAAACAATTCTTTTTGCCATTACTCGGCCCCCAAAGCTCGCTGACATTATTATGTGAAGCATTCTTGTCATAAACGGCGGCAAACCTCTATGTTTTTTTCAGCTTTCCCCAAGACAAACGGATATGGCGCGCAATTAGCCGCAAACAGGCAATATTTTACGTCCTCTAAAACCATAAACTCGAACCGTCCGTGGTGAATTAGGCAACACGCGAGTGTTTTGATGACTTGCCCCAATGCTTGCGCAACATCCCGTGGGGTATTTTACCTGCGCTGGCAAGGTATCAGAAAACCAAACGTTTCACTTGAAACCCACGGGTTTTCAGCAAGTTCAGAACACCACCCCGCCCGCCGAGATGTGCCGAGCCAAACCCCACCACCACATTGCCTTTTTTCAAGGCTGGCACCAGCTCGGTCATCCAGAGCTTGTTGCGCGTATTGATCAGGTGATCGGAAAATTCTCGCGCCACTTTTGCCGCCAGTCGCTTTGGCATATAGCTTCGGGCCATCGCTTTTTCGTATTCCCAGTATTTCATTGTCTCGCCACGGCGGTAAAACTGTACCGATGTTTCCACCTTGTGCCGACGCAGCCCCAGCCGCGGTAATTCAAGTTTAATCATTTGTAACAGTGTCTTTTCATTTGTTGTATCTCGCAGAAACAGGGTGACAATCTTGTCTACGTCATCAAGCCCCTGAACCGGAACGCGGGCCTTGTTGGCGGCGCGCTCTATATTCACATCCAGAAAATCCCGGCCCGAGGAATCGCATTTCAACCCGCTAATAAGATTCCAGATCGAATCCAATTTCAGATAGGGCAAATAGCGTTTCGGAAAGCCCTTGCGGCGGGCTTCGGCTGTCAGGATCTTTTTCTCGGATGGGGTAAACAATGCCCAGTCACGCTTGTCTTTCGAAATCTCAACTTCTGGCGCGCGCGCTTCGATCTTGTCCGCCACCTCCTGATCCTGCTTGTCTGTTGTCTCTAAATACACCATACGTGCCTGGCGTATCTTGGCCTTGAAAAACTTTGGCACCCGACTGACCCGCTTGTCCACGATATGCATGGTTCCGATGATCCAGGAAATTTTACCCTTACGCGAGATTTCCCAATAAATCCCTTCCGCAAAAGGATGCTTTAGCGCCGCCTTAGCAACCGCCGCCTGAAATTCGGCCGAGGTGCGAAGCATCAGGTCTTTGCCCCGACACCGCGCGTCCGCATTAGTAAAAAAGCCAAGGCTAAGCAGCAGGACCAGAACAAAACGCATTGGCAATTGACTTTCTTACATCAAGCACCTTGTCTCTAATAACGCGAAACAGGGTCTTATCAGGTTTAAAAATCCTGCATCTTGAGGATCTTATTTCGGCAGATTGTTAATTATAAATTGCAAAGCAACGCCCAACCCATCGGGCGCAATTCCGTGGCCCGTACCTTTGGAAATATGGGTATAGACCTCGAATTCAGCCAATGTCAGCGCATTTGCGGCCTCGGGTAATGAGGCCACAGGGACCATTTCATCCGCATCGCCGTGCACCAGCAAAACCGGTGGGCGGCTAACCACTTCGGATTTGAGCGTATCTGGTTCCAGCAACCGCCCCGAAAAGCCGACCACACCGGCAATCGGTTCAGCGCGGCGCGGCGCGATATGCAGGCTCATCATTGTGCCTTGTGAAAACCCGACCAAAAAAGTCTGCGCCGGGGTCACGCCCTCGGCTTTCATGGTGTCATCAACAAAGTCGTTGAGCATATGCACGGCCGTTTCCATGCCAGCCTTTGCCACTTCTTCGCTGGAACCGTCAATCCAGGGAATAGGAAACCACTCGCGCCCCATCGGGCTCATTTTGCAAGGATTGGGCGCATCGGGGGAATAGAATACCGTGTCCGGCAAATGTTCGCCCAGCGGATCAGAAAGCGAAATCAAGTCGTTGCCATCCGCCCCATAGCCATGCACAAAAATAACCAGAGATTTGACGGTGCCGGATCTGGCACCACGGCGGTGTGCTTCTAACGTGCTCATGTGATTCCCTCGCGTTGTTTGATGACGCGGTAATAAGCCCAGAGCAAGCGCGCCGCAACACCGCGCCAAGGGGTCCAGTCTTGCGCCAGTTTCGAAAAGGCCTTTTCAGTGGGGCGTTCCGGTAACTCAAACAGTGTTTTCGCCGCTTCTTGCAACGCCAAATCACCGGGCGCAAAGACATCCGCACGGCCCAGCGAAAACATCGCGTAAATTTCGGCGGTCCAGCGGCCAATGCCAACAACTTCCGTCAATCTGGCAACAACTTGATCGTTCGGCAGGCTGCGTAGCGCGACAAAGTCGATATCGTGCGCTGCCAGAGCGCGGGTATAACGGGTTTTGGGCCGTGACATGCCACAGGCTTTGATCTCGTCATCACTTGCCTTGCGGATTGCCTGCGCGTTGGTCAGCCCCGCTTTTTCCAACCGCGCCCAGATTGCATTGGCCGCGGCTACAGAAATCTGTTGCCCACAAATGGCGTTCAGCAGCGGTTCAAACCCATCCGGTTTTCGCCGCAAAGGGAGCGGCCCGGTAAGTTCCAGCGCGGTCGCGAATTCTGGCTTTAATCTCGCCAGATAGGCCGCGCCTTCTGCTACGCAAGCATCGGTTTCAATGATACGTCCAACCATCACGCCCCCTTTGACAACCAAGCAACACAAGCCTGCGCCGTTTCCACCAAGGGCGCATCTGGCAAGGACTGGCGGCGCAGCAGGATCACCGGCAGGCCCAGCTCCCGCGCCGCATCGAGTTTTGAGTGGCTTGCCCCACCGCCGGAGTTTTTCACCACCAGCCAGTCGATCCCTTCGGCCTTGAAAAATGCCACTTCATCCGCAATCGAAAAGGGGGGCCTGCCTATTTGAAAGCGTCCGTTGGGATAGGGGAACGGCCTGTCGGGGGGATCAATCTGGCGACAAATCAGGCGGCAATCCGCAAGGTTGGCGAAACTGTCGAGCGTTTGGCGACCCGTGCCCAAAAACACAGTTGCCTCTTTGGAAATCAATGCTGCCGCCTGTTCCAGTGCATCGACAAAATGCCAGTTATCGCCCCGCTGCGGCTGCCACCCCGGACGTTGCACAATCAGGTGGCGCAAGCCCATCTTTTTGGCGGCCTTGGCAGCTGAAACTGTCATGTTCACCGCAAAAGGATGCGTCGCGTCGATCAAAACATCGGTGCCAGTATCGCGCAAATAATCACAAAGCCCTGTAACACCGCCAAAACCACCGCTGCGGGTTTTGACCGCCAATTTCGCAGGCAATCGGGTAACGCCAGCAAAAGACGCCGTAACGTCAAACGCCTTGTCCACCGACAAAAGGGCAGCAATTTCTCGCGCCTCGGAAGAGCCTGCAAGCAACAATACTCTCTGGCTCATTCAACCCGCCCCAAAATAACACCTGCCCGGTCTATCACCACAATATCCACCTGCGTGACCGCGCCGCGTAATTGCTCCAGAACCCGCGCCTGCGCCTGAACAGCGACGGCTTGTGCCAGTTCATTTCCGGCGATCTCAACCGCCTCCAATGCCGTATTGGCCCTTAAAACATCCGCTTGTGTCATCTCATTGAGCGCCGCAAAATCGACTTGGCAGCGACTGGAATGCAAATCAACTGCCCCCTGCGCCAGTTTGGTAATCTTGCCGATCCCACCACCAATTGTCACCCGCTCTATGGGGTGTTTGCGCAGGTATTTCAGCATCCCACCAGAGAAATCACCCATGTCCAGCATTGCATGGTCCGGCAGGCCATATAACGCCTGTACCACCCGCTCAGAGGTTGCCCCGGTACAGCCCGCCACATGGCGCTGACCATCCGCGCGGGCCACATCGACCCCGCGATGGATCGAGGCAATCCACGCTGAACAGGAAAACGGTCGTACAATTCCGGTGGTGCCAAGCACAGAAAGCCCGCCAACGATTCCCAAACGGGGGTTCCACGTTTTCAAGGCAATTTTTTCGCCCCCTGGAATAGAAAGGGTGATCTCTGCCCGCGCAGGGCGGTCATAAAGAGCAGCCATTTCATCGGTCACCCGCGTCATCATCAGGCGGGGCACCGGATTGATTGCCGGTTCATTGACCCCAATCGGCAGGCCAGCCTTAGTAACAGTGCCCACGCCCTCACCCGCAACAAACCGCACTCCTTGCGCACAATCCCGAACCCGCGCCACAATCAGCGCTCCGTGGGTAACATCTGGATCATCGCCGGCATCTTTGACGATACCCACCTCGGCCCAGCCATCCCCTTGCGCTGTATGCGCCAACCGAAACTCCGGTGTCTCGCCCTTGGGCAAGATGATCTGCACAGTTTCAGGAAAACCATCCCCCCACAACGCCATCAGCGCCGCCTTGGTGGCAGCGGTGGCACATGCGCCCGTGGTCCAGCCACGACGCAATTGCTTGGTCGGTTTGCGTGTCATTGGAATACTTATAGTGACGAAATCCAAGCACGCCAATCAGGGAATGATCCCTGAGTGCAGTTATACGAAATCAAAATCGTTGGCATCAATCAGCGAAATATCCACACCTTTCAAGACAATTTTGGTACCGCCGGATAACTGCACCAACGTATTCCCCCCCCCCGCCGTAGCGGTCAGTGTAACGTCGCCAAAGCCCGTACCAGAGCCGCCAACCACCCGAATAACATCGTTGCCATCGCTGAAATCGGTGATCACATCGCGACCCTGGGCACTGCCATCGCGGAACAGGAAGACATCGGAAGCGCCGCCACCAATCAGCTTGTCATTGCCTTTACCCCCTTCAAGCGTGTCAACCGCAGCGCCGCCTTTCAACAGATCTTTGCCGCTGCCACCAGAAAGTTTATCGCGTCCATTGCCTCCCAAAAGCGTATCGTCACCACCGCGCGTAGTTATCTTGTCGTTGCCACCGTTACCGGCCACCCAATCACTTCCAAGGTCTGTATTAACGACGTTGCGCTTGTTATCCCCCGTTACTTTTATGTTATAATCACCAGTAAAGGTGTAATTCTCAATATTGCTAATCGTGTCATTGCCACTCGTTGAAAACAAATCCCCATGGAATCCTGTTTTCATATTGAACCCGGCATTTACCCCCCCGGTCAATCCGGCATAACCCGAGACAAAAGTATCCACACCTTTCCCACCATCAAAAGAGTCGGAACCACCGCCATTGTAGAACGTATCGTTACCGTTGCCGCCACT
This sequence comes from Paracoccaceae bacterium, assembly GCA_019090795.1. Classification (GTDB taxonomy): domain Bacteria; phylum Pseudomonadota; class Alphaproteobacteria; order Rhodobacterales; family Rhodobacteraceae; genus Amylibacter. The sequence continues at coordinate 90,713 of JAHRVG010000041.1, read as the reverse complement.
TACTGTGTCGTTACCATAGCCATCAAACAGCTCGTCTTTACCGCCGCGCCCGAATATTGCGTCATTGCCGCCCTTGCCTTCGATCTTATTGGCTTTGCCATTCCCTTTGAGGATGTCATCTCCATCGTATGACCCCCTGACGTCCTCGATATTGGTCATTTGGTGCGTGAAGGAAGTGCCGTTCACATTCCCCGTTGCAACACCGGAAACAAGATCAACATTTACTTCATCCACAGAATGTCTGTCATAGCGCACGCGGTCCCTACCGCCGCCGCCATCCAGCGTGTCACTGCCGAGTTGCAAATTAAAGTCTTCCCGAATGTTACTGCCTACAATTGTATCCGCAAATTCTGTTGTGTAAAATTGCAAAACACCATCACCCGCAGTGATATTCAAAGTATCCGAAGAGCCAAATCCGTCGTTGTAAACAATGCCCGCCGCAACATTGACATTCAGCGCCTGCGTGGCTGTATTATATCCGTTCCAATTGAAGTGCAGACGAATCCAGCCCGTCATTGTCAAATTAAAGACATCATTTCCCTCGGCACCGGCCACCTGCATCCAGGTTTCAGCGCCAAGACTGATCGTAAAACTGTCGGCATGGCTTGTTCCGTATAAACTGAAACCACCATCTACCCAACCGGATTTCAAAGGATTGGCGATATCCACCAAAGTATCGACACCATCCGATTTTACAATCTGGCCAGTGTTTGCAGCTCCGTCAATATTTACTGAAATGCCACCTGCGCCCGCCGAATAATACATTGAATGGTATTCGTCGACAGCATTGGTGAAAATATATGTGTCGTTTCCAGCCGTACCTCGGGCAAACGAACCATCGCCATCCCCGAACCAAATAGTGTCATTGCCACTACCACCTGCAAGGGTATCTCTAAAATCTGATCCCTTGATTGTCACATCCGCAGTAAAGTCAAAAGTATTCCTCAAATCTGTCAATGGAACGATTGAGGCGGAGGCATCAATTGTCACAGGTGCTGCGTTGAACAAGGCGTTCAGCAGCGACTCATTTCCGGAATCAGCGGCCACCAGAGCATTGAAAAGCGTCACTGCTCCCCAGTTGATATTCGTCATGGTTGCGACCAATGTACCACCCTGCACAAAACTCAGACCCGTGACCGTTCCGGAAACAATGTTGCCGAGACCATCAAGGGCCAGCCCAAAACCTGTAACTGTGGTAATCGCACCGGTTACAGGTTGTTGAAAGACGGCCTCGGTGCTGGTGGGGATGCCGATCAGCGTTGCGTTCAACCCACTGGGACCAAAAAAGGCGGTTGCGAAGAAATCGGGATTCGGTCCAAAGTAGTTGATTAGCATTTTAAAAGGTGCTCCAATTTAAAAAATAATTTAGGTAAAAAAAGAGACCATACGAGGAAAACTTTGTAAAGTTGAAAGTTTACAGTTCAGGTACTTTTCTATCACCAAAGGAAATGGCCCTCATTTTGGTTGATTTCTTAATTGAATATTTTGCATCAGGCTTGGAAAATTTTCGCTGAACGCCCATAACGCAATCATGAAAAACACGATTCCCCTCCCCCCGCTTGATTGGCCCGAATTTCTGCCCGGATGGGTTTGGCTGTGCGGCGCTGGCCCCGGCGATGCGGGATTGCTGACGCTGCATGGGTTGAATGCGCTACAGCAGGCGGATGTGATAGTCTATGATGCGCTTGTGAATGAGGAAATTTTGGCTTGGGCCAACCCGCAAGCTGAGAAAATTTATGCGGGTAAGTGTGGTGGGAAAATTTCCGCTAAACAGGTGGATATCTCGCAACAGTTGGTGGAACTGGCCCAGAGCGGTAAGCGGGTTTTACGGCTTAAGGGGGGCGATCCCTTTGTGTTCGGGCGGGGCGGCGAAGAGGCGCAGGCGCTGGTTGCACAGGGCATCGCGTTTCGCATTATCCCCGGTATTTCGGCAGGCATCGGCGGGCTGGCCTATGCGGGAATTCCGGTGACACACGGGGCGGCAAACCAATCAGTGACTTTTGTGTCTGGCCATGACCGAAAGGGGCAGGCCTCGGCGCTGAACTGGCAGGCAATTTCTGACGGTGCCGCGGTTCTGGTGCTTTATATGGCGATGAAACATATAGCCCGGATTTCGCGTGCCCTTCTGGATGCCGGACGGCCTGAAGGCGAACCGGTGGCCGTGGTCTCGGGGGCATCAACCCCGGATCAGCGGGTATTGGAAACCACACTTGGCGCACTGGTGAAAGATATTGAAACCGCGGCAATGGCCGCACCCGCAATAATTTGTGTCGGGCCGGTTGTAAATTTACGCCAAACGCTCGATTGGCAAGCGATAGTGGCAAAAGCATGAGCGGAATAATTCTCGCAGCACCGGGTTCGGGCAGTGGCAAAACTACGGTTACTCTGGGCCTGTTGCGCGCACTGCGCCAGCAAGGCATCGCAGTTCGTTCAGCCAAAAGCGGCCCCGATTACATCGACCCGCGCTTTCATGCGGCTGCAAGCGGGGCAGAGTGCATAAACCTTGATGCTTGGGCAATGCAGCCCGAGCGCATCCGCGCTTTGGCCGCCGGTGAGACACCGTTGGTGATCGAGGGTGCTATGGGGCTGTTTGATGGTGCACCGCCTATGGGCAAAGGTGCTACCGCTGATCTGGCGCGCATTCTGGGCCTGCCGGTGGTGCTGATCATGGATGTCTCACATCAGGCGCAATCTGCGGCGGCAGTGGCAACCGGATTTGCCGGTTATTCGGATGTAAACGTGGTCGGGGTAATCCTGAACAAAGTTGGCAGCCCACGCCATGAACGTATGTTACGCCGGGCGCTGGAGCCTACGGGATTGCAGGTGTTTGGAACGATTTTTCGGGACTACAACCTTGATATGCCCTCGCGCCACCTCGGGCTGGTACAGGCTGAGGAACGCGAAGACCTAGAGGCATTTCTAGACAAAGCGGCTGGGATCGTTGCGCAATCAATTGATGTTGCGGCACTTATGGCAAAGGCGGCGCCTTTGACTGTGCCGACCGGCAGCCTTGCCTGCCTGCCCCCGCCAGCACAGGAAATTGCCATTGCACAGGATGCGGCTTTTGCCTTTGCCTATCCGCATCTTATCAATGCCTGGCGCGCGCAGGGTGCCGGGATCAGCCTTTTCTCCCCCTTGCAAGACGAGGCCCCTGCCCCAGCAGATTTAGTTATCCTGCCGGGGGGATATCCGGAATTGCACGCGGGGAAACTGGCTGCGAATCAGAATTTCCTGACCGGCATCCGCGATGCCAAAGCAGTTTATGGCGAGTGCGGCGGCTATATGGTTTTGGGCGACGGGTTAATTGATGCGGATGGCAAGCGCCACGCAATGGCCGGGTTGCTACGGCTGGAAACCAGCTTTGAAAGGCGCAAACTGCATCTGGGTTATCGCAGCCTGCAACCACTTGGCGGGTTGTGGGATATGGCGCTAACCGCCCATGAGTTCCACTATGCGACCACGCTGAAAGCCCAAGGTGCGCCGCTGTTTGCCGCGCAGGACGCCGAGGGCACCGCCCTGCCCGACATGGGCCTGCGCGCGGGCAATGTTACAGGCAGCTTTGCACATGTGATCGACTGCGCGCTTTAAACCGCTTGGCAAGCTGCCCCTTCCCCGTTACCGCTGTGGCATGACCGATATAAATACTTCACATGCTAAGCGTAATGTCCTGATCCTTGTCATGGCACAGGCGTTCATGGGCGCGCAGATGCCTATTATTTTTCTGTCCGCCGGATTGGCTGGGCAATCGCTGGCCTCCAACATCTGTTGGGCAACCTTACCCATTTCCGTTCTGGTGTTCGGCACAATGACAACCGCGCCCTGGCTTAGTCCGCTCATGGCGCGCTACGGGCGCAGGGTCGGCTTTACCATTGGTGCCATGGGCGGGGCACTGGGTGCTCTTATCTGCGCCTATGGCCTGTATGTCAGCTCCTTCCCCATTTTCCTGTTCGGTTCATATTTTTCGGGTATTTACCAATCTGCACAGGGGTTTTTCCGCTTTGCAGCAACCGATACCGCCTCAGAGGCATTTCGCCCCAAGGCGATTTCCTATGTGATGGCAGGGGGATTGATGTCTGCGATGATCGGCCCGCAGCTGTTCAAAATGACCTCGCAAGCCATGGTAATCCCGTTTCTGGGCAGCTATCTGGCGATTGTGGCTATAAATATTTTTGGTTCCGGCCTGTTCCTGTTTCTGCGCATTCCCATCGTCAAAGTGACCAAAGATGCCATGAATGCAGGCCGTTCACGGCTGGAATTGCTGAAAACCCCCCGTGTAGCAGTAGCGATTATCTGCGCCATGGTTTCCTATGCGCTGATGAATCTGGTGATGACCTCGACCCCGCTGGCGGTTGTTGGCTGTGGATATTCGCAAAGCACCGCTGCAGATGTGGTCACCGGTCATATTCTGGCAATGTTTGTACCGAGCTTTTTTACCGGCCACCTGATTTCCCGCTTTGGGGTAGAGCGCATTATCGCAACCGGCCTAGCGATCTTGACCGGTGCCGGTTTTGTGGCGCTGGCAGGGGTTGAAATCGGCAACTTCTTTGTCGCCTTGATCTTGCTGGGCATTGGCTGGAACTTTGGCTTTATCGGCGCGACCTCTATGCTGGCTGGTTCCCACACCCCTGAAGAACGCGGACGGGTTCAGGGCATGAACGATTTTCTGGTCTTTGGCATGGTCACAATCGCCTCGCTCAGCTCTGGCGGCCTGATGAACTGTTCCGGTGGTTCGGCAGTTGAGGGCTGGAATGCTGTAAACTTGGCAATGATCCCCTTCCTGATGCTGGCATTTGGCGCGCTGATCTGGCTGGTAATGCATCCCGGCAAGGCACCAGAATAGCAGCGCGACAGTTACAACACTTGAGCGTAGCTGTGTTGCGCACTACATATGGTTCTAACTGACAGATTGGAGCCTTAAAATGTTCGGCATCCCCGGGAAACAGGCGGTCACCATGACCGACAAAGCGGCAACACAAATTCGCAAGCTTATGGCGCGCGATAGCAACGAAGGCCTGCGCATTGGCGTGCGCAAGGGCGGTTGCGCGGGCATGGAATACACCATGGACTACGTGAGCGATATCGAACCCCATGACGAGGTGATTGAGCAGGACGGCGCGCGGGTCATGATTGCGCCGATGGCACAGATGTTTCTGTTTGGCACCGAAATTGATTACGAGGTTTCTTTGCTCGAATCAGGCTTTAAGTTCAAGAACCCGAACGTGAGCGAGGCCTGCGGATGCGGGGAATCGATCAAGTTTGAGGGCATGTAGCTCACAACTGGCCACCAAAAAATATAAAAACAGGGAGTACTCATGAGCAGCCGCAGGAAAATTGCCGCAGGAAACTGGAAGATGAACGGCCTGCGACAAGCACTGAGCGAAGTCGAAGCCTTACATGTTTCCAACCCGGCACCGGAGTGCGAGGTGGTGATTTGCCCCCCGGCTACACTGATCCGCTCCATGGCCAAAAGATGCACGGAAATGGCGATCAACGTCGGCGGGCAAGATTGTCACGAGGACAGTTCCGGTGCCCATACAGGCGATATTTCAGCAGAAATGCTGGCCGATACCGGTGCAACACATGTAATTCTGGGCCATTCCGAACGGCGCGAGGCTTATGGCGAAAGTGATGCGCAGGTGCGCGCCAAAACCAAATCGGCCTGGACTGCCGGATTGATCGCGATCGTGTGTATTGGCGAAAGCCTGACACATCGAGAGGCAAAGAATACGTTGGATATTGTGGGTGGCCAGCTGGCGGCCTCGGTTCCCGATGCGGCAACGGGGGAAAATCTGGTGATTGCCTATGAGCCGATCTGGGCGATTGGCAGCGGATTGACCCCGACACTTGACGAAATTGTTGAAGTGCATAATTTTATCCGCGCGCGTCTGGTGCGCCGCTTTGGCGATGCTATCGGCAAAGCGGTTCGGGTGCTCTACGGCGGCTCGATGAAACCTGAAAACGCTGCCGAAATAGGGGCCTTGCCCAATGTGGACGGCGGTTTGGTCGGCGGCGCCTCCCTCAAGGCCGCTGATTTCAGCAAAATTGTGGCAGCACTCTAGCCGATCTTTCTAAGATGCTCAGAACCGGAATCGCAGTAATATGCGCTTAGTCGTTGCAAGGCGATGCGCAGCACGATTTTCCCGGATCGCGCCGACCACCCCATACGTTTCTCCGCAGCTTCCAGCCCTTCCAGAAAGCAACAACAGCGCATGGTGATGTCGCCCAAACCCGGCCCAAGCGCTGTTAGCGCGGCGCTGAAACGCTGTTGTGCGGCGGAGTACCCACCCTCGCCTGATCCCATGCTGTTGCCATCACGCGGCGTCAGGAAACTCTCCCAGTTCTGCGCCACACGCGGGCCAATCTGGGACAACTCAAAGTCTTCGCGAAACCGCTCACCTGCCGCCACCAACTCGGCCGTTAGAAACGACGTACCATCTTTGCCCTTCTTGCGCCCCAGCGTGCTCAGTGGGCTTTCGCGCAGGTTCACCCGCATTTTGCGCGGCTTTACGTCACCGTCGACAGCCACAATCCGTTCGCCCCACTCTTTGTGCTGTTCTGAAAACACGGACGGGGCCTCGGAAAAACCTGTCTGATGTGATCCTTTCTGCGCATCCTGTGCCAAAATCCGCTTGAGCGCGGCACGACCGGCAGAGCTCACTTCGTAACAAGCGATCTTACCGGTCTTAGTGCAGCGTACCCAATCCTTAAGAACCATCGCCCCCGCCAAACGCGAATCCACTACTGCCGTGCGGGTCTGCGCACCTTTGCCATCAGTACGCATGACTACTGCTTTTGCGAGGCTTTTTGACACCGCTAGAAAGGCACCGGTCTCGCACAATCGGCGCAATACCCGCTTTTCCTCCTGCGGGTTATGCTCAGGGGTTTTCGGATTAAATGAGAGGTTTTGACTGGTCATTTTTTCGCCGCCTTCGGTTGGGGAATTGGGGAGTTCGAGTTCAGGTGTCGCTGACAAATACTGGTCAACCAGCGGGTCGTCGCGCATGAGTTCTATCTTGCGGATCCGACGCATCACTGTGGACGGATGCAAATCCATCTTGGCCGCAATTGCGCGAATGCTTTGGCCCCCCTCCACATGCGCCAGATAACAGGCAGTGGCAGCTGAATAATAGCTCACCGATCTCTGTGGGGCTACATTCCCCCACCCTATTGTCAGGTCATTCACGTTGCTGGCATCCTGATTCGCGCTTCCATCGACTCAACTACCTAGAGTTGTTTGTTGAAAAATTCCTTAAAGTTATCCACATTCAGCACTTATTGTTTCCAATTGATAAACAATAATAAATAAACCGTTCGCCCATGAACTGGCTCGCGCAACGCAGGTATTTTTGGGTGATACTTTCCCTCATAGGGAGAATTACCATGTTCAACATCTTCGATCTGCTGGAAAACTTGCATCGTCCAAAAATACTGGTTCGCGCCGCACGGCTGGGCCTGTCTGACTATAATCGAGAGACCGATTTGCAGCGCATTTCCCAAACGGCGAAGACCTCCTCGCCAGCAGCGGTGATTGATCGTTTGTTGTCACAAGAAGAAACACTGGAGCTGGCGCGCAGGAACGGCGACGCCTCTTACAGTATTCATCGCCATATCCGTGTGCTAACCGCCGTTCTGGCCGAGGCGCGGCTGGCCTTGAAGCGCACTCAAAAAGTAGCGTAATATATTTATTTCATTTGATAAAATGAACCTCTGGAATTGATCATCTCTCCAGCGCGCAACACGTAAATTCGCGATTGATATTGCCCCTTCGGCCATCCGGCTGAGGGGGCTTTTTTCCCGGCAAAGCTCATCCATTGGGCTTTTCTTTTCTCAAATGGTTTGCTTTTGGAATCGACTATATTGCCCATTGGCCCATCCAGCCTAATCCGGAAAACATCCCCCTCCTGAAGGTTTACAGCTAATCCGAATGCAACCAGTGGCTTGCTGCGCGACAAGGGTGATAAATCTGCATATTCACCATCCTGCACCGCCGCATATTTCACTGCTTGCGCTGCGAATCCTGTCAGCACGACCTGTGTCGGCTGATAGGCAAAATCCGTTGGAAAGCCGGAAACCCAGAGGTTATTTTCGCCATATGCCCCGCATTTGTTAACATTTGGCCACTGAAAGGGATCAATAACCTGTTCACCTTTGTTAACGGTGATGTGCAGATGGGGGAATTCTGTATTGCCGGACAGGCCCACCTGACCAAGGGGCGCACCGCGCGCCAGACGTGCACCCTTTTTTACCAGAATCGAGCCGCGTTTCATATGGCAATACTGGGTTCTCCAGCCGTTGCCGTGATCCAAAACCACCCCGTTGCCGCATTCGCGCGCCGTGATCGCCGACCGATCGGCCGCACTCCGCAAAACCTTGTCATCCATCCCGTCGCGCAGCCCCAGAACCACACCCGGTGCAGCCGCAAGCACATCAACACCAGAGGCCATTTCAGTCGCGGAAGGCAAGCGAATATCCGTCCCTTTATGCCCGTCATAGGTTGCAGAGCCACAGGCAAAATCCATCGAATCCGGGCCGGGATCGTGATCCACAAATTGCTGAATAAAACAGGTTTCCCCAAGGGTGCAACCCAATGGCAGTGACAGCTCTAATTCCTGTGCCAACGAAACGCTGGTAAACGCAGTCAAGAAAAACCCCACACTAACAATCAACCGAAATGCCATTTCTTACTCCTCTGAGAGATTAACACTTTATCTCATACGCCTAAATATGCGTAGTTTAGCGCAACACCCCCTACTGGAGACAAGCCCAATGTCACTCGACCAAGTCTTAGCGCATATTGACGCCGATCAGGAGAAAGCCCTTAGTCGGCTTTTGGAACTTCTCAGGATCGAGAGTATTTCCACAGACCCTGCCTATAAAGATGCGTGTGATACCGCCGCCGACTGGTTGGTCACAGATTTGGAATCAATTGGGTTTGAGGCCTCAAAACGCGCCACACCCGGCCATCCCATGGTTGTCGCCCATGGCACAGGGGATGGTACTCATGTCATGTTTTACGGCCATTACGACGTGCAACCTGTCGATCCACTGGATTTGTGGGATACCCCCCCCTTTGAACCACTGATCGCGGACACTCCAAACGGCAGGGTGATTCGCGGCCGTGGATCGTCTGACGACAAGGGCCAGTTGATGACTTTCATCGAGGCCTGCCGGGGATGGAAGGCTGTCACCGGAAAACTGCCAGTCAAGGTTTCGTTGTTTTTCGAGGGGGAAGAGGAAAGCGGATCACCCTCGTTGGTGCCTTTCATGCAGGAAAATGCCGAGGAGCTGAAATCAGATGTTACGCTAATTTGCGACACTGGTATGGCCCGCCCTGATACTCCGGGTATTGTGACCATGTTGCGCGGGCTGGTGGGCGAAGCTGTAACCATCTCCGGCCCTGACCGCGATTTGCATTCCGGTATGTATGGCGGCATCGCGATGAACCCAATTCGGGTACTGACCAAGGCACTGGCGGCCCTGCATGATGATCAGGGGCGGGTCACGCTGGCCGATTTCTATGAGGGTGTGCCCGAGTTGCCCGAGCAAGTGGCCAAGCAGTGGCAGGCACTGGGTTTTGATCCACAAGAATTCCTCGAGGACGTAGGCTTGCAGCAACCTGCAGGCGAATCGGGACGCAGCGGATTAGAACAGATCTGGTCGCGTCCAACATGTGACGTGAATGGTATCTGGGGCGGCTATACAGGCGATGGCTTTAAAACCGTACTTCCGGCTCAAGCCCATGCCAAGTTGAGTTTTCGCCTTGTGGGCCAACAGAATCCCCAAAAAATTCGCGATGCCTTTCGGGCCCATATGCGCGCCCATTTACCTGCGGATTGCAAAATTTCCTTTGAAGATCATAGCCTTTCGGCCGCATCATCAATGGAGATTGATAATCCCGCCTTTGAAAAAGCACGCGTCGCCCTTAGCGAAGAATGGGAGGTCGAGGCAGCCTATGTGGGCTGTGGAGGTTCGATCCCGATTGCCGGGCATTTTCAGGAAATTGTCGGTAGCCAATCAATGCTGATCGGATTTGCGCAGGATAATGACAATATCCATTCGCCAAACGAAAAATACGACCTTCGGTCTTTTCACAAAGGTGTACGCAGCTGGGCGCGGATATTGGCCGCACTGTCATAAAAAACGCAGGTTGCACAAAATGCAACCTGCGTTTCCTAGTTACTGGCACAAATTGTGCATACTAGCTAACTGGTTTGTCAGGCGTTCTGCCGGGCAAGTTCGTGGATAAAGGTATTAAGCTGAGTTTTAACCCGCTCATTTTTTATCCGGGAAAGATCAGACATGACACGTGCTGTTTCCAGATCAATCGCGCCAGAGTCGTTTTCCTCTGCGCCCTGCAGCCCACCGAAAAAATAAGCTGGTGAAACTTCGAACAACATTGCGAGTTCATACAGTCTGCTGGCGGAGATACGGTTGCGCCCCAGCTCGTATTTTTGAATCTGCTGAAACGAAAGCTGCAGGTTATCGGCAACCTGCGCCTGTGTGAAACCGCGAATCACCCGCATCTCTTTCATGCGGCGGCCGACGTGAATATCCACTGGATGGGTCATGTTTTCTCCCTAATTGTCCTGATATTAGAGAATACGATTATGTGTATGCATTCAATTTGTTAAAAACAACCATTCGGCGTGTTTAAATTTACCATCAATGTATGATTTATTTACGTTTTGGACCGTTAAAACTTGCAATCACGCAACCACTGCGATTATATGCTTTTATTCGGACAGAATTTTCAGACCGATTCTTCTGTTTCTTATGATTTGAAACAAGAGGTGGGCATGGCGCGCAAACAGAGCCAGGCAATTTTATTCGAGCAGGTGCGTTCCTTCACGACTATGGCGCGCACATTGAATTTGTCGCGTGCAGTTCGAGAGTTGGGCAGCACACGACAGACAGTGAGACGACACATTACCATGCTTGAGGAAAGCATGGGGGTCGAACTGTTTAACATTGAGGACCGGCAGTATTTCTTGACTGAGGCCGGGAAAGATTCACTACGCGAAGCAGAGGCTCTGCTGGCGCGTGGAGAGGCGTGGGCTAACAATTTGTCCGGCCATAAGAATGGCTTGCCGCATATTTCGCTCAATGAAGAGGGCGGAATATTCTATCACATGCAACAGCACCCGCTATCCAAACTCTGGTCAGACAGTTCAATTTTACTGCAATACGGGTTTCAGTGCTGGGCGGAATCGCGTGGAAAAATTGAGTCGGATTCGCTGGCACTAATTCGACCTTACATGATGGTTTTTCGCTGGTTGCAAAATAGCTGGGTCTGTGTCGAAGTCGGAAACAAGTCATCCTACGCCACATGGTTTGGCTGGACCTGGGAACGCTCCAGCATTGGGCGCGGGGTTGCAGACATGCCTGGCGGCCCCGGGTTTGGTAATTTGCTAACACAACCTTTTCAGGATGTATCAGACACTCATGCCATGCGTCTGGATCACATTCATACACGGGTCGCAAGAGAGCCAGAAGGAAAAGCCGTTCCAATTAGCTACCAGAGGTTGATTTTAGGTTGCCGCTTCCCAGATGGCACTGCAGTACTGGCAACTCTCATTGATCGCACGCATAACATTGATATACATGGATTATCTCCCGAAATTGCGCAATCCATGCCCAAGGAACTCATAATGAACGTAAATCCTATAGATGTAAATTTAGAGGCCAAAGCCTCATAAATGGGTTACAAAAGCTGTGTTAACCAAAAACACAGGAGCTACCCATGTCTTACCAAAGTAAATTCGCCGGTGCGCAGTTTGTTTCTTCGATCAGCGACCTTGTCCGCACTTACGGCATTTCACTGCATATCGGCACAAATTTTGAAGAGTACGCCGAGCTTGTCGCTGAGTATCGGCCCCAGCAACCTCTAGGGGATCCTTTCAATCCCAAGTTGACAGACCTTAGCCAAGGCAAAGGTTTCTGGATTGCAGGGCGCAATGAGAAAAACCAATTGGTACATACCCAAGCCATGCGCTTGATAGACCTCAAGAACCAGACCTTGGCCGAGTATTTCACCGACAATTTCCGCAGTTTCCCCCCCTCTGGCATGCCGCTGGATATGGAAGCCTCTAATTACACTCCCGGCCCTGGTGCTGGTCGCATTAAAGGGCGGGCCGTTTATCACGGCGAAGTTTGGCTCGATGGCCGCGACAACAGTTATCGCGGCACCGGTGTTTCCAGCGTTTTAGCCCGCTATGCCCAAGCTTCAGCGTTAATGACATGGTCCCCGGATTACGTCTTTGGCTTCATGCCACAATCTATCGCTTTCAAAGGGCTTGCCGAACGAGAGGGCTACTTGCATTCTGATCCCGGTGCACTGGCATGGCATCACGCCGAAAAAGACCAAGTTATGAAAGGCTTCCTAATTTACAATGAGCGTCAGGATGTCGACTGGATGCTTGAAATGCCAATTCAGGATCTGGTCGCCTAGCACGCCACCACATAGTTTTCTGGTTAACAACTCCGGACCTATCGGTCCGGAGAAAATTCCGTTCTAGTTTAACGCCGTCCCATGGCCCCACCACGCCGCCCTCTGGGCGCGGTTTCTCTTTCCAATCCCTCACGTAAAACGATCGTCATCGGATGCTCTGGCGCTGCATTACCGTATTCCACCATCAGCGCATTCAGGTTCGCCGCCATATCCGCCCCAACTGGTGTCCCCATGGCCCAATCCAGAAAAATACTACGGCATTCCTCTAGGACAATCCCGTCAATCCGATAGCTTTCATAAATCAACCCGCGTGGATCAATATCAAGATTACCTTTATAAACCATACTCTGGGCCTCCCTGCCCTGTTTCTATTGTGCCTACAACAAAGCAACCGCAGAAAACTGCCATCTTTACGACAAATTCCGTACAATAATCTGTTCAGCAACACCGGTTTGCACCTGAATTTCCGACTTTAACGCCTCGGCATTTTCGCATCCCGCGATTCGGATGACAAAATCCATTCCCTCGGCACCAAGTTTTTCAGGATCAAAACGCCCCTCCATCAACAACCGGTGCGCTTGTTGAAACGAGCATAAAAAACGATGCGTTCGGCTCAACTGCTCGCAATCCTCACGTCCCAAAAGCCCTTCCGCCACTGCATCTTGCAACTGCTGGTCAGGTTCTCCACTGGTTTTTTTTCCCAATAGGCTGAACATTTGCGCTAGCAGCTCGATATCCAGAATACCGCCAGCGCGATCCTTTACGTCCCAGTCACCAGCCGTAGCGGTTTTAGCCACGGCCAAGCGGTTGCGCATATCGCGCACGTCCTTGCGTACACTCTCCGGATCCCGCGTCTCAGCCAACACATCCCGGCGTAGCTTCTCCAACGCCTCGGCCAGTGCCACATCGCCGGCAATCACCCGCCCACGCGTCAGGGCCAAATGCTCCCAAGTCCAGGCCTTTGTAAACTGATAGGTTTCAAAGCCAGCCAGAGAGGTCGCCACAGTCCCTGCACGCCCACTCGGGCGCAAGCGCATGTCAACCTCGTAAAGCATACCCTCGGCCATCGGAGAGGTCAGTGCGGTGATCAGCGCTTGCGTGAGGCGCGAAAAATACGCGCTCTGGGCCAACCCGCGTCGGCCATCCGAAACCTCGCCAACAGCTCGATAAACGACGATCAAATCCAAATCAGACGTTGCGGTCATCTGGCGGGATCCAAGTTTTCCCATGGCCAGAACCGACATCTGTTGGCTATCAAACACCCCGTAACGGCGGGCAAAATCGCGCTGCACCAAGGGTAACACTTGCTGCAAAACCGCCTCTGCCAAGTCAGCGTAAGCCCGCTCTGCTTCCTCCAGCGGGGCCAGTTTGCGCAATACCAACACCCCGATACGAAAGTGCATTTCTTTAAACCAGCGCCGCGTCCCATTCAGCGCTTCTTCATAATCACACGTATCTTGCAAAACTCCAGCCAACTGTTCTGACATTTGCTTTGAACTGGGTAACGGATCAAAAAACCGACCACTCAGAACCGCATCAAAAACTCCGGTATTGCGCGACAGATATTGCGCCAAGCTCGGGGCTGTTGCGCAAATATCAATGAGCAGATCCAGAATGTGCGGGTTGGCCTCGAACATTGAAAATAGCTGGACCCCAGCTGGCAAGCCGCGCACGAACCCGTCAAGCTGTGCCAATGTTTCTCCGGGCCGGGTTGTTTTAGCCAAGCGGTTTATCAAGTCCGGACGCAAGCGGTCAAAGATCGTCACCGCGCGTGGCGAGCGCAGCGCAGGCAGGCCTGCCCAACTGTCCATTATCTGCATTAAATCCGCAGGCAACTCCGCCGCGTCAGGCGTCAATTCCTCTTTCTCATCAGGTGCAAAAAAGCTCTCGGTTGCGAAGTGAACATGCCCCAGACGGGCGCGAACATCCTCCATGAACGCACCTGTATCTGCCCAACCACAAAGACGCGCCAACCGATCCATTTCCGCCGCATTGGCGGGCATCTTGTGGGTCTGAGCGTCCCGCAACATCTGGATTCGATGCTCTATGTCGCGATGCGCCCGGTATGCCGCAATCAGCTGTTGTGCCAAATCGGACGGTAACCATTCCTTCGCGGCCAATGCCCGTAATGCCTCGTCTGTGCGCGAAGACCGTAGATTCTTGTCGCGCCCACCAGCAATCAACTGCTGGGTCTGGGCAAAGAACTCGATCTCGCGGATACCCCCGCGCCCGAGCTTGAGGTCATGCCCCAGCACCACAATTTCTCCCCCCAGCCCTTTGTGCTCGCGGATGCGCTGGCGCATGTCATGAGCGTCCTGAATGGCCACAAAATCCAGATGACGGCGCCACACAAAAGGTCTGATCCGTTCTAGAAACCTATTTCCGGCCTCAATATCCCCGGCACAAACACGGGCCTTGATAAATGCCGCTCGCTCCCAAGTGCGCCCTTCGCTCTCGTAATAAGCTTCGGCCCCGTCCATCGGCACACAAACCGGTGTAACCGACGGGTTGGGCCGCAGGCGTAAATCGGTTCGGAAAACATAGCCATCGGCTGTAATATCCGACAACATCTTGGTCATATTTCGCGTCGCCCGCAGGAATCCCGCACGCACATCATAATAGTTTTCCTCAGTGTGGCGGGTCTCATCAAACAGCACAATCAGGTCAATGTCGGATGAATAATTCAGCTCATATGCGCCCATTTTCCCCATCGCCAGCACCACAATGCCCGCACAATCGGCAACATCCTCAACACTGACACCCGGCAGCTTGCCGCGCGCCTGCTCTCGCCTGATCTGCGATTGCAGCGCCGCCTGCGTGGCAAAATCTGCAAATTCGGTCAATCTGCGGGTAATCTGTTCCAACGACCAAACACCCCCCAGATCACAAACTGCCAGCAACAGTGCTACCCGCCGCTTGGCGATACGCAGTTGAATAGACAGTTCTTGCGGTGCTTGTGCGCCGGTGCTAGCCAAAATCGCGGTGAAGACTTCCTCCGGTTCCAGATTGAGCGCCCCCGCAAACCAGTCCGCCTCCCGCATCAAAAGCCCCCGCAAATATGGGCTGCACCCGGCAATTCCTGCCACCAGTTCTTTTGCGTGTCCCTCAGCCAAACCCAGTTTGGCAAGAACCTCCTGCGTCAACTCGGGTTCAAAGGGAATCGGCGCGGTTTTCAGTAAATCTTTCAAAGCCATACCTTAAGGTTTGGTTCATCCCCACCAAAGGGTCAAGCGTCTTGCAATCCCCTGCGCCAAATTGCACTGTCAAAATTAATTGCCACGCTGAGCCTATAATCATTCTGGAAAGCCCCCCCATGAGCAAAAGCCTCAATCGCGTGAAACGTCATGCCGCCGATATGGATTTCAGCCTTCAAATCAGGGAAATGAGCGTCGACACCCACACAGCGCAACAGGCAGCAGACGCCTTGGGTTGCAGGGTTGGCCAAATCACGAAATCCATCGTTTTCCTCGGTAATACTTCGGGCAAGGCCATTCTGTTTCTGACCTCTGGCATCAATCAGGTCTGCCCTGATAAAGCTGCTGTTCTGGCCCAGGAACCCATCGGCAAGGCGGACGCTGCGCTAATCCGGAGCGAAACCGGTTTCGCTATCGGCGGCGTCGCCCCAATCGGCCATAAAAACCCGATCCGTTGTTTCCTTGACCCTCATTTGCAAAGCTATCAAACCCTCTGGGCTGCTGCGGGTACACCGCGCCATTTATTCCCGATTTCCCCTACAGACCTGTGCCGTTTTACCGATGCGATCATCGGGGATTTCACCCGATAAAATCCAGCACCGAGCGGGCCGCCCGTAGCCCCGGATTTTGCTGCCCCCTGCCAAGCGCGGCCATGGTTTGCTCACAGGCTTCCAGTTGTCTGCCCCGTGTATCTGGATCATCCATGATCTTCAAAAACGCCGGCGTGATCTTCTCCGCTGTGCAGGCATCAAACAGGAATTCAGGCACCACACGGCTCTCGGTCACGATATTCACCAGATTTGCCGTGTCAATCTGCGCCAGTTTTTTCACCATCCGCGTGGTCAAATAGTTCGCCTTGTAGGCCACAACCATCGGGCAAGCCGCCGCAGCGAGTTCTAGCGCGACAGTGCCAGAAGTGGCCAACGCCGCATCGCAGAGATAAAATACGGCCCTTTTACGCGCCTCGGCTGCATCGGGATCAAGACCCGCTGGATCAAGCAAAACCGGCGGATTATTCCAGCGACGGGTCATTTCGCGTACATCCGCCGCAACCGCGCCTGACATCGGCAGGATAAACTGCGTATCGGGAAACTGCGCCTGCACCCGTGAAACCACCTGTTGGTAAATCGGCAGCAAGCGCGTAACCTCACCTTTGCGCGAACCGGGCAGCAAGCAAACCATACGCCCGACATCCGGATTTAGCCCCAGTTCTGCTGCCAGTTTCAGTTGCTCATCATAGCTCGGTTCCGGCTCTGCTACCACCGGATGACCAACAAAATCACAGCTCATACCTGCCACCTGCATTAGCGGCGGCTCGAACGGCAGCAAGGCCAGCACATGATCCACATAACGCGCCATCTTGACCGCCCGTTCCGGACGCCAGGCCCAGACCGATGGGGCAACGTAATGCACAACCTTAATGTCTGGCAGAACCGCGCGCACCTTGCCCGCCACACGCAGGCAAAAATCGGGGCTATCAATGGTGATCAGCACATCGGGGCGCGCTGCGATCACCGCCGCAGCGGTTTGTTTAACACGGCGCAGCAGTTTGGGAACGCGCGGCAGAACCTCAAGCAATCCCATGACTGACAGATCCGCCATATCAAACAGGCTGTCCAGACCTTGCGCCTGCATCAAAGGGCCACCAACCCCGCTGAATTCCACCGCTGAAAGGCCTTTAAGCCCCGCCATTAATGCCCCGCCCAATTTGTCGCCCGAGGGTTCCCCGGCAATAACAAAGACGCTCAAAGGGCGGCTCATGGGGCTGGTACCCCAACCAGAAACAGGCCCAGTTCATCGGCCTTGGCAATGGTTTCCTCCAGCCCGAGGATCAATACCCCCCCAGCCTGAACCGCCACCCCAGCCAAACCTGCCTTGGCAGCATTTTCCAGGGTTTTCGCACCAATCGCAGGCATATCCACGCGCCAATCCTGCCCCGGTTTCGGGGCTTTACACAGCACGCCCCTGCTGCCCTCAGGATCGGGGCGAAAAGCGCTGCCTGTTTGCGCCACAAAATCCAGCATCACATCAGTGCCCTGAATGCTCTCAACCCCCAGACACAGACCTTGTGCCACCACAGCTCCCTGCCCCACGTCCTGTGATCCGATCGCACGCGCAATTGCAAACCCGCGTGCAATATCCACCTGATTGGCGGCTGTTGGTTCAATGCTCCCCAACGCTCCGGCCCCGGCAACAAGCGATTCCAGCAAAGAGTGTGGCGCAACAATTTCCAGTTTTTCTGCCTCAAAAATAGTCGTAATCGTGCGCAGTGTTACATCGTCACCGCTTTTAAGTGCGGGCAGCAATGTGGGGGCCAGCGTCAGGAATTTCCAGTCAAACCGGAGTGGATTGAGGTTTGGACGCTGCATTGCACCGGCAAAAGCAACCTGCTGGCACCCCGCCGCTTCCAGTGCTTTGAACAGTTTGCCCGGTTTTTCAAATTCGACATTGCATTGGGGCCGTCCAATGGCCCAATCGGGTGCGAAGCCTGCAAACAATACCAGCATGTATTGCTGGCCTTGGCGCGCACACTCATCCGCAATCAAGCGGGGCAAATCGCCCTCTCCTGAGACGATTGCCAGCGTGGATTTTCGGGGGGACGAAACCATTAACTGTCTTTGGGAACGGAAATATGGCGGCTGCTATCCTCTAGGATAAAACTGGTCACATCCTGCACCAACACATTAGACGCATATTCCCGCTGCAAAGCCGCAGCGCGATCCCGCAGGCTGCCAGAGCCGTTGAACAACAACTTGAAAACACTGCGCAAGCCGTTGATGTCGTGTTTTGCCATTCCCGCGCGTTTCAACCCGACCAGATTCAGCCCCTCTAGCGAAGCCCTCTCGCCCTGAACCGTGCCATAGGGAATGACGTCCGCAACAACGGCCGCCAACCCCCCAATCATTGCCCCGCGCCCAAGGCGACAAAACTGGTGCACGCCTGCCAGCGCGCCGATGATCACATGATCCTCGACGATACAGTGGCCACCAAGCGACGCATTATTTGCCATGATAATCCGGTTGCCCAGAATGCAATCATGGCCCACATGCACGCCCATCATAAACAAACCGTCATCGCCAACACGGGTGACGCCACCACCGGCCTCGGTGCCCGGATTCATGGTGACATGTTCACGGATGCGGTTGCGCGCGCCAATTTCCAGTTTGGTACGCTCGCCACCAAATTTCAAATCTTGTGGAATGTGACCGATTGAGGCGAAAGGAAAAATGACTGTGCCATCGCCTACAGTTGTCCAACCCTCAACAACCGCATGGGATTTCAGCTCGACATTGGCCCCGAGCGTTACCTCTGGCCCAACAACAGAAAAGGCACCGATTTTGCAACCCGGGCCGATCACCGCGCCCTCTTCCACCGCAGCTAGCCGGTGAATTTGCGCTGTTTCATCAATAGACATATGCCGCCTCACTGATCCTCGGGGGGAACCATCATCGCATTAAACTCAGCCTCGGCCACGACCGCGCCTTCGACCTTGCCAACACCGGAAAAGCGCCACAGTTTACCGCGTCCACGGATCACGTTGACATGCAATTCCAACTGATCACCCGGAGTTACCGGTTTACGGAACTTGCATTTATCAATCGACAGGAAATACACCAGCATGTCGTTGTCGATCATGTCCATGGTTTTCACCACCAGCACAGCAGCCGTCTGGGCCATGGCCTCGACGATGGTCACACCGGGCATAATCGGGCTGGAGGGGAAGTGCCCTTGAAAATGCGGTTCGTTGAAGGTCACATTCTTTATGCCAACGGCACTTTTTCCCAAGTCAATATCGCGGACCCGATCCACCAGCAGAAAAGGATAGCGGTGCGGAATCATCCGTTTGATATCCTGAATATCCGCGCTGAATAATTGCGGGGTCTCGTTGCCGTCTGCCATTTGATACTGTCCCTTTGAATTAGTCTGTAATTGCGTATCAACACCGCTGCAATGTAGCAAGCCGAGAGTTACTTGTCATTCACCTGCAAAGCGCCACTGGCAAACAACGCATCCAGCTGCTGTATCACATCGGGCGTAATATTTCCCTCACCGGTGCTCATCAGAATTGCCTGTTCGTTCAGAACATAGACAATGCCCCGCTCGATCATCAAATCGCGAATAACCGTTTCCGCCTGACGGTAAAAAGTGAACCTACCCGCATCGAGCTGTTTGTTCAGAGCATCAAGTTTTTCACCTTGTGTCTGACGAATTTGGTTGGCCTTGGCATCAAAAGCCTTGGCCAACGTGGCAAATTCTGGCGCCGGAATTTGCTTGCGCAATTCTGTCAGCTCCCGTTCTTCCCGTTCCAGATCCCCCAGAAGGCTGTCGTTTTCTTTGACCAACTGGCTTTCGTGTTCTGAAATGCTGGCCAGTAAAGCACGCCCATAGTTGGACTCGGTAAATAGCACCTCGCGGTTGATGCTGGCGACCGGCAGCTGTTCTTGAAAAACCGGATACTGCTGCGCCTGCAACGGTACTGCCC
Source organism: Paracoccaceae bacterium (assembly GCA_019090795.1). Classification (GTDB taxonomy): domain Bacteria; phylum Pseudomonadota; class Alphaproteobacteria; order Rhodobacterales; family Rhodobacteraceae; genus Amylibacter. The sequence goes on along the minus strand of JAHRVG010000041.1, from coordinate 70,588 downwards.
CAACAAGGGCCAACAGTATTGTAACGGTTCGGTGCCAAGCCATTCGATCAGAAACGCGTAGCAATCGTGAAATTGAAGCTTTGGGTATTATCCACGCCCTTGATATATTTCAAAGGTTTGGAAAAGTTAAACCGCAATGGCCCGAGGGCGGTATCCCAGAACAAGGACACTCCAATCGCCGACCGGAATTGACGACTGTCGTCAACGCTGGTTCCCGCCGAGGACGTGGTGTTATCCAGCCCCCAAACACTGCCGATATCAAAGAACAAACCGCCGTGCACACCGTACTCTTCGGGCAGGCCAATGGGGAAACTTGCCTCTAGCCGCGCAACTGCAAAAAAGTTGCCGCCCAAAGGTTCAGAAAAAGGCGTTCCAGCGCCATTATTGTTCATGTCTCGCGGACCAATACCGTAAGTTTCAAAGCCCCGCAACTTGTCTCCGCCCAAGCTGAACCGCTCAAAAACACGAGTCGAAGAACCACTGAGAGAGTGAATCACCCCGCCTTCAAGTTCTGCTGAAAAGACAACTTCTTCATTAAAAAAGCTGCGATAGGTTTTGGCATTCGCGACTGCTCGATAATAATTCTGGTCCCCACCAAGCACCGCCAGCTTTTGATCCAGCGAGAAAACAAACCCTGCAGTCGGATCAATCGGAGAATTGCGGCGATCCAAAGTATATCGCGCCCCTATAGCGCTGGAAACTTTCGAACCGGTTTCATCCTGTGTGAACTGGGATACCGTATTTTCTGCGGTGATCTTGTCGCTGGAAAGGCGGTAAGATAGTTCCAACCGGCTATTTTTACCAATCGGAAAACCGATTTTGGGTGAGAACCCGACCGAAACAGTATCATAGCTGTTAAAAGAGCTGTTTGTTGTTCGATAAAAAAGTTCAAAACCAGCGGATAAATCACGGTCAAACAAGGCCGGCTCGGCAAAGCTCAAATCAAAGGTGCGATCCTCTTTTGACGTTGTAAGTGCCAGACTGAATTTTTGCCCCCTGCCCAGGAAGTTATTTTCCGACAAAGAGATTGTCCCCCCCAAACCGGCGTCCGTTCCGAGACTCAAGCCGAACCCCAACGAACCGGTGGGTTTTTCTTCGACATTCACGTCAATGACAGCCTGATCCGGTGCCGATCCCTCACGACTATCGACTTCTACCTTGGCAAAAAAGTCCAAGCCCCGAATGCGATCTGTTGCCTGCCGGATTTCGCGCCGGTTGAACGGATCGCCTTCAATCACTTTGAACTGGCGCCGGATTACCCGGTCCAATGTGGTGGAATTGCCCTCGATGTCGATGCGCTCAACAAAGACGCGCGCGCCGCGTTGTAGTTCGAATTCAATGTCGATGGTACGGGTGTCATCGTTTCGCGTGATGCGCGGCACTGCCTGAATGAACGGCAAGCCCTTGTCGTAAGCGATGATGTCCAGCCGCTCCAGCGTTGTCTCAACCTTGCGTGGATCAAACGGACGACCGGATTTCAGCTTTAACGCCCTTTGGTAATCGTCAACGCTAACATCTGGTTCCAGGCTGGTGATGGTCATATCACCGAATATATACTGCTGTCCTTCCTGAACCTTGAAATTCAGCAAAAACGAATTGCGCTGCCGGGAAAAATCAGCACCAGAGGACAGAACTTCCGCGTCGATATAACCGCGTCGTTTATAAAATTCCGTAAGTTTTTGTTTGTCAAACTCGACGCGGTCTTGAATGTAGGTATCTTTGCGGATCAAGGCACGAAACAGGCCAGCCTGTTTGGTTGCTATGGCGCGGCGCAAACGGCGATCCGAATAGACACGGTTTCCCGTAAATCCGATCCGGTTCACCTCAACAACACGTCCTTCGCGCACCTCAAATACCAGATCAATCCGGTTGTCCGAGCGCTTGATAATCTTGGGTTTGATACGCGCGGCCAAACGCCCCGCCTGAGCATAGGCCTGCGCAATCGCAGCGACATCGGCTTCGGCCTGTGTCGGAGAATAGGCGCGCCGCGGCACGGAGCCGATCAATGGTAGCAGAGCTTCGTCTTTAAGGCGTTTATTGCCCTCGATCGCGATCCGGTTAATCGTCGGGTTTTCCACCACATCAATAATCAGACGCCCCCGTTCGGGACGCACATCCACCGATTCGAACAGGCCAGAGGCATAAAGGTTCTGTACAGCGTCGTTGATTTGCCCCGGCGTTACACGTTTACTTGCAGGAATTCCCGCAATAGTGCGAATAGTGTCAGCAGCGATACGCTGGTTTCCCGACACATCAATCCGGGAAAACCGGGCCGAAGCTTGTGCTTGTGCTATGGAATGTGACGGAAAAACAACGGGAACTACAGCCACAAGAGCTGTTGAAAGCGCCAGAACAGAGCAAATCTTGCCAAAGCCATGCCGAATTTGCACAGCGACCTGTGTATCAACCATATTGACTTAAACCCCCCAAGGTTCCAGCAGCTAATTTTTCTTTACTATGCTTTTCTTAATCCAAGTTTAAAGGGATTCAAAGGCGCATAATGTCATTATAAGTGGCAAATACCATCAGCAACAGCAGAATCGACATCCCCGCCATCATGATACCCTGCAATATCCTGGCATTTGGCTCTCGGCGGAAGATTGCCTCATAGGCGTAAAGAACCAGATGTCCGCCATCAAGAACCGGAATCGGTAGCAGATTCATCAGGCCGATGGCAGTCGAAATGAAACCGACCAGAAAGATGAATTCAATGGGCCCCTGTGAGGCAGAATCCCCCGAAGCAACCGCGATTCCAACCGGACCTTGCAAGTTCTTGAACGCCAGATTTCCAGCGATCAAATGATAAATCGTACGTAACCAACCATCAACGATACCGGCAATGTTCAGCGCACCGTAATACAGCGCATCTATCGGCCCGACGCTTTGGATATAGGGACCAAAAGCGACCGTACCACCGATGCCGATCATAGTGCGGGTGCCAAAGGAACCATCCTCTTTTTCATAGGGCATTTCGCGGGGCGTTATTTTCAAGTCCAGACGCTCGTCCCCACGCTGAACGACAATCGGAACCTCGCTTTGACTGGCATTCAGGATCACCACTTGCAACTGGGGAAAAGAGACGATGTCAGTATCCCCAACTCGGACAATAAGATCCCCGGATTTAATGCCCGCCTTGGCCGCTGGCGTCACGGGGTTCACGCCTGCAACAATGGGTAACCAAGGGTAAGGGCCTTCAACTTCCAGCATCGCGCCGTCCCGCTCGACCTGATAAATCGTGGTCAGGGTAGGTTCGGCTTCGGACAGAAAATCACTGATATCTTCACGGCTGGTGATCGTTACATCATTGATTTTATGAACGTAATCACCGACTCTCAAGTCATTCTGAATGCCGGGGAACTGGTGCATCTCGCCCACGATAGGATCATTGGTCGCCACGCCAGTACTCATGGTCAGGCCCGCAAAAATCACAATTGACAGCACAAAATTCGCCAGTGGTCCGGCAAAAACTGTTAACGCCCGCTTGTACAACTTGGCCCCGTGCAGGGTTTTGGAGCGCAGTTCGGGCGGCATCTTTTCCAGCGCATCCAGATCGGCAGCGCTCGCACCGTTGGCATCGCCCAGAAACTTGACAAAGCCCCCCAAAGGCAGCGCAGAAACCTGCCAGCGGGTACCGCGTTTATCGTGCCAAGAGGCAAGAATCGGCCCAAAGCCCATCGAAAACGCCTCGGCGTGAATGCCGCACCAACGCCCCATGATGTAATGGCCGTATTCATGGATGAAAATTACGATGCTCAGCACAATAAAAAACGGTACGATCACCGCCAAAGTGTCACCGATAAACGGGATATAGGTTAGGAAATCAAACATGGTGTTGTCCAGTCTAGCCTGCAGCTGCGATTGCCCGTGTACGGGCCTCGGCATCAACAGCGATGATTGTTTCAAGTACGGGCGCATCCGCCGTCGGTTGGGGGGAATTTAGCACGGTTTCAACGATCCGCGCCATATCAAGAAAGCCGATCTTGCGCGCCAGAAACAAATCCAGCGCCTGTTCCTTGGCCGCATTGAAAACTGCACCGGCCAATCCACCCATTTCAATGGTCTGCTCTGCCAACGCAATAGCTGGAAAACGGGTTTTATCCGGGTGCCGGAAAGTCAAATCGCCAAGAGTACCAAAATCGAGTCGTTCCAGCGGTAAATCATGGCGATCAGGCCAATTTAGGGCAAACCCAATCGGTGCCCGCATATCTGGTGGCCCCAGATGCGCCATGATCGCGCCGTCAGTGAACCCCACCATCGAATGGATGATAGACTGCGGATGCACGATCACCTCAATCTGGCTTGGCGTCACATCAAACAGCACAAAGGTTTCGATCATTTCCATGGCTTTGTTAAACATCGACGCGCTGTCGATTGAAATCCGCTGGCCCATATCCCAATTGGGATGCGCCACAGCCTGCTCAGGCGTTGCGCGTTCCATTTCTGCATGGGTGGAGTTCAAAAAAGGCCCGCCAGAGGCTGTCAGGATAATGCGCTCAACCTCTTTGTCCTGCGTGCCAATGCACTGATAAATCGCCGAATGTTCGCTGTCTACGGGCAGCAAACGGGTGCCGTGACGGGTGCAGGTCTGCTGCAACAAAGCCCCCCCACACACGAGGCTTTCTTTGTTGGCCAGTGCCAGCGTGCTTCCCTGCTGCGCCGCAATCAGGCTCAGCTCAAGCCCAGCAAAACCGACAACGGCCAGCATGATCCAATCCGCTGGTCGCGCGGCGGCCTCCAGCAACGCTCCGCGCCCCGCTGCGGCCTCAATCCCGCTACCCGCCAGTAATTCGCGCAAATCATCCAACAAATCGGGGTTCGCAGTTACCGCAATTTCGGCCCTCAACGCGCGCGCTTGCTGTGCCAAAAGGCTGATATTGTGACCGCCAGTCAGGGCGACGACATGAAAATCATCCGGCCTGCGGGCAATCAAATTAATGGTGTTAACACCGACCGAGCCGGTAGAGCCGAAAACCGATACCTTGCGCATCAAACGGCGCCTACGAGACGTAAAACCGCGACCAGCAATCCCGCGCCAAGCCAGCCATCAAAGCGGTCCAGCAAACCACCATGGCCCGGGATCAGGTTCGAGCTGTCCTTGACCCCCGCCCGCCGCTTGATTGCTGATTCCGCCATATCCGCCGCCTGCGAAGCCATCGAAACCAGTACTGAAAACACAACAATCTGCACCGAGCCAACACCATTGGCATAAAATGCCAAGCCGACAAGGGCCGCCAGCACCCAACCGCCGAGAGTACCGGACCAAGTTTTTTTCGGGCTAATTCGCGCCCATATCTTGGGGCCACCAATTAGTTTGCCTGCGAAATAGCCGCCGATATCCGTCGCAACAACAACCAGAACAAGCCATAGGGTCATCACAAAACCTGCGTTCCCTACACGCAATACCTGAAAAGCGGTGCAAGCCAGCACAATCACTATCCCCATCAACAACACCGCTACAGGGCGTTTTTGATGGCCCACCAGCGCAGCCCCTGCAGCGATGACAGCGGTGGCAACCACCCACGGCAGCGGCAGGAACATAAAACACAGGGTCACAGCTGCAATCAGCAGTCCAAACACCATCGGCACTAGATGGTTAACACAATGCATCCGGCTCATTTCCCAGCCCATTAGGCCAGCAGCAATGATCAAAACCAATGCGAAAACATCGCCCCCGACCCAAAGCGAACCCGCGCCAAGAGCCAGCATGACAATCGCGGATATTACACGCGGCAACAGATCGGAAAAGTCGGCCTTACCGCTCATTTAGACAGGCTCGCGCCAAACCGGCGATCGCGGTCGCGATACGATTCAAGTGTTTTAGCCAGTTCCGGTTCGGTGAAATCGGGCCAAGCAGTCGGCGTGAAAACATATTCCGCATAGGCCGCTTGCCAAGGCAGAAAATTCGAGGTGCGGTTCTCGCCCGAAGTACGGATCACCAGATCCGGGTCGGGAATATCCGCCGTGTCCAGATAACTAGTAATTGTGTCCTCGGTTATATCCTCGGGGTTCAGCCCCCCCGCTTTTATCGCATTCCCCATGCGCCGCACAGCGCGGGTGATTTCGTCGCGGCCCCCATAATTCAGAGCCACAGTCAGGTTCAGATTGCTGTTATTGAGGGTTTGCTTTTCCAGATCAATCATCAACTCGCGCAGCTTTTTACCGAGTTTAGAGCGATCCCCGACAAACCGTACCCGCACATTGTCCCGCATCATAGTTTCCGCCTCTTTGCGGATATAACGGCGAAACAGGCTCATCAGGCCGGTGACTTCGCGCGCAGAGCGCTTCCAGTTCTCGGTCGAAAAGGCAAAAATCGTCAGGTATTTGATGTCATGATCCGGCGCAACGCCAACAATCTCACGCACCCGGTCCACCCCGCGCGCGTGGCCTTTCAGCCGCTCCAATCCGCGCGCAGTCGCCCAACGCCCGTTGCCATCCATAACAATGGCAACGTGGCGCGCAGATTTCTCTGGGCTGGGAGTGTTCGACATGGCGTCGCCTTACTTTATCGTTTTGCAGCTTAAACCTGCATAATCTCTTCTTGCTTTACTTCAACCGCCTTGTCGATACTGGCAATGATCGTATTCGTCATGTCCTGAATTTCGTCCGACCATATCTTTTGGTCATCCTCGCTCATACCGTCATTTTTAGCCTTCTTGATCTGATCCATACCATCACGGCGCACGTTACGTACAGCGATACGGGCGTTTTCCGCGAATTGGCCAGCGACTTTGGCCAGTTCTTGGCGGCGCTCCTCGTTCAATTCAGGGATAGGCAAGCGCAAGGTCATACCGTCACCAACGGGATTAATCCCAACATTGGAATTGCGGATCGCCTTTTCTACAGCAATCAATAGCTCTTTGTCCCAAACGGTCACGGTAATCATCCGTGGCTCTGGAACATTCACGGTGCCGCATTGATTGAGCGGCATTTGCGAGCCATAGGCATCGACCATGATCGTATCCAGAATAGAGGCGGAGGCGCGCCCCGTCCGCAATGAAGCAAAATCCGATTTCAGCGAGGCCATAGAGCCCTCCATACGCCGTTGCAAATCATCCGTGTCAATTTCGATTTCAGACATATTCTTGCCTCCTTAAAACTCGCCTACGAGGGTATATGTCCCCTCGCCGCGCAAAATACCAGCAAAACCGCCGGGTTCATCCAAGCTGAATACCACAATCGGTTTATTATTGTCGCGTGCCAGCGCAATTGCCGATGCATCCATCACCCGCAGGTTTTTGGTCAGAACTTCGTTGTAGCTGACCCTGTCATAGCGCACAGCATCCGCGTGTACCTGTGGGTCTTTATCGTAAATCCCGTCTACTTGCGTGCCCTTGAAAATCGCCTCGCAAGACATTTCATTGGCCCGTAATGTGGCTGCGGTATCGGTGGTAAAATATGGATTGCCGGTTCCTGCCGCAAACACGCAAACTCGTTTTTTCTCAAGGTGGCGCACGGCGCGTCGGCGGATATACGGCTCGCAGACCTGATCCATCGGAATTGCGGAAATCACCCTCGTGAACACGTTAAGGGCCTCTAGCGCTGATTGCATCGCCAGTGCATTCATCACGGTCGCCAGCATTCCCATGTAATCCGCCGTTGTGCGCTCCATACCCTGCGCGCTGCCTTGTAGCCCCCGAAAGATGTTGCCGCCACCAATAACCAGACAGATCTCGACCCCGAGATCATGCACACTCTTGATTTCACGGGCAATGCGTTCAACTGTCGGGGGATGCAGACCAAAACCCTGATCGCCCATCAGCGCCTCACCGGAAATTTTCAACAAGACCCGTTTATAGGCCGGTTTAGCTGCTGCTTGCACATTGTTGGGCATGCACGACTCCTGAAATGTGGCGTTCGGTGCAAACTGTCTGAAAACCGCATTTGTTTCAATGGCAAAATCGGGTGGTTTGCCCTAAGCAGACCCAAAGCAACGAGATAAACAACCGCTATGCCTGATCCCGCGCGCCCTATTCTGATTGCTGGCCCCACCGCCTCGGGTAAATCCGCCCTTGCCTTGTCTTTGGCACAGGAGGTCGGCGGCTGCATAATCAATGCGGATGCTTTACAGGTCTATGCCTGCTGGCAGGTATTGTCTGCGCGCCCTGATCCGGCTGAACTGGCCCTTGCGCCGCATTACCTCTACGGCCATGTGGCTTGTGATGCGGCTTATTCCACTGGACACTGGCTGCGCGACGTGGGGGAATGCCTGAGCAACGCCCAAGCCCTTGGGCAAAGGCCCATCATCATTGGCGGCACGGGGTTGTATTTCTCGGCCTTGACCAAGGGGTTAGCCGAAATCCCCCCCATTAATGCCGAAATTCGCCAAGCGGGCAATGTGTTGCGCGAGACGCGCGATACTCAAGAAATGCTGGATTACCTCCATGATAACGACCCCCAAACCCTAAAGCAAATTGACCAACGCAACCCTGCAAGGGTACAGCGCGCATGGGAAGTGCTGCGCTCTAGCGGCACGGGTCTGGCCGCATGGCACCGCCAAACACCGCCCCCCCTTGTGCCGCAAGACACAGCAACCTGCCTTGTTCTTGACGCGGATCGTGACTGGCTGGCGAAACGCATTGACCGGCGTTTCAACCTCATGCTGGAAACCGGCGCATTGGATGAGGTGCGTGCGGTGCTGCAATCAGGCTGGAACCCTGCCATCCCTGCAATGCAGGCAATTGGTGCGGGTGAATTGGCCGCCTATCTGCAAGGGGAATTAACCCGCGATCAAGCCATAGACCAGGGCTGCGCCGCTTCACGCCAGTATGCTAAACGCCAGCGCACATGGTTTCGTAATCGCATGAAGGACTGGCAGCGCGTTTGCGCAGAGACCGCCGCGCAAAATAGTGACCTGATCCGCCATATTACCGCAGCCGTGCCCTAATTTTGCCCATAAGTTATTTTTTCTTAGACAAGCTCACGCATTCGTGTAGCAATATAAATCTGCACAACAAACGGAACCCCATGGACCAAGACGCGCCAAGCCTCCTCATTGACAAGAAACAACGCGTTTTCGTTGGCTCACTTGCGGGCACCATGCGAAAATCCCACCCGGAACTGCGCGTAGACAGCTGCAACGGGATGCATAAATTCTTTTGGATTTCCAAAGGGAACGGGCGTTGCATGATCAATGGCATCACCCGCAGTTTTGGCCCTAACACGGTGATTTTCATCCCAAATGACGTGCCCCATCAACTGGAATTATCCCGCAATATTTTTGGAACAATCGCCGCTGTCGAACCAAAATCCAGTGCCACCTTGCCAAACCAGACCGTGTTCATGCCGATTCTCAACCTGATGGACCAAAAACAGATTTCCAACCGCTTTGATCACCTGTTTTCTGAGTTTAACGACGAAGGCACCGGCCACAATCTGGCGCTGGAATATCTTGTCGGTCTTTTGTCCGTGCAAGTGGCGCGTATGGCCGAAAAACTCCAAAAATCAACCAAGGTGAATGCATCACAGCGGTTGATGGAGGGTTTTGTCAAGCTGTTGGAAAAAGACTTCCGCTCGGCGCGCACATTGGCGCAATATGCAAAGGAACTGGGCGTCACCCCAACTCACCTGACACGGGTCTGTCAGCAGGTGAACGGTAAATCAGCCTCACGGCTGATTCAGGAACGTGTATTGAGCGAGGCGCGCATGATGTTGCTGAATACTGACCACAAGATCTTGGAAATCTCCAATCACCTCGGGTTTTCATCCCCCGCCTATTTTACCCGCCTGTTTTCTGCCAAACTGGGGCAAACGCCCAAAGCTTTCCGACTGGCCCAAAGCAAGAACTGATCCATCTTCTGATCCTACAAGAAATCCAGATCAGCCGTATCGGAAACACCGACAACAAGAACTGAATCATCCCCCCAGGATACCCGAACCCCGGCAGAAACGACCTTGGTTGTGATATCGTTTGTGGTGTCGATCCGGATACTGTCTATACCGACCTGATAATCGCTGATCCTGTCATTTCCCGAGACATCATCGAAAACAAAAATATCGCTGCCTGTACCACCGGATAAAAGATCCTGCCCCTCACCCCCGGTCAAAATATCGTCGTGCTTTCCACCATCAAGAGTGTCTTTTCCACGTCCCCCATACAATTCGTCTTTGTGATAGTCGCCTTGCAGAACGTCGCGACCACTGCCGCCATATAGCTTGTCCAAACCTGCAGCCCCGCGCAGGAAATCATTGCCCGCGCCACCAACAAGTCGGTCGTCTCCATCGTCGCCATAAAGCGTGTCTCCACCCTTATTGCCGACAAGCCGATCATTGCCATATCCTCCTACCAGCTTGTCATCCCTTAACCCACCAAAAAGCCTGTCATCACCCTCATTTCCAATTAACTTGTCGCGCCCGCCGCCACCGCTAATCCGATCATTTCCAGAACCGCCATACAGGACATCATCTCCGGCCTCCCCCAGCATGGTATCATTACCTTTGCCCGCAGAAAATCGGTCATTGCCGCCACCAAGTTCAAGATAGTCGTCACCGTCAAGCGCCAGGGTTTCTTCGAAAATTCCTTTGGTACCGGTTGTAAACACGTCATTGGCCGCGGTGCCAAAGTAACGAACACCTTCACCGGCCAGAATAATTTGATCCCCCCCGCTCATAACACCTGTTGCGTAATTCAGAATAGTCTGAACGGTGGCGGTACTGTTTAGGTTCAACCCGCCAATTTCATAACCATTAAAAAAAAGGCCACTCCCGAAATCAAACGACACCGTAATTTTATTCACAGTCCCGGCATTCAGAACAAACCCCGCCCCATAGGGACCGGCGCTCAGCCCTGTCCCGCTGATCGTATAGCGCGCGGTGATAATGCCTACGCTGGTCTCAAAAACAACCGAGCTTGAGGAATTGCCAATGACACGCATTCCAATAAACCCTGTGGGTACGGACGCCACGATCTCGCTGAAATAATAGTCTCCGGCCGGGGACACCAATTTGCTATCTAAAAACTTGTCTGTATCAAGAAACTTTACTGAATAGGTCATATTACGCTTTCACAACTTTAAGGTGCCGACTCATTAGCACCCCGCTTGGTTATTGGACAGCTTTAAGTATAGCCTCAAATCTTGCTCCTGCTGGTTGATCAGTTTAAGACGCCCCCGAACCTTCTCCCAATCAAAAGGCCGCGCCGATGATTCCCCGCTATTCCCGCCCTGAAATGGTTAAAATCTGGTCCCCCGAAACCAAATTCCGCATCTGGTATGAAATCGAGGCCCACGCCTGCGACGCACAAGCCGATCTTGGTGTAATCCCGCGCGCAAATGCAGATGCGGTGTGGAAAGCCAAAGACGTTGAATTTGACGTGGCACGGATTGATGAAATCGAGGCGGAAACCAAGCATGACGTCATCGCCTTTCTGACCCATCTGGCGGAAATCATCGGCAATGACGAGGCCCGTTTTGTACACCAAGGCATGACCAGCTCCGACGTTCTGGATACCTGTTTCAACGTGCAGCTGGTGCGCGCCGCCGACATTTTGATCGCAGACACGCAGAAATTACTCGATGCGTTGAAGCGCCGTGCGCTGGAGCACAAAATGACCCTGCGTGTGGGCCGCAGTCACGGCATCCACGCAGAACCCACCACCATGGGCCTGACCTTTGCGCGGTTCTATGCGGAAATGGATCGCAACCTGAACCGGCTGAAAAAGGCCAAGAAAGAAATCGCTACTGGAGCTGTCTCGGGCGCTGTTGGCACCTTTGCCAACATCGACCCGGCGGTTGAGGAACACGTCTGCGCCAAGTTGGGGCTGGAGGTCGAGCCGATCTCCACCCAAGTGATCCCGCGCGACCGCCACGCAGCATTTTTCGCCGCCCTTGGCGTCGTCGGTTCCAGCCTTGAGAACATCGCAACCGAGATCCGCCACATGCAGCGCACTGAGGTTCTGGAGGCCGAGGAGTTTTTCTCCAAAGGCCAAAAAGGTTCCTCTGCTATGCCGCATAAACGCAATCCAGTGCTGACCGAGAACCTGACCGGACTTGCACGTTTGGTACGTATGGCAGTTATTCCGGCGATGGAAAACGTGACTCTCTGGCACGAACGCGATATTTCGCACTCGAGCGTGGAACGCAACATCGGGCCAGATACCACCATCACTTTGGACTTTGCATTGGCCCGCATGACCATGGTTGTGGAAAATCTGGTGATCCATCCTGAAAACATGCTGCGCAACATGAACCAGTTTTCCGGCCTTGTGATGTCCCAGCGCGTCCTGCTGGCCCTGACCCAAGCAGGCGTATCGCGCGAGGACAGTTATAAACTGGTGCAACGCAATGCGATGCGTGTGTGGGAAGAAGGTGCCGATTTCAAAACCGAATTGCTGGCCGACGCGGATGTTCTGGCTGCGCTGAGTGTTAAAGAAATCGAGGAAAAGTTCGACCTTGGCTATCACACCAAACACGTTGATACCATTTTTAAGCGGGTATTCGGGGAGTAGCCCCAACTAACCTTTAGAACCAAGCGCGCGCAGTTCCTTATCCAAACTGCGCGCGACATCAAAGAATCGATCGCGCACCCCGTTTGCATATGGGTTCGAAACCTCTATCGCATGAAACACCTCGGGCGCGTCATCCCGCACCATATCCACCGCCTCCATAATTCGTTCGAAACTGCGAGTGGTCATACGGCTTGGCAGTGGCTCCATCCGCGTTAACACTTTGGCAATCAGATGCGTAATCCCCTGCACCATGGCAAGTTCGCGGTCGTGTTCTTCGGGCGTGCACAGGATCACCTGTAACCCCAGTTTCCGGCGCAAGAAATACGCGACCTCGGCGTGGCGGCTTCCGTGAATGGGATTGATTGCAATTTTCAGCCCTCTCAGCCCGTTCTTGGCGCTTTGCGGCCCAAACAGAGGATGAGTGGCAACCACATCAATGCCGACCGGAAGGCCTTTGCGTAGAATTTCAGCCGCTTGAACTTTTACCGACCCCACATCGAGAACCAGCGCATCAGGCCGCAAATGGGGGCCAATCCGCTCTACTGTATCCTGCAATGCCATCATCGGCACCGCCAGAACCACAATTGAACTGCGTGCAGCGTCCTCCAGATCCACAAGCGACACGTTTTCCGGCAGAGGCGATCGGGGAACAGGATCATAAGCCCGTATTTGAAACCACGGCGCGAGATGCGAGGCAATCAGGCGCCCGAAAGCACCAAAACCGATTATACCCAAGCTGGGCATTTCAAAAGAATGTTGAGACATATTGGGCCTATTTTTTTGCCAAGGCCACTGGAGACTGCATTTCAACCACTGACACTCAGCGATTGATGGATCGTCGACACCCCCGCTAGAATAGCAGGTAATAATACACAGAACGGGCGTTTATTGAGGCAGTCATGGCGCCATTAAAACCTGTGCACCGCTGCTCGTCAAGGGGTGTCTGCTTGTTGCCCTAATCGGGTTACACGTGTTCCTGACCGAGATAACCGCGCGGAAATACTGGTTTATTACAGTTTGGGAACCCTCAATAGGACACAGGATTAGTCCGAATTTTGCAGCGCATTTTTTGCTGGTAATTACCACGTTAAAGAATAGTAATAACCGATAGCAACTGGACACCCCCATGACAACGCAATCCTCCCCCGGCCTGAAAATCTGGCTGATGCTGCTTTCCCTTGGCGTGATCTGGGGGGCCTCTTTTATGGGATCAAAGATGGCTCTGACCGGATTTGGGCCCCTTACTGTCGCCGCCGGACGCATCAGCATTGGCGCGGTTTTACTGACTGCAATTGCTTATACCATGGGGCGGCGGCTGCCTGGTTTTTCCAGTAAAACGGATCTCCGTATCTGGCTGCATTGTCTGGGTATGGCAATTGCCTCAAACGCGTTGCCGTTCACTTTGCTGAGTTGGGGCCAATTGCATGTCAGTTCCGGTTTTGCAGGAATCACCATGGCCGTTGTGCCGCTACTGGTGCTGCCGCTGGCGCATTTCTTGATTCCGGGGGATCGTATGTCGCGGCGCAAGTTCATCGGCTTTGTGATCGGTTTCTTTGGTGTCATAGTGCTGATCGGCCCCGCTGCCTTTGGTAACAGCGGTGCCGAGCAGGAAAACCTTGCGCGTATCGCCTGCATCGCCGCCGCCTGCTGTTATGCCAGCGGATCCATCATCACCCGCCTGTGCCCGCCCACTCCCGTCATGGGTTTCAGCGCCGCGGCTTTGTTGCTGGCCAGCCTGATCATGATCCCCCTGTCACTATATTTTGAGGGCACGCCCGCGCTCCCCGACAGCACTGCACTGGCCGGAATCCTGTACCTCGGTATCATGCCAACGGCAGTTGCAACCGTGCTTTTGGTGCAGATCATCAATTCCGCAGGGCCGACATTTCTGGTTCTGGTAAATTACCAAGTGCCGGTCTGGGCCGTTATTTTCGGGGTATTGCTGCTCAATGAAACCCTGCCCGGCCAGTTCATCGGCGCGTTGAGCCTGATCCTGCTCGGGCTGGCAATATCACAGGCGCGACGGTTGCGGTTTCGTTAAGGCAGTACATCCTCCAGCGCCCGCCGGATCGGCTCCACAATTTCCGGTATCTGCGCCTCGCTCATGATAAAGGGAGGGGCCAGCATGATGTGATCCCCTTTTGTGCCATCTCGGGTGCCGGACATCGGGTAGCATACCAGCCCATGTTCAAAGGCCGCAGCCTTGAGTTTCGCCGCCAGACCAAGGGCCGGATCAAACGGGGCCTTGTTGTCACGATCCGCCACCACCTCTATGCCGACGAACAACCCGCGGCCACGAATATCGCCAATATGGGGGTGCTGGCCAAAGGCCGCACTCAGGGCATCCATCACCTGTTTGCCCCGTGTCTTGACCTGATCAAGCAAATCCCGATCAAGAATTGCGCGCACCACTGACAACCCCGCAGCCGTGGCAACCGGATGGCCCAGATAAGTGTGGCCGTGCTGGAAAAACCCGCTGCCCGCCTCAATCGTGCGGTAAACCTCGCCCGTGCACAGCATTGCACCGATCGGTTGATAACCCGCACCCAGCCCCTTGGCGATGCACAGGATATCGGGGGAAATCCCCTCAGCCTCGCAGGCATACAGATAGCCCGTGCGCCCCATGCCGCACATCACTTCATCCAAAATCAGCAATACCCCGTATTTATCACAAATTTCCCGGATGCGCTTGAAATACCCGGCAACCGGCGCAACCGCCCCCATGGTAGCCCCGACCACCGTTTCCGCCATAAACGCCATCACCGTCTCAGGTCCAAGGCGCAGGATCTCATCTTCCAGCGATTGGGCTGCGCGTGCTCCGTATTCATCGGCACTCTCGCCGTGGCGTCGTTCCGCATACTCAAAGCAAGCATCGACATGATGTACATCTACCAACAGGGGCGCATAAGGTTTGCGCCGCCACTGGTTCCCACCTGCGGCCAGCGCCCCCAGTGTATTGCCGTGATAACTTTGCCGACGCGCGATCAGATGGCGACGCTGCGGCTCCCCCCGTTCCAAATGGTATTGGCGTGCCAGTTTGATTGCCGCTTCAGTCGCTTCGGAACCGCCAGACACAAAATACACCCGATCAATGTCACCAGGGGCATGTTCAATCAGCAAATCCGCCAGCGCCTCGGCCGGTTCTGAAGTAAAAAAACTGGTATGGGCAAAGGCCAACGTATCCAGTTGCGCCTTGCAGGCGTCGATCACATCGCTGTCACCATGACCAAGACAGGATACCGCCGCCCCGCCAGAACCGTCGAAATACCGTTTACCATTGCTGTCAAACAAATAGCACCCTTCTCCGCGCACGGCTGTGGGTGGAGAAATGTGACAGTGGCGGGGGAAAGTGTGGTTCATGTCAGGCCCTTTTGCCATTCCTGCCAGCCAACACAAGTTCCGTGCCGATGTTGCGCCAGCGTTTTCTACTATTACGCAACTTTGAACCGCAATTACGTTTCCGGTCAAGATTGCATTTAAAAAACACCCGTTATTTACATTAACAGCCGATAGCCCAAGATTTATTCACCTTTATGCCCCAGCCTGCCCCGTTTTACGTGTTTGCACCCTTGAAGGGCCGTATTTTGCGCGCTACCTAGAGAGCAGTGCTTATTTACGTCTATTTGACGCCACCAAGAATGGCCGTTCTTCGGCTGGAGGTTTATGTTGCGTTTTGTTCCTGCCCTTACGGCCCTTCTCGTGTGTGTGGTCACCTATCTGGCGATCATGGAACGCGACTTGTTGCTTGGTTATGCAGGTGTAACACCTGCCAAAAAGCAGGTAACGGCGACAGAACAGACCCTTGAAGAAATTCCCGCCGTTTCAGTCGTTGTCTTGAAATCCACCCAACAGCCAGTTGCGCGCGGGATTATCCTGCGTGGACAGACCGAGGCATTTCGGCTGGTGCAAGCTAAATCAGAAGCCAACGGGCTGGTGATCTCAAAGCCTTTGCGCAAGGGATCTTTGGTGGCGGAGGGTGAATTGCTGTGCCAACTAGACCCCGGCGCGCTTGAGGCCAGCATGGCCGAGGCCAAGGCTCGACTGGCAGAGGCTAAGGCAAAAAACGCGGTTTCCACAAAGCTGGTTGCAAAGGGCTATGCCTCTGAAACCAGCGCCATTGCGCGGGTAGCAGCACTGGAAAGTGCCCAGGCAGCGCTGAAGCGGACACAAAGCCTCGTCGAGAAGCTGGAAATCACTGCGCCGTTTTCCGGCCTGCTGGAATCTGACACTGCGGAATTCGGTGCTTTATTGCAACCGGGTGCACCTTGTGCCACCATTATTTCGCTCGATCCAATCAAGCTGATAGGCTTTGCCACCGAACAGCAGGTCTCGCGGATTTCCGTGGGAGGTCTGGCCGGTGCTAAACTGATCAGCGGCAAGGAACTAATTGGTAAACTGACTTTTATTTCACGGCGCGCAGATCGCCTCACTCGTACTTTTCGGGTCGAAGTAACCGTCCCTAACCCCGATCTATCTGTCCGTGACGGTTCCACCGCCGAAATATTTATTGCACTGGATGGCGATCAAGGCCACCTGCTGCCACAATCGGCCCTGACGCTGGACGATGCCGGACGTTTAGGCATCCGCGCGGCATTGGATGGCCAGGCCAAGTTCTTTCCTGTCACCATCATAAACGACAGCGCCGAAGGCGTCTGGGTAACAGGCCTACCTGCCATTGTTGACGTAATCGTTGTGGGGCAGGAATTTGTCGTCGACGGGCGGCGCCTCACTACCACCTACCGGAAAGATGCGTCATGATCGGTATGGTCGACTGGGCTTCTAACCGCGCCCGAATGATTATTGCACTGGTGGTCCTGTCGCTTGGGGCGGGTACCTTGGCCTATGTCGGCCTGCCCAAAGAGGGCGAACCGGATATCGACATCCCCGCACTTTTTGTTTCCGTGCCCTTCCCCGGAATTTCCGCCGAAGATGCAGAAAAGCTGATTGTCAAGCCGCTGGAAAGCAAGCTCAAAGAGCTGGATGGGCTGGAAAGTATCCAGGGCACCGCCAAGGAAAACTATGGCGGTGTTTTGCTAAAGTTCGAATTTGGCTGGGACAAAACCGCCACCATCGCCGAAGTGCGCGACAAGGTATCCCAAGCGGAAGCCGATTTTCCCGATGGCGCTGATCAGGTGGCGATCAACGAAATCAACTTCTCTGAATTTCCCATTCTGGTAGTCGCCTTGTCAGGGAAAATCCCCGAACGGACTCTGCTGCGGGTGGCCAAAGATCTCCAAGACAAGGTGGAATCCCTATCGCCAGTGCTGGAGGCCGGATTGGCAGGGCATCGCGACGAGATGCTTGAAGTGCTGATCGATCCACTAAAACTAGAGGCCTATAACGTCACCGCCACCGATTTGATCGGGGTGGTCATCAACAACAACCAGTTAATTGCCGCAGGCGAGGTCGAAACCCCGAATGGGGCATTTTCTGTCAAGATCCCCTCTTCGTTCAACGATCCTACTGACGTCTACTCCTTACCGGTCAAGGTAAACGGCAACCGCTTGATTACCCTTGGCGATTTGGCCGACATCCGCCTAACCTTCGAGGACCGTCGCGGCACCGCCCGTTATAACGGCCAGAGCACAATCGCCTTGCAAGTGGTGAAACGCAAAGGTGTGAACCTGATCAACACCGTGCAAGAAGTCCGCGACACCGTAGCCGCTGCACAGGCCGAATGGCCAAAAGAGCTGCGCAACAGCATTACCGTTAGCTATTCCATGGATGAATCCACGCAAGTTGGGGGCATGGTGGAGCAGTTACAAGCATCGGTTCTGACAGCGGTTGCACTGGTAATGATCGTGGTTCTGGCCTCGCTTGGCCTGCGTTCCGCCTTACTGGTTGGCTTCGCCATTCCGACCTCATTCCTGCTTAGTTTTGCGGCAATGGCAGTAATGGGTATTGCGATTTCAAATATGGTTATGTTTGGCCTTATTCTCGCGGTGGGCATGTTGGTGGACGGGGCCATTGTGGTGGTCGAATATGCGGATAAAAAAATAACCGAGGGCGTAGGCCCGATGACAGCCTATGCCACCGCCGCCAAGCGGATGTTCTGGCCGATCACCTCCTCCACCGCCACCACGCTTTGCGCTTTTTTGCCAATGCTGTTCTGGCCCGGTGTTCCTGGGGAATTCATGGCCATGTTGCCGGTCACCTTAATTTTCGTGCTTTCCTCCTCATTGTTGGTAGCCTTGATTTACCTGCCAGTCGTTGGTGGCGTGGCGGGACGCATTTCACGCGCCTTACATGACATTGCAACCCTCCTGCGCAATCGCCTCCACTGGAGCCTGCGCCTGATCCTGCTGGCCGGTGCCGCAGCGGTATTTTACGCAGGGGCCATCGCCTTTCTGCGCAGCCAATTCACAGAAGGGGCCATTTTTATTGCCCTTGCTACGATGGGTCTTTCGGCCTTTGGTGGTTCCCTTACCCCCAAACCTCGCCCCAAGAAAATAAAGGCCGGGTACCGGCGCAGCCTGTTTGGCGGGCTGATCCATTTCCTATCCGGCAATCCGGTGATGCCCGTGGTGGTTGTCGCTGCAACAGCTGGCTTTGTTTTCAGCGTTTTTACCTATTTTAGTGAAAACAACCTTGGCACAGAATTTTTCGTCAAAACCGACCCCGAACGTGCAATTGTCTATGTGCGCGCCCGCGGGAACATGTCGCTGAGCGAGAAAGACCATCTGGTGCGCAAGGTCGAGGCTGAAGTTCTACAGGTGGAAGGCGTTGAATCGATATTTGCTTTTGCGGGCAAAGGCGGGCTGGACCAGAACACCAAGGGCGGGCAAACACCGATTGACGCGATTGGGCAGGTGCAAATCGAACTTGCCCCTTGGGATGAACGCATTAAGGGTACAGTCATTCTGGAAAAAATCAACCAGCGTCTAAAAACCATCCCCGGTATCCACGCCGAGGTCTCCGAAGAATCCATGGGACCGGCCTCTGGCAAGCCGCTGACGCTACGCCTATACGGGCAAGACTGGCAGGATTTGCTGGACAGCGCCAAAATGGTAAACGAGAAGTTCACCACCACACCCGGCCTGACCCAGATCGAGGACACCCGCCCCCTGCCCGGTATCGACTGGCAAATTGATGTGGATGTGCAAAAGGCCGGGCGCTTTGGCGCGGATGTGGTGCAGGTCGGGGCCATGGTACAACTTGTCACGCGCGGCTTGTTGCTGGATAAAATGCGGGTCGATACATCGGATGATGAAATCGAAATTCGCGTGCGGCTGCCACAAAAGGACCGGTTGCTTTCCACCATCGACACCCTGCGGGTGCGCACCCGCGAGGGGCTGATCCCGCTGTCAAACTTTATCACCCGCACCGCTGTGCCCAAATTGGGCCAAATCGACCGCGCGGATTCCAAACGCTATTTCGACATCAAGGCCGATATTCTGCCCGACCTTTTTGTCAACTCAGACGCCCAGATTGTCACCGAGGGCACCAAAGGGGCCAAGCCCAACAATCCGGGCGACCAGATCAAAGCAATGACCAAATGGCTTGAGGAAGATGCAATCCTACCTGCAGGTATTGAGTGGGAATGGAAGGGTGACCAAGAAGAACAGGCCGAAAGCATGGCTTTTCTGAGCAAAGCCTTTATCGGTGCATTGGGGTTGATGTTTGTGATCCTGCTGGCGCAGTTCAACTCGATCTACAACTCGATGCTGGTGTTGGTGGCCGTGGTTCTCTCCACCGCAGGGGTGTTGATTGGGATGCTGGTAATGGGGCAAACCTTCTCGGTTATTATGACCGGCACGGGAATTGTGGCGCTGGCTGGAATTGTGGTGAACAACAACATTGTTCTGATCGACACCTATCAAGAATACGCCGCCTATATGCCACGCTTGCAAGCCATTGTACGCACCACCGAGGATCGCATTCGCCCGGTTCTGCTGACCACCATCACCACCATGGCCGGCCTTGCACCGATGATGTTCGGCCTGTCGATTAATTTTTACAATGGTGGCTATACCCTTGATGCGCCAACAGCGCTTTGGTGGAAACAGCTGGCAACGGCGGTCGTATTTGGCCTTGGAGTAGCCACCGTGTTAACGCTAGTGCTGACGCCCTCCTTATTGGCCTTGCGCGTCTGGATTGTCGCAGGGGCCTACAGCCTGTCAAACTTTACCGGTGCAATACTGGCAGGGCCTGACAGCGAACTGGCGCAAAACCATCGCCAACGCAGGGCCGCGCGCAAACAAAAAGCGCTGGCAATCAACTGGGCAGAGCCTGATCCCACAACGGAACGCCCTAACGAGGGACAAAACCCTGGCACACAACCACGTTTGCGTGCAGCAGAATAGCGGGCCAAAGACTTGTAAACATTGTTGAACTCTCTACAAAGGGGACAACTGAAATCGCCTCAAGCACCCTGAATAAGGAATTTACCTATGGCCGAAGCCCCGATCATCTCCGCCCTGAAACCGACCAAAGTAGAACTCGTAGAAGGTAAGAAATACTTTTGGTGTCGTTGTGGCCGCTCTGCCGCACAGCCCTTTTGCGACGGCGCGCATAAAGGCACCGAAATCGCGCCTTTTGCTTTTACGGCAGAAAAGTCCGGCCCCGCCTTTTTATGCCAATGCAAAGCCAGTGACAAAGCGCCCTTTTGCGACGGCAGCCACAGCAAACTAGGCGACCTGTCCGAAGGCGATGCGCTGCCAGTGTAAGGCGTAACCTTGCAGCACAGACGCCGGGCCATACAGGCCCGGCTTTTAGGAATGCGCCGGAACGGAGCACCTTATGGCAGGTAATTGAAACGCCAGAGGCTATCTAAACATCCGTGCAAAACCAGAAATGCATTAGGCTACCGCCCGTTTTTCTTCATCCGCCTGCTGGCGTTGCCACATCTGCGCATAGCGTCCGTCTTTAACCAGTAGTGCCTCATGGGTGCCTTGTTCGACCACGCGCCCCGCTTCCAGAACCACAATAATATCCGCCTCAACCACAGTCGAGAGGCGATGCGCAATCGTAATCACAGAACGCCCCTGCCCCATTGAGCGCAGACTGTCCTGAATATTATGCTCTGTCTCGCTATCGAGTGCCGATGTCGCCTCATCCAGCAACAGGATCGGCGGATTTTTCAGCAAGGTGCGGGCAATACCCACCCGCTGTTTCTCGCCCCCTGACAGCTTTAGACCACGCTCGCCTACAGTGGTGGCATAACCCTCCGGCAAGCTGACCACAAAATCATGGATTTTCGCCGCCCGTGCGGCCTCTTCCACCTGTTCTTGCGTTGCACCCGCCCGCCCGTAGGCGATGTTATAGCCAATGGTATCGTTGAACAGCACAGTATCCTGGGGCACGATCCCGATGGCCTCATGCACCGAGTCTTGCGTCACATCGCGCAAATCCTGCCCGTCAATTTTAATCGCGCCGTGTTGCACGTCATAAAACCTAAACAGCAGCCGCCCGATAGTTGATTTCCCCGAACCAGATGGCCCGACAACCGCTACCATTTGCCCCGGACCAACCCGCAGGTCCAGCGATTGCAGGATGGTACGCGAAGGCTCATAGGAAAAACCAACTCCTTCAAAAGTGATCTCGCCCGCAGGTACCTTCAACGCAGCGGCCCCCGGCTTGTCCGTCACCTCTGCAGGTTGACCCAACAGATCAAACATCTCACCCATATCCACCAAAGACTGGCGGATTTCGCGATAAACCGTTCCAAGAAAATTCAGCGGCATGGTGATCTGGATCATATAGGCGTTGACCATCACAAATTCGCCAACAGTCATCACCCCGTTCTGCACCCCGATTGCAGCCATTATCATCATAATCACCAAACCCGCAGTAATCATCACCGACTGGCCAAAATTCAGAAAAGCTAGTGAATAGCTGGTCTTAAGCGAAGCTTCGGCATATTTTCTCATCGAAACATCATATCGTTCCGCTTCGCGCTTTTCAGCGCTGAAATACTTCACCGTCTCGTAGTTAAGTAAGCTGTCGATGGCCTTTTGATTTGCCGCCGTGTCCTGATCATTCATCTCTTTGCGAATTTTAACCCGCCATTCGGTCACCGCAAAAGTGAACCAGATATAAAGACCGATCGTTACCACCACCACAGCCAGATACCAAACGTTAAAGACGTAATACAGTATCGCCCCGATCATCAATAGCTCCAACACCAGCGGGCCGATTGAGAACAACATAAAACGCAACAGGAACTCCACCCCCTTGACGCCACGTTCAATAATTCGGCTCAATCCGCCAGTTTTGCGACTGATGTGATAGCGCAACGACAGCGCGTGCATATGCTCAAATGTCTCAAGCGCCAGTTTACGCAGCGCACGTTGCCCCACTTTGGCAAAAACCACATCGCGCAACTGGTTAAACCCAACCGTCGCCAGCCGCATGGCACCATAGGCCACCACCAACCCAACTGCCCCCAACCCCAACATTAACGCAGGTGGAACCGCCCCCTCTGCCGGTACAAGCGCATCAACTGCCGCCTTATACAAAAATGGCGTCGCCACACTGAGGACCCGCGCGAGTACCAGAATGAACATCGCAAGAACAACGCGGGCCTTGATCGACGGCGCATCGTCTGGCCAAAGGTAAGGAATGACCCGGCGAATAATGCCCATGCCCTGTTTTCGTGACACGGTTTTTGTGCTGGTGGTTATTCTTGGCATTTGGCAATCCCTGTCTAAGACAGTACTAGATAGGGCTGCTGCGATGGAAAGGCCAGAAGATAACCCGTGAAGGCGTGATTTCAGTGCTCTCTTTTCCACGGCCATCCTTCAGGCTGCGTGTTGATTTTTGCAAGGGGCCATTTAGCTAGTGACTTATAACTAACTAAATGGAGTAAAGCCGATGAAATCCAAGTTGATCAAATCCATTCCCGCAACCCTTTTACTCACGCTGGGTCTAAGCAGCACTACACTGGCAAACGCTGACGAACGCACCCCTATTCTGGTTGAACCAGCGGAACTTGACGCTTTGCTGGGCGAGATGCGTAGCTTTCTGGAGGCCGTGCAGTCCATCACTGAAGGGATTGCCAAAGACAACATGGAGGCCGTATCCCAAGCTGCAAGCGTCATGGGTATGCGCGCGGCCCAAGGAGTGCCAGCCCCCCTGATGGCGAAACTTCCGCTGGAGTTCAAAAAACTTGGCATGGTAACCCATCAAGCCTTTGACGAAATATCCCTCAGTGCCAGCATATCAGATGAACCAATAGAAATCGTGGCCGAATTAAGCGAACTTTTACTAAACTGCACGGCTTGCCATGCCAGCTATCGTTTTGGTATTCAGCACCAAGGCAACTAAGGCCAGTGGCCGTTGACCGCTTCGAACTGACCTCTATTATTCGGAAAACACATGGCCCGCACACGTAAAACGGCAGAAGAGCGCAAGCGCGAGATTGTCTTGACGGCAATCCGCCTTGCGGGAGATATCGGACCGGATCGGTTGACAACGCAACATCTGGCCGATGCCCTGGGCCTTAGCCAACCCGCGATATTCCGCCATTTCGCCACCAAATCAGCCATCTGGCAAGCGGTTGGCGAACATATCGCAATCACCCTCTCTGCCGAAAAAGCGGACACCACAAACGCTTCCCCCGCCGAACAACTATCTGATCTGGTTGCTAATCACCTGCAAAGCATCGCCCGAAATCCCGCGATCCCAGCCATCCTGTTCTCGCGTGAATTACACGTAGAAAACGAACAACTGCGCCAGCACTTCGAGCGCGTCATGAACCTCCGCCGTGCCCGTTTTGCCAGCCTGTTTGCCCAAGGTATAAAAACCGGTGCCTTCAGGCCGGATCTTGTACCTGCCGATGCAACCGCCCTTGTGCTGGCGACATTGCAAGGCCTTGCAATGCGATGGTCTCTGGAAAACAAAGCGTTTGATCTGCAAAAAGAGGGTAGCCGTCTGATCGGCTGTCTAATCGACGGGTTTAAAGCCTAGGGCTGGGTTTGCCCGAAAACCACCTCGCAATGATACGCCAATCGCGCACAGCGCTCATAGGAACGGCGCGCAAGCGCCTCCGCCTACTTGGGCAATGCGAACACCTGCCCCGGATAAATTAGGTTCGGGTTTCGGATACGGCCACGGTTGGCGTTCAGTATTTGCACGTATTTTACCCCATCACCATACCGATCCTGTGCCAGTGCCCACAGCGTATGGCCGGGTTGTACCGTCACCGAACTGCGCAGGGGTTCAGCCGCTTCTAACACAACTTCGGGCGTTTCGCGCTTAAACGGGCTTTCAACCCGCGCGGTAACCGTGCCCTTTTGGTCAATCTCGTCAACCCGCAGCGTATAGACACCTTCTTTGACCTCGGGCAACACCACTTTCCACTGTCCGTCACTTGGCACAGTTTCGGTTTCAACTGGTTTGTTATCCACATAGACCCGCACGAACTGATCCGAACTGCCGCGCCCCGCCAACACAACGTCACCGGTTTTGTCATAAGAAATCGTATCCAAAGATAGACCTAATTCCACAGTTTGCACCGCCGCCAGTGCCGGTGCCTCAGCCTCAATCGGGGTTACATTCACCGGTGCCGATACAGTTTCCGCCTCAGGAGGGGTAATTGGGCCAGCTTGCAACACTGTCACACCGCTGGTGCTGGCCATAACGATCTTGGGCGGCACAGTGGATTCAGCGATGCGCGGCAGCACAAGAACAGTGTCAACCGAGGGTACGATTTGCCCCCCACTCAGCACTTGTTCCAAAACCAAAGGCCGCGCCACACTGTTAGCAGGCAGATCAATCAGCGCAACAAATGCGCCCCGATTATCGGCGGTGACTGTTTGGATAGTTTGCACCCCGAACCGAATACGCACCAAAGCCCCGGGTTCGGCCGCTCCTGCAATAACAGCAGAACCTTCAGAATCGACGCGCACCAAATCAAATTCCGGCACCACATAATCAACTGCTACCGTCGACTGAACCTTTGGCTGCGCCGGTTTTATCGCCACCGTCTGCGTGTCAGCGTTCGGCGCAATTGGCTTCTCTGCATCCTTAACCGGTTTTTCTTTTGGATCAGACTTCGGTACTGCAACAACCTCAGGAACCACAGTTACTGGCTTTGGTTCAGACGGTTTATCCGCAAGAGGTGCCGTGACTAAAGCGGGTTCCTGCACCTGATTGTCGGAGTTTTTTAAAACTACCGTAGCGACAACTGCCACCACCACAGCAGCACCCGTTGCACTTGCAATCCCTACTCCTGATGTGAGCCAAGTCCTCATAAGCAGCCTTCACTTCCCTAAAGCACACAAATTGCTCTCGTTGTGCCTCTTGTCGCGTGATACACCCTAAATCAGCAAAAGGCAAAATGCCACTCACGAAGGATACAAAACCGTGAAAACCAAACATAATCCCCGCTCTGTCTGCGTCTATTGCGGCTCTCGCTTTGGCACGAACCCTGCCTATAACACCGCCGCGACCGATCTTGGCAAAGCGCTGGCCAAATCGGGGCTAAGGCTGGTTTACGGTGCCGGAGATGTCGGCCTGATGGGCGCAGTTGCCAATGCCACTCAGGCGGCAGGCGGCGAGACCTTTGGTGTTATACCGGTGCATTTGATGGATTTGGAGGTCGGCAAACGCGACCTATCCGCCTTTGTGATC
This sequence comes from Paracoccaceae bacterium, assembly GCA_019090795.1. GTDB lineage: Bacteria > Pseudomonadota > Alphaproteobacteria > Rhodobacterales > Rhodobacteraceae > Amylibacter. The sequence goes on along the minus strand of JAHRVG010000041.1, from coordinate 44,574 downwards.
ACCGAGAACATGCACGAGCGCAAAAAGGTCATGTTTATGAACGCCGATGTGATTGTCACCCTGCCCGGCGGTGCCGGCTCGCTTGATGAATTTTTTGAGGTACTGACGTGGAAACAACTGGGCCTGCATGACAAGCCGGTGTTTTTGCTCAATGTTGAAGACTACTGGACACCGCTTACCGATTTGATAGCCCACCAGATTGATCACGGTTTTGCGGACTCTTCCCTTCGTGAGTTATTCGAAGTGGTGGATACAGTCGATGATCTGATGAAAATCATTGCTCCATAGAGACCCGCCCTCTCATTACATTCACAAAATGGAATACAATTGATCCAGATCAAGGTTTCCCGCCGCAAGCAGGCCTAGTAAGGGCCTGATTCCAGCGTATGCAAAGAGAACCGCCATGGACATTGTCCCTCTGATTGAAGCCACCGGAGAGCCGCAAGCTGCCGCTTTGGCCGGTTTGCTTGTGGGCGTCATCTTCGGCATTGCAGCCCAACGTTCGCAGTTCTGCCTGCGCGCGGCATCGGTGGAGTTCGCGCGCGGTATCCTTGGACGGCGCATATCGGTCTGGCTGCTAACATTTTCCACGGCGGTGATCTGGACCCAAGCGGCAGAATTATCAGGCCTGATCAACACCGCAGATGCGCGTATCATGTCTGTGCCCGGATCCTATTCTGGTGCGATCATTGGCGGGTTGATGTTTGGTGTCGGTATGGTGTTGGCGCGCGGCTGTTCGGGGCGCCTGTTGGTGTTGGCTGCAACCGGAAACCTGCGCGCGGTAGTATCTGGTCTGGTTTTCGCCGTTGTCGCGCAAATGTCGCTGCACGGCTGGCTGGCCCCTCTGCGCAACCAGTTGGCTGCTCTGTGGATCACTCCCAACGGGGTGAACATTCACCTGCTTGATGCGATGGGCCTGCCTGATGTTACAGGTCTGTTTCTGGGAATTGCTATTGCCGCCCTAGCTTTTTACCTCAGTTGGCGCAATCGCGTCAGCTGGCAAACCCTGTTTATGGCCTCAGGTGTCGGCTTTGCAGTGGCCCTTGGCTGGGCCACAACTTTTGCCCTCGCCGCCGTCAGCTTTGACCCCGTCCCTGTGGTCAGTGCCACCTTCACCGGTCCCTCGGCCAATACCCTGATGTTCCTTCTTACTGATAACCCGGTTCTAGATTTTGACATCGGGCTGGTCCCCGGTGTGTTCCTAGGAGCATTCATAGCGGCCGCCTTTACCGGAGAGTTGAAGATACAAGGCTTTGACGGCCCGCGTATAATGCGCCGCTCGATGGTTGGCGCGGCCCTGATGGGAATGGGTGGCATGTTGGCGGGCGGCTGTGCCATTGGTGCCGGAGTAACAGGCGGTTCGGTCTTTGCGCTAACTGCTTGGCTGGCTCTATTCTGCATGTGGATTGGGGCCGTAATTGCAGATTTGGTGGTTGACCAGTGGGAATGGATTTGCGCCCCGGTCAAGGCTACCTAATGCGATAATCCAGCACAAACATTCCAGCAGGCGGAATGTTTTCGTTCTTCTTGATCCACATCATATATAATTTGGTGAATGTATCATTACCTACGCGTGAGCTTAACAAAGGAGAGACTCATGCGTTCCCTACTAACGAAAATACTAATTGTTTTAACGCTGGCACTAACACCGCTAACGGCCACTGCCGAAGACGGCAAAGCTGGGCTTTTCATTACCCTTACCACCGATGACACTTGGTCCGCAGCCAAGGCAATTATGTTTGCCCACCAGAAATCTTTGAAGAACGGCCATGATACAGCGATTTGGCTGAATGTACGCGGTGTCTATCTGGCAGATAAAAAACGCCCAAGCCATATTCATGGGTTAATGGCAGCCAAAGGTAAATCAATTCAGGACATGTTGACCAGTTTCATCGCCGACGGCGGCACCGTGATCATGTGCAGTGCCTGCTCAAAGGCTGCCGGATTGACCAAAGCCGATTACATTGACGGCGTTGTCATGGGCAACTGGGATTTGACCGAGAGCTGGTTGTTCAGGCCCGACATGAAAACTCTGGCTTGGTAATTAATGCCTCAAAAAAAGTTCAAAGCCCTGACAGCAGGGCTTTGACAAAATCAGCGTTGCTATTGGCAGACCTCTGGCAACACAGCGTGCCATATCGGGCAATACTCCTTCCAGTACCACCAGGCATCTGTTGGTCCGGTAGCGTGGTTCACAGCCACCCACATCCGGCCCGAACGCTTTAGCAAGGCTTGTAGGCTCGGCCCGTCAATGTATTCCGGCTCCAATTCGTCACGCGTCACCATGGGCGTTGTGCGAATATCTATCAGTCCGCCGCCGGGGCGCTGTGCTGCAAGCATGGCAAAGGCCACATCACCAGACACCCGCAACTCCTGCACCACAAACTCAACCGGTGCGCCAAGGTTCCATTCCGCTATTGGGCGCATGGCATCCATCAGATCGCGGCGCAATTGGGTACCTCGGGCCGGTTCTTCAAATGCGGTTGCAGGCAGTGCAAGCGCACAACAGGCAAGGAACAGCATACGGCGTAACATCGTAAATCTCCTGTGGTTCAAAACAGCTTGAAAAGGGAAAATCAGATATTTCAGGCCCGCCGAAATAGACGGGCCTGAGGTGTTTGAATTACAGACGCGAGGCCACATTCTCCCAGTTCACCAGATTATCGAGAAAGTTCGACAGGTATACCGGACGCTTGTTGCGGAAATCAATGTAGTAGGAATGCTCCCACACATCACAGCCCAGCAGTGCAGTCTGGCCAAAACACAGCGGGTTAACGCCGTTTTCGGTTTTGGTGATTTTCAATGCACCGTCTTTGTCAGCCACCAACCAGCACCAGCCAGAACCGAACTGGCCCACACCTGCAGCGTTGAAATCCGCCTTGAATTTGTCAACGGAACCGAAAGCATCCACAATACGGCTTTCCAGCTCGGATGGCATAGCGCGTCCGTTTGGCCCCATCATTTCCCAGAACTGGGCGTGATTCCAATGCTGTGACGCATTGTTAAAGATACCGTTCTGAGCAACGCTTGAAGCATCGTAAGTGCCGGTTATGATTTCCTCGAGCGATTTACCGGCCCATTCTGTGCCCTCAATCAGCTTGTTGCCATTCACAACATAGGCGTTGTGGTGCAGGTCATGGTGGAATTCCATGGTTTCAGCAGACATGCCGCCCGCTGCAAGCGCATCGTGTGCGTAAGGAAGATCAGGAAGTTCAAAAGCCATTTGTTAGCCCCTTGTAGATATTTGACGGCCAGATTGCCGCTTATCCTCCCTATACACTTGATTTTGCAAATCTGCAAAGAGGGGCAGGTAAAAAATATCCACGACAGGATCATTTCCAGATTTTGTTCAAATCCTTCTTAACCTCAACACAGGGTCCGCGGCCTGTTCCGTCGTTGTGATAACCTTCAGGCTTTACATACAATATCAACAACTTTTTGGGTCGTAAGTACGTAGCCTTGATGCTAAAAATAATATTCTGCTGTTCTCTGTTAACATATCGCGGGGTGCGCCATTTAAAAGTGATGCGTTTTGCGTTATTGACCAACACCTTGGCCATGGCAGTTTTTTTGCCGATCGCGAAAGTCACGTTATCCAAAGTATGAACAGTATCAGCGCCCTTTTCCTCAGTAAAGAATACTGTTTCAGGCACCCAACCTATCTTGTCCAAAGAGTTGATTTTACAACTGTACGTCGCACCCGAGACAGTTGTTGAACCAATTAACATGCTGCCAAAAACTGCAGCGGCTAATACGGAAATTCGCATGTAATATGCCTTTCGAGAAATATTTATCAATCGCAATACTAGTGGTGGGAGGTGGTTTTTTCAACCCTTAAAGGGTTGAAATTCGCCGTCATCCACCAAAAGACGAATGCTCACTAACAGCGCAATCAGGCATCAATATTCGCGTATTGCCCGTCTGCCTTCCCAGCCTCTTTAGACCAGTCGCGCTTCACACCCAGACGCAGCAGAATGGTCGAAGCCACGAAAACGGACGAATAGGTCCCGACAATAATGCCCCAGATCATCGCAAACACAAAGCCGTGGATCACATCCCCCCCCAGCACAAACAACGATACCAACGCGATCAGGGTGGTGATCGACGTCATCACAGTGCGCGACAGGGTTTCGTTGATTGACAGGTTCAAAACGCCCTTGAGTTCCAGTTTCTTGTACTTGCGCAAGTTCTCGCGCACGCGGTCAAACACCACCACCGTATCATTCAGCGAATAACCGACAATGGTCAGCAACGCGGCAATAATCGCCAGATCAAATTTGATCTGCAATACGGCAAACACGCCGATGGTCAGCACGATATCATGTACCAATGCTGCCACAGCCCCGACGGAAAACTGCCACTCGAACCGTAGCCAGATGTAAAACAGCACCGCGGAAATCGCCAGAACCACCGCTATAATGGCGGTCTGGATCAGTTCGCCCGACACTTTGGGGCCAACGCTGTCCACTTGGGGAAAGGTCATCGACGGATCAACCCCATTCAACGCCGCCTTGATCTGGGTAATCACCTCGTTGGTGACAGATTCCGCGCCCTCTTGCGCCTGAATGCGGATCTGCGCCACATTGCTGATCTCGCCCGTCAACTGCGCGGCTGGATCAATCACCTCGGTGATCGTTACATCGCCCAAATTTAGCGGAACCAATGCAGCGCGGTAAGCACCTACATCAACGGTAATTGCACTATCGGTACGGATGGTTGTTCCGCCGCGAAAGTCGATGCCGTAATTCAGACCCAGCATGAAAAATGCCACAATAGAGGCAATCATCGCCAGAATCGAGGCCCCGAAGGTGATTTTCGAGAGGCTGAAGAAATCGAGGTTTGTCTCGGTCGGAACCAGTTTCAAACGCATAATCTTACTCCTATCCTAAACTTCGATTGATTTGGGGCGGCGGTGCGCCATCCAAGTGGAAATCAGCAACCGCGTCACCCAGATTGCAGTGAACACCGATGTCATGATCCCCAGCCCCAGCGTAATCGCAAACCCCCGTACCGGGCCCGACCCCATAACAAACAGGATCACGGCGGCAATCAGCGTGGTGATATTGGCGTCGATGATGGCGGAAAACGCCCGTTCATAGCCCAGCTCAATCGCCCTTGCAGGGCCTTTGGCGGTCTTCAACTCCTCGCGGATACGTTCAAATACCAGCACATTGGCATCCACGGCCATACCGATGGTCAACACGATCCCGGCAATGCCGGGCAGCGTCAGCGTCGCGCCAATGGCAGACAGCAGGCCAAAGATCAGCGCCACGTTGATGATCAGCGCAATGTTGGCAAACACGCCGAACAATCCATAGGTCAGCATCATGAACACCAGCACGGCTGCAAAAGCAATAACACTGGCAATGCGCCCCGCGTCGATACTGTCTTGGCCCAGTTCCGGCCCAATGGTACGTTCTTCCAGGTAAACCACCTTGGCCGGCAGCGCACCTGCGCGCAGCTGAATCGACAACAGCGTGGTTTCTTCGATGGTGAAATTACCGGTAATAATACCCGAACCACCCGGAATATGACTGTTGATACGCGGTGCGGAAACCACCTCTTCGTCAAGCACAATCGCAAACAGGGTACCGATGCTGTTGGCGGTATATTCGCCAAAAACCCGCCCACCAGTGGGGTTCAGGCGGAAGCTAACTGCTGCTGCATTGTTCTGATCAAAAGAGGGCTGCGCGTCGATCAGATGATCGCCGGTAATCACAGGTGTCTTTTCCAGAATGTAGTAAGCCCCCTGCTCCTTTTGGTCCGGCAGCAAAATTTGGCGCGACCGAAGGCGTGCATCTTTGTCCCCGGTGCGACCAATAACCGGATGAAAGGTCAGTTTGGCGGTTTTACCGATCAGGCTTTTCAGCTCTTCTGCAGAACCAATGCCGGGCACCTGAATGAGTACGCGGTCATCACCCTGGCGCTGAATCGTCGGCTCGCGCGTTCCAGCCTCATCCACACGGCGGCGAATGATTTCAAGGGTTTGCTCCATGGTGCGCTTGTCAGTGGCTATCTTCTCAGCCTCGGACAGGGTCACAACCACGTCCGCGCCCTCAGCCACGACATCTATGTCAAAACTGCCTGCGCCAGACAGGGAAACCACGGGGCGACGCAATTCCCGCACTTTGGCAACAGCCGCGTCTATGTTTTCCGGCTGCGAAATCCGCACCCGCAATATGCCATCCTTGCTGTCCTGACGGCGAATTGTGCCAACGGCGGCACGCTCGGCGCGCAAGGCATCGCGTATTTCAGGCCAATAGCCATCCATCCGCGCCCCGTACACATCACCAACCTGAACCTCGGCCAGCAAATGCGCGCCACCGCGCAAATCAAGCCCCAGATTAACCAGTGACGAGGGCATGAAATTCGGCCATTGCTCCGCCTGTGCTGTGCGCTCGGCGCTAGCCTCTTTTCCCAGCACCAATTCCGCTTTGGCGTCGTTTGACTGTTCTACCTTGGAGTAAAACATATTCGGCGAGGCCAGCAGAATGCCAAACGCACAAACGCTCCAAATAAGGAGCTTTTTCCACATTGAAAACTGGAGCATGGTGTACTTTCAGTAAGGGTATTGAGGCCGCGCCGGGCAATTAGGACGTTGGTTCGGTCTTGTTGATCACATCGGCAATTGTGCCCTGACGTACCTTGACGCGCACACCTTCGGCCAGATCAACTTCGACAATTCCGTCCTCTTTGACCTTGAACACCTTGCCGATCAAGCCACCAGCGGTCACAACCTGATCACCTTTACGCAAGCTATCAACCATAGAGCGGTGTTGCTTCATCTTTTTTTGCTGCGGGCGGATCATCAAAAAATACATGATGGCAAAAATCAGGATCAGCGGGACAAAACTTGTCAAACCGCCGGCAAGGCCACCACCGGCCGCCTGTGCATATGCTGGGCTTACAAACATAGAAAATTCCTCGTGTTATTCGGGATCATTCGCCCCAGTCATGAACCGCAGCGACACTATCCTTGCAGATAGGGCTTAGCAAGGCTTTGTGCAAGGGAAAGTAACGCAGTAAAAGCACCAAGGATGTACGATGCCCGCGCCAATAGAAAGGGGTAAACTGCTGTGTTTGCCCGTCAATTGGGCAATTTTTCGCAATGATCCCTAACTGTGGCTAACACTTCAGCCGCATCTCCACCAACCCAGGGTCCCCTTTGATCGAGCCAAGGCGCACTTTGCAGCCGGTAACGGTCTCAGTGGCTGTCACCGCATTTTCCTGAACCTGTGCCGTTTCACGCAGCTTGATCCGGTTGTGACGCAGCGCCTGAGCCTGTTTATCGTTGTAAAACACTGTAAAATGGTTCTTGCCCACCGTGACCGGCTTTTTGCCGGTATAACGAAAACCAACTTTCGGGGTATCACAAGCCGCTAATGCAAACAGCATTGCGGCAATCAGGGTTTTGTTCATAGCCATACCTTAAACAACACCAGCTTGGTTAACTTAACATTAACTAACGGGGCTATTCCCCCCGCCGTTGCTTTGCTATATCCCGCCCACACTGATTCAATTCTTAAAGGCGCCAGAACCATGCACGACATCAAAGCAATCCGCCAAAACCCCGAAGGGTTCGACACTGCACTGGCATTGCGCGGGTTGTCTGGCATGTCCTTGGAAATTCTGATGCTTGACACAGCACGGCGCGCCAAGATCACTGCTGCCGAAACCGCCCTTGCGGAACGCAACGCGGCTTCCAAAATGGTTGGCGCTGCCAAAGCCAAGGGCGATGAGGCAGAGTTTCAGCGCTTGCGTCAGCTAGTGGGCGAAAAGAAATTCGAAATCACGGCCTTGGAAGAAGAAGCCAAAGCCGAGGACGCCCGCCTGGACACATTGCTCGCGGGTTTACCGAACCTGCCATTTGACGACATTCCCCAAGGCACGGATGAATCCAACAACGTGGAAATGCACCGCTGGGGCACGCCTGTGGCTCTGGATTTCACTGCAATGGAACATTTTGAACTGGCCGCTGTAAAAACCGGTATGGATTTCGAGACTGCCGCCAAAATCAGCGGCTCGCGTTTTGTTATCCTGTCCGGTGCCGTTGCCCGCGTTCATCGCGCACTGGCGCAGTTCATGCTCGATACTCACACAGATGAAAACGGGTTGACCGAGATCAACACGCCTGTTTTGGTGCGCTCTGAGGCCATGTACGGCACATCACAACTGCCCAAATTCGCCGAGGACAGCTATCAGACAACCAATGGCTGGTGGCTGGTATCGACCGCAGAAATTCCGCTGACCAACACCGCTGCCGGTGTCATCGCCGAGGAAGCTGACCTGCCCAAGCGCATGGTCGCCCATTCCCTGTGTTTCCGCTCCGAGGCTGGCAGTGCGGGGCGCGATACATCCGGCATGCTGCGCCAACACCAATTTGAAAAGGTCGAGATGGTCTCGATCACGAAACCCGAAGACAGCATGGACGAGTTGAACCGCATGACCAAATGTGCCGAGGGCATTCTGGAACGGCTGAACCTGCCCTATCGCACCGTTGTGCTCTGCACTGGTGATATGGGGTTTGGAGCGCGCCGCACCCACGACATTGAGGTCTGGTTGCCCGGTCAGAATACCTATCGAGAGATTAGTTCTTGCTCGGTTTGTGGTGATTTCCAAGCCCGACGAATGAACGCCCGTTTCCGGCGTACGGGCGAGAAGAAACCGGAGTTTGTGCACACATTGAACGGGTCCGGTTTGGCCGTTGGGCGCTGCTTGATCGCGGTGCTGGAAAACGGTCAACAGGCGGATGGCTCGGTTCTGTTGCCTGAAGCATTGCACCCTTGGCTGGGTGGCAAAACACAGATTACCGCCGAGGGTGCGCTGAAATAGGCCGCTCCGGTACGAGGAGAATAACATGACTGCAAAAATATTCATCGACGGCGAAGTCGGCACCACGGGTTTGCAAATTCGCAACCGCTTAGCCGGGCGGGATGACATCGCGCTTATCCAGCTGGACGAGGCAAACCGAAAGGATGTCGGGGCGCGGCAAGCCGCCTTGCAAGAGGCGGATATTGCCATCCTTTGCCTGCCTGATGCCGCCTCGATCGAGGCCGTCAAACTGGCGGATGGCAAAACCCGTTTTATTGATGCCAGCACCGCCCACAGGGTTCATCCTGACTGGGTTTTCGGCTTTCCTGAAATGACAGAGGGACAGCGGCAACAGATTGAAAATGCACAGTTTGTGACCAATCCGGGGTGCTATTCCACCGGCGCAATTGCCCTATTGCGGCCCTTGCAAGAGGCAGGTTTCCTGCCAGCGGATTTCCGCGCCTGCATTAATGCGGTCAGCGGCTACACCGGTGGTGGCAAGCAAATGATCGCAGAGTTCGAAGGCGATACCGGCAGCGACTATTTCGTTTACGGGCTGCAACAAATGCACAAACATTTGCCCGAAATTGTGCGCTTTTGTGATCTGCACGAACAACCAGTGTTTGTACCTTCAGTTGGAAACTTCGCCCAAGGCATGGCGGTGCAAGTGCCGCTGCATCTGGCGACGCTGGCAGGAACGGCCGATATTGCATCGCTGCATTCGGTGTTGTCAACGCATTACGCAGGTCAGGCCAATATTCAGGTCCGTGCGCAAGACACTGTACCCGACCGGATTAACCCACAAGCCCATAACGGCAGCAACACCCTTGAAATCACTTTGGCAGGGGATGCAAAAACAGGCCGCATTGTGTTGCTTGCGGTGCTCGATAACCTCGGCAAGGGCGCCTCTGGGGCTGCGGTTCAAAATTTGAACCTAATGCTGGGAAAACCCGAAAATACGGGCCTTTAAGCCTGGCATTAAACACCACCAAAACTGCATTCAAACAGGGCCCTCTTACCCTGTTTGATATGCCTTGTGGCGAAAATAAGCAGAAGTTTTTTACCGATAAACCGCGTCACTGAAACCGGCACGACGTGCGGCACTCATGGCCGATTGCAACTGTGCCGAAGAATTGAACGGCCCTAAATAAACAATCTTGTAAGTTTTTCCACCACGAGCCGAATTTCTGGCCGAGACCGGTAAACCACTGCCCTGAAACCGTTGCACAGTTCGCGAGGCGTTGGCCGGATCGCCAAAGGTTGCCACCTGCACGTAACGCGCCTTCGAGGAAGCTTGAACCTTAGGTTTCGCAGGCACATAGCTTTTGCTGGAAACCACAGTGCTCGCAGCAGCAACCCGCACTTGGCGTGCCTTTACCTTGCGTTTGACCAGTCGGCGCGGCACGGTGTTTGTCCAGATCAACTCGGTCTGGGCATCCCCCTCGACCGTTACATCGACGTCAATAGTTGTTCCCACCGTAGTATATCCATAGACCTGATCGGTTGAATAAGACGCCGAAACCTGCCGGATATTGGTCACCTTAACTGGCGCATAAACAGATGCATTTGCTTGCGTAGCTGCCCGCAGACGCCTTGAGCGCATCAAATCTCCGGGGTGAACCTGTTGACCACCTGTATTTATTTTACGGGTTCGAGTGGTGGCTTGTGGTGCGGGATTGCCTTTGCGGCGCGCGCGCAGCAAATCGCCTGGATGAACCTGTTTGCGTGTGGTCCCCGAAGTCGCCACGGGCTGGGTCGTTTTAACCACACGGCGCACTGTCGGTTTAGCCACCACTTTTGGCGGATTAACAGCTACGACGCGGCGCACACCTTTAGGCGGCACCGCAATTTTTGTAGGTGCGGCCTTGCGCACAGTCTTCTTGCTCAAAACCGGTTTAGCAACAACTTTCGTGACGGTCTGTTGTTTCACAACCGTTTTGACGGTTGGGGCTTTTGCGACTGTCGTATCCGCAATCACCGGTTTTTGTCCCAGCACCGCCAATTGCGAACCGCTGAGCGACGGTCTGTTTTGCGGCGAACAATATACTTGCCTCTTACGGTTCACCCGTGGCACCCATGTGACCTTGCCACCAAAACCGGAGCGAATAAACACGCAACCACGCGAATCCACGTATTGCTTGCCCTTAAAGCTGGCCGGCGGGTTTTCTGCAGGTGTTCTGACTTGGCGCAAAGATTTTGCGTTGCTTGTTTCCGGTGCTGTAAAAAGCAATGTACAACCCAGTAAAATTCCGACAATATGTCGCATCATAGCCCCCTAAGATACTACGACTAAGGTGCCTTTATTTTGCCACATAGTAAACCCAAGACTCGCTAAAATTAGCATATTTTGTTGGTTTGGCAGTTTTAACCGCACTCCCTAGAAGGGATGGCTATTTCTATACCTTTGAGAAAACTCAAAAATCCCAGTTATTCATCACCTGTAACGTCTTGCCGCCAAGCATCCCGTTTACGGTAGATTGTTGAAGGAGACAAATCCAGATGACGCGCGGCGCGCGGAACAGATCCATTATAGCGCGCGATTGTTGCCTCAATCAAAATTCGTTCCAGTTCGGCCATCGAGATTTGGGAGGCTAACAGAGTTTCTATTGCGCCCCCCTGATCCGATGGCGCGGGCAGGACATCTTCGCTCGCCGGAATTGGGGGGCTTTTTCGACCCGCCATATGAGTTGTCATTGCCGACAGGAATTCAGGTGCCAACATTGACAGATCAATCAGCTCGGCATCATTCAAAACCACCGCGTTGCGTAACACATTCAATAGCTGACGCACATTTCCGGGCCAGGGGTGCGCGGCAAATACCCGCTGAACGTCACGACTAAGCCCGATAAAACTCTTGTCCTCTTCTTTTGCAAAACGGGCCAAAGCCACGCGTGCCACCTCTATCGCATCTTGGCCACGGGATCTTAACGGGGGCAAATGCACTGGAACGACATGCAGGCGATAGAACAGATCTTCACGAAAACGTCCCGCCTCAACCTCTTTTACAGGGTCGCGGTTGGTGGCACAAATAATCCGCACATCCACCTTGCGTGGCGTCGCCGCCCCGACCGGCTGAATGGTTGATGTTTGCAGGAACCGCAGTAACTTGGTTTGGAGCGCCATATCCATTTCGCAGATTTCATCTAGGAACAACGTCCCCCCATCCGCCGCAGCCGCCGCACCAATCTTGCTATAAATTGCGCCTGTGAACGATCCTTTCAAATGGCCAAAAACCTCAGATTCCAGCAGATCTGCAGGTATAGCCCCGCAATTGAGCGGCACAAACGGTCCGTTGGAACGGTTCGAGATTGCATGAATCGCATCCGCGCAAACCTCCTTGCCAGTGCCACTTTCGCCCGTGATAAATACTGTCGCAGTTGAACGCCCAATACTGCTGATTTTTTTGTAAACCGCCTGCATCGCTTCGGAAGAGCCGATAAATCCATGAAACCGGGTATCGCTGATCTCCATCGGATGTATCTGCTTTTCACGGGTTTTTAAATCAGTCAACGCGTTACGAACCGAGGAAACTAGCCGCTGATCATCAAACGGCTTGACCAGAAAATCAAATGCCCCGCCGCGCATAGCAGAAACGGCCCGATTTATCGAGCCGTTTGCTGTAATCACGATCACCTTGAGTTCCGGCTTTTCCGCCAACAAGTCTGCCATCAAATCCAGCCCGTCCCGATCCGGCAACAGCAAATCCAGCAGAACGACATTGTGCCGATGGGCCACGAACAGCTTCAACCCTTCGGCTGCGGTGTTGGCGCAATCCACATCAAAACCAGCCTTTTGCAAAATAGCCTCGTAAACCATTTGCAAAGAGGGTGTGTCTTCAACGAGTAAAATTGTCTCCACCATTTAGTCCCCCTGAAATTCACTAAGCGCTGTGTGCAGGAAATCTTTAAGCTCACTTAACAATTTCAATGTGCCCTTCTGAAATTGCTCCCTTATTTCACAATCCGATCTTTGCGCAGCGCTATTGAGAGACCGCGCAACCTCAAGTAGATCTGCGGCCCCGATCGCCCCGGCAAGAGAAACAAGATTGTGGCTGGCAAGTCGGGCCTGTTCTGTATCCTGTTGCGCAAATGCGCCGCACAAACATTTTTCTACGTTTTCCAAATCAATCAGTAATTTACCCAGCAAATCACCGAAAACCTTGTCTCCAACTGCCTGTCGCAGGGCGTCATAGGTTTTTTTGTCCACCGGACCGGTGCCAGCAGTTTCCTTTGGCGGCGAGAATATCAGGCCGGATCTCCGGCAATATTTCTGAATGGCCTCGCCAAACGCCTCAATGCTCGCCAGTGGCTTTGCTATTATTCCATCTGCTCCGGCTTGCAATATTCGCTGGCGGTGCTCCCGCATAACATAGGCGGTCAGAACAATCAGCGGCATATTCGCGATTGTTTCCGGACCTTCCCGAATCTCCCGGATCAACTGCAAACCGGATTTATGGGGCATTTCCACATCAATCAGCGCAACGTCAAATACCTGCTGTTGCAACAACTCCCAAGCCTCAACCCCATCGTTTGCAATGGTAACCCCAGCCCCAAGAGCCTGCAACATCTGGCCCGCTACAATCTGGTTGGTTGCGTTATCCTCAGCCAGCAAAACCCGCAGCCCAGCCAAATGCGGGTGCGGCGGCTTTGGGCTAACTTCAACCTTTGAGGGCTTTGCCATCAGGTCAAGCGGGATTTCCACCGAGACCAAAGCACCGGTTTCAATGTTTTCAGCGCTTATCCAGCCTCTCATCTGTTCAACGATGCTTTTGGCAATAAACAGACCGAACCCTGAACCCGGCTTCAAAGAGTCCTCGGGTCGTCCGCCAAAAGTAAACAGCTTAGACAACGAAGCAGGGTTAAACCCCGGTCCTTCGTCCAAAACACGGATCACAACATGAGAGGAGCTTTGATGAGCCGTCAAAGTGATTTGGCCCTGTTCAGTGAATTTTACAGCGTTTTCCAGCAAGTTTGACAAAAGGCGCTGCAATTCAAGATCGTCGAAAGCTAGCTCTAGACTCTCATCAATTTCAAGGTTGAAAACCAGCGACAAACCTCTCGCCGCGGCCCGCCCCCGCCAGCGCATTTCCAATTCATTAAGCAGACTCAAAACACTCACTGCCGCGTTATCAGGATCAAGGGGGGGAACCTGTTGCGACAGCCAATATCCCTGGCTCGCTTCCATCAACCGCAAAGCAAGTGCAGCCGAAGCCGCGATACGCTCGATCTGGGTTTTGTCTTTTTCTGGCATCTGCGCAGTATCAAGCAACTGTAACCCACCAAACACGTCAGAAATCGCAGATCGCAAGTCATGATCCAAAAGCGCCATGGCCTCTTCTTCAAGCGGTGGGGGCGCGATGCGTTCTACCCCCTCAATAGTGTTTTTATGAATTGGCATTTTGACCGATATAATTACAGCATGTACCTACAATCTACTCCCCTTAGGTTGTCACTTAAAGGACAAAATCCATTTAAGGTCTTACCCCTGCAGAAGGCTTCCTTGGATTCCTTCCAAAAATGCGGCTTGGCGCAGGGCAGCAACATCAATTGGCAGTTTGATTTCACCGTCAAACAGCGCACCATCCAGTGGAACTCCCAATGCAATAAATTTTGCCTTGGGATAGACTGCACGCAACCTCTCGCAAGTATCACGTTCAAATTGAGCGCCGGTTTCCACGACAACAGTATGAACATCCCCCGCATCCCCATGCTGGTAAAACTGTACATGAGGCATTTTCAACGCACTTTTGCAGATGGCAGCCAGAGCGCTTGACTGGGTCTCGATGCGGACCCTGACATAAGCCCGCTTTTGCGCCTTTAGCGGGACCGACAACACAACAACAGCATTTTCCCGAGCAGCTTGAGGCAAATGCAAACTCAGTGTTCCCCCCATATTTTCGGTAAACCCACGCGCAATTGCAGGCCCCAGAGCATCATTTGCAAAACCGCTGATCTCTTGGCTTGACGGGCCCAGTACCAGATCCAGATGCCAATCCCCAGCCTCAGTTTCATAATGGAAATCAAACTCCGCCCGAAAGAAACCCGCAGCGTAAGACATCCGCAACTCAACGCCGTCAGTCGCTGAGTTGCGCCCCAGAAATCGTGCTAGATGCCCGATGATCTGGCTCAACCTGCGCTTATCACCCAGCATTACTTGATCTGCGTCAGAAGTAGTATTGAAGGTAAAGTTTATGTCTTCGCGCTGCGCAAAAGGTTCCAGTTCCGAACGAATATGTTGTTGCAGTTGTACCAATTCAAACGGCTCTGCTACCAGATCAGAAACAATCGCATCAAGGGAGGCGAAATCAAGAATGTCGGACAGCAGATCATTCATTTGCCGACTTGCATCCGCCGCCTGATCCAGATGCTCGGCCTGCCGCAAATCGGCTGTATGGCGTTTGGCCAACGCTATCATTCCCAAAATGCCATTCATCGGGGTGCGCAAATCATGGCTCATCATGCTCAAAAAGGCGGTTTTGGCACGGGTGGCAGTGCGAGCTTGTTCCAATAAAATACTGTTCTCTATTGCCGCCTGTCGTTGCCGTCGTGTTTCAGCAGCAAAAAATGCCAACAACGCTAAAGTCACCAGAACCGCCCCTCCGGCCAGCCAAGTCAGAGCCAAGTGGTTCGCATAAAGAGCGTCGCGCAAACCCGCCCCAATTTCAACTTCAGCCTGCATTATACCCCGATGAAACTGGTACAACTCCTGATCATGTTTGGCGAAGGCCTCAAAAAGGATAGAAGCGCCTGTTTCGTCATTGTCGCGCAACCCCGTCACGCGTGGCTCCTGTTTCTCCAGTGTCACTTGCAAGGCCGCTATGGCTGCGCCGAGATGGGGACGACTTTCCATCTTTTGGCCTGCAACCCCAGTTTGAAACAGCTTCACTCTGCTCCATAAAATTTCAAACCGCCGGTTTACTTCTGCGCTGTCCACACCGTTTCGCTCATCCCCTAACCTCACAAGCGATTCACGAAACCGCAGATACTCGATCTCCAATTGCGAGGAGGCCCAAACAAGGTTTTCCTGCCAATGCACACGAATGTCATTCAGGCTAGCGCGCACGAAGCCAAATGATACCGCTGCGGTGAGGATGGTTACAACAATGGTTGCAAATCCTATTGTCCGGACAGAATTCTGTGTGCCGTTCATTCAAGCTCCACCCGAACAAGTTGCCAGATCAGCCTGTTATTATAAGACGGGTCTGCCAACTCTGGGTGATCGCTCATGGGGTAAATCAACCAAATCGGGCCCATGTCACGCAAGGACAGGCGTTTGCCATCCTGAGAAAGCGCCAAAACCACATCATAGTCCAGAAAATCGTGCGTTGGGATTTCTACAATATAATCATTTTCCGCAAAGAGGCGTGCAACCGTGGTGTGTTGTCCCGACACAGCCGAAATCAAATCCCGCATCAATGGCCCTTCAAACGAGGGTGTACCATCGACAAAATCATTCGCTGTGGTCAGGGTGATCTGGCCCAAATCCAGTAACTCTTTGCGCGAAAACTGGGTTGTTTTGTTAGCCTGTCCGGTGTTCTTAACCTGAACGGTCAAGATCGTTTCAGCAACACTCGCAGTACAAAAACTAACGGCTAATGCAATTATCAACGCGACTCTTGAAAAGAGTATCATTTCCCGGAATCCTTCTCACCAGACAATCGCGACTGTCGTTGCCAAGACGGAATATGTCCATGATTTTCTTTGACATACACAGCGGCAATCTCATTTTTTCCGCTGTCTTTGCAAAACGCATCCCAAATTGAGAATGCCGAAGAACGGGGATTTTCCTTCTGGCCAACTTGTGATTCAAGCTGGCCAAAAGTCATTGTCGCTAGATGAAATCTGTTGTCATCAAGTTTTCGGGAACCCCATTGTCCCAAGTGCCTCGGTGATTTCATCCAAAATGACCGGGTCATCAATCGTCGCCGGCATTTTGTACTCCTCACCATCAGCAATTTTCACCATAGTAGCGCGCAGAATTTTACCCGACCGCGTTTTGGGCAACCGATCCACCACACACGCCAGTTTAAACGCTGCAACCGGCCCGATTGTCTCGCGCACCATTTTCACGCACTCTGCCACAACATCAGCGTGTGATTTCTCGGTTCCCGCATTCAAACACAAGAACCCAAAGGGCGCTTGCCCTTTCAGTGCATCGGCCACGCCGATCACTGCGCATTCGGCAACATCCGGATGACTGGCCAGAACTTCTTCCATTGCACCCGTTGACAATCTGTGCCCTGCGACATTGATCACATCATCAGTACGCGCCATGATATAAAGATAGCCATCCGCGTCTTTATACCCCGCGTCGCCGGTCTCATAATAACCGGGGAACGTTGTCAGATAGGAGGAAATAAAGCGTTTTTCTGCATTCCACAGGTTTGGCAAGGTGCCCGGTGGCAGCGGCAGCTTAATCGCGATCGCACCCATGGTACCATCCGCCACTTCATGCCCGCCCTCGTCCAAAATCTGCACATCATAACCGGGCATCGCTACCGTCGGCGACCCGAGTTTCACCGGCAACAACTCGATCCCCACCGGATTAGCGACCATCGCATAGCCGCTTTCTGTCTGCCACCAGTGGTCAATTACCGGCACTTTTAGCTGATCCTGCGCCCAGACAATCGTGTCCGGATCCGCCCGTTCACCTGCCAGAAACAGGGTGCGCAAGCTGCTTAGATCGTATTTCTTGACAAACTCCCCTTTGGGGTCTTCGCGCTTGATCGCCCGGAATGCGGTTGGGGCTGTGAACAAGGCGCTAACCTTGTGCTCCTCGATCACTCGCCAGAAAGTACCGGCATCAGGGGTGCCAACCGGCTTGCCTTCAAACACAATCGAGGTCGCGCCGTGGATCAGCGGCCCGTAGCAAATATAGGAATGGCCCACAACCCAGCCCACGTCAGACGCGGCCCAGAAAACCTCTCCCGGTTTGATGCCGTAAAGGTTTTCCATGGTCCATTCCAGCGCCACCAGATGACCGCCCGCGTGACGTATCACGCCCTTGGGTTGGCCAGTGGTACCAGAGGTATAGAGAATATAAACCGGATCATTCCCCTTCACCGGCACACAAGCCGCAGGCTCCACGCCCTGCTGCACCTCGTTCCAGTCAAAATCGCGGCCCTCGATCATATCCGCGTGCAACTGCTCGCGCTGAAAAATAATCGTGAAATCGGGTTTGTGTTCCGCCATTTCAATCGCGCCGTCCAGCAACGGTTTATAGGCAATGACCCGCCCCGGCTCGAGCCCGCAAGAAGAGGCAATAATTGCCTTAGGGGTCGCATCATCAATCCGCGTCGCCAGCTCGTTGGAGGCAAAGCCGCCAAACACCACCGAATGCACCGCACCGATGCGCGAACAGGCGAGCATGGCAATCATCGATTCCACGATCATCGGCATGTAAATGATGACTCGATCACCCTTTCCAATGCCCTTGGCTTGCAGTGCGCCGGCAAAAAGCGCGACTTTGTCGAGCAATTCGGCATAAGTCGTCTTGCTGCCAGTGCCTGTAATCGGGCTGTCGTAAATGATCGCAACTTGATCACCCCGCCCGTTTTCCACGTGCCGGTCCAGGGCGTTGTAACAGGTGTTGACCACGCCATCCGTGTACCACTCGTAAAGCGGCGCATTGCTGTCATCCTGCGCCCGGGTCGGTTTCTCAATCCAATCAATTGCCTCTGCCGCCTGCATCCAGAATGCCTCTGGGTCGGATTTCCAGCTTTCGTAAACTTCACGATAACTCATGTGGTATCTCCTTAGATCTAACCGTACTGCTGGACAGAAGTGCCCGCCAAAGCAGCGATATTCAACAATCCCCTCGCCGTGATTGAGGGGGTAACAATGTGAACTTTATTGCCCATTCCCATCAGAATCGGCCCAACTTCCAATCCGCCAGCCTTCACTTTTAGAACATTTCTCACGGCGCTGGCTGCATCAGTATGGGCAAATACCAACACATTTGCTGCCCCTTGCATCCGCGAGTTGGGAAAAATGCGATTTCGCAATTCTGCATCAAGCGCCGCATCCGTATGCATCTCGCCTTCATAAACAAAGTCGAGGTTTTGCGCATCCAGCAACGCCATCGCCCCGCGCATCCGCGCGCCGCTGTCCGTGTTCTGGTTGCCGAATTGAGAGTGCGAGCACAGCGCAACCTTGGGATCAATCCCGAAGCGGCGTACATGGCGGGCGGCAGCAAAAACAGATTTGGCAATGTGTTCCGAACTCGGTTCCGGATGCACATGGGTGTCCGCCACAAATAGTGGTCCGTCCTCCAGAACCATCAGTGACAAAGCCCCGATAGGGTGCAATTGTTCGCTCCCCAAAATTTGTTGCGCGTAATTCAAGTGCCACAGATACTGCCCGAAAGTACCACAAATCATGCTGTCCGCATCACCACGCTGGACCATGATTCCGGCAATCGCGGTTGTGTTGGTGCGCAGAACCGCCTTGGCCAGATCAGGGGTCACACCGCGGCGTTGCATCAGCGCGTGGTAGGTCTCCCAATAATCGCGATAGCGCGGATCGTCCTGCGGGTTGACCAGATCAAAATCCCGCCCCGCAACAATCGGCAACCCGGCTTTTCGCGCCCGGTGTGCCACCACTTCAGGGCGACCAATCAGGATCGGACGGTCCACACCTTCCTCCAGCATCGCATTGGCCGCACGCAGCACGCGTTCATCCTCGCCCTCGGCAAAAACGATCCGGCGCACAGAGCGCCGCGCAGCATCAAAAACCGGCCGCATAATAAAGGCAGATTTGAAAACGGAACGGTCCAGCTTGGCTTTGTAGGCGGCGATATCGGGCACGGGCCGCTTGGCGACACCGCTTTTGATTGCCGCATCGGCCACTGCGGTTGCCACAATGCCCATAAGGCGCGGATCAAATGGTTTCGGGATCAGATATTCCGGCCCGAAAGTCATCTGCTCGCCCTTATAGGCCGCCGCCGCTTCAGCGCTGGAGGTCGCGCGCGCCAGCTCTGCAATGCCTTTGACACAGCCGATTTGCATTTCGTCATTGATTTCCGTTGCGCCCACATCCAGCGCACCGCGAAAGATGAACGGGAAACACAACACATTATTCACCTGATTGGGATAATCCGAACGCCCGGTCGCAATCAGAGCATCCGGTGCCACAGTGCGGATTTCCTCAGGCAGGATTTCCGGCGTCGGATTGGCCAGCGCAAACACAATCGGCTGTTTGGTCATCTTGGCTACCATCGCAGGCTTCAGCACCCCCGGCCCCGACAACCCAAGGAACATATCCGCACCGACAATCACATCGTCCAGTGTTTTGGGATCACTGCCCTGCGCAAACGCCGCCTTTTGCGGTGTCATATCTTCCTCGCGTCCGTGATAAACCAGCCCCGCAATATCACAAAGCCAAACGTTTTCGCGCCGCACCCCCAGCTTGAGAAGCATATTGAGACAGGCAATCCCCGCTGCCCCCCCGCCGGTCGACACGATTTTAATATCCTCGAACCGTTTACCCGCCACATACAACGCATTGGTCGCCGCCGCCCCGACAACAATCGCAGTGCCATGTTGGTCGTCGTGAAATACCGGGATGCCCATGCGCTCGCGGCAGATTTTTTCCACGATAAAGCAATCTGGGGCTTTAATATCTTCGAGGTTGATCGCCCCGAATGTCGGCTCCATTGCGCAAACGATTTCAGCCAGCTTTTCGGGATCGGAAACATCGAGTTCTATATCGAAGCAATCAATATTCGCGAACTTCTTGAAAAGAACTGCCTTGCCCTCCATGATCGGCTTGGACGCCAGCGCCCCGATATTCCCCAACCCTAACGCCGCAGAGCCATTGGTAACAACCGCCACCAAATTGCCCCGCGCCGTATAGTGTTCTGCCTTACTCGCATCGCGTTTAATTTCCATGCAGGCATCCGCCACGCCAGGGCTATAGGCCAGCGACAGATCGCGCTGGTTGGCCATCGGCTTGGTGGCACGGACTTCCAGCTTCCCAGGGCGCGGGAATTCGTGGTAATCCAGCGCCGCCTGATTCAAGGTCGGGGTGTCGTCGGTCATGGTTTTCTCCGGTTTTAGGCTTTTGACGCGCTCACCAATCCTAGAATATTACGCGCGGCGCTAGGAATATTTGTACCTGGCCCAAATATCGCCTTTACGCCACGTTCATACAAGTAATCATAATCCTGCTGCGGGATCACCCCCCCGCAAATCACGATAATGTCCTCCGCATCCTTGTCTTTCAGCGCTTGCACCAGTTGTGGTGCCAGCGTTTTATGCCCCGCTGCTTGTGACGAAATGCCGATGATGTGCACATCATTGTCCACCGCATCCTGTGCGGCCTCTTCCGGTGTCTGAAACAGCGGGCCTACGTCTACGTCAAAACCAATATCGGCAAAAGCAGTCGCGATCACTTTGGCACCACGATCATGGCCATCCTGACCCATTTTCACCACTAGCATACGCGGACGGCGGCCCTCAACCTCTGCAAAAGCCGCCACATCTGCCTGAATTTGCGCATAGTCCTCGTCGCCCTCATAGGCCGCACCATAAACCCCTGCCAAAGTCTTCACCTCCGCCCGATGACGTCCAAACGTCGTTTCCATTGCATCCGAAATCTCGCCAACAGTGGCCCGTGCACGCGCGGCCTCAACCGCCAGTTCCAGCAAGTTCGATTTGCCATCCGCTGCTCCGGCAGCCACTGCTTTCAACGCTGCATCACAGGCCGCCTGATCACGCGTCGCGCGAATTTCTGCCAATCGCGCCACTTGGGAATCGCGCACAGCAGTGTTGTCGATCTCGCGAATGTTGATCTCGGGCTCGTCCTCGACACGAAACTTGTTCACGCCGACGACAACTTCTTCGCCACGATCAATCAGCGCCTGCTTGCGCGCCGCTGCTTCCTCGATCCGCAACTTGGGCATACCGCTGGCAACAGCCTTGGTCATGCCGCCAATGTCGTCCACCTCGCAAATGATCTTCCAGGCCTCATCCACCAGTTGCTGTGTCAGGCTTTCAATGTAGTAAGACCCTGCCAGCGGGTCGACCACATTGGTCACACCGGTTTCATTTTGCAAAATCAGCTGCGTGTTGCGCGCTAGTCGCGCACTTTCATCCGTGGGCAGGGCAATCGCCTCGTCAAAGGAATTAGTGTGCAAAGATTGCGTCCCCCCCAGCACTGCGGACATCGCCTCATAGGCGGTGCGAACCGCGTTGTTATAGGGGTCCTGCGCCTGCAAGCTCACGCCAGAAGTCTGACAGTGGGTGCGCAACATGCTGCTTTTTGGGTTCTTGGGGTTGAACTCTCCCATCACCCGCGCCCACAGCAACCTTGCCGCCCGCAACTTAGCGATTTCCATGAAGAAATTCATCCCAATCGCAAAGAAAAAGCTGAGCCGCCCTGCAAAAACATCTACATCCATGCCCCGTGCAATCGCAGATTTAACGTATTCCTTGCCGTCTGCGATGGTAAAGGCCAGCTCTTGCACCAGATTGGCACCCGCTTCCTGCATGTGATAGCCCGAGATCGAAATCGAGTTGAATTTGGGCATCTCGTTTGAAGTAAATTCAATAATATCTGCCACGATCCGCATCGACGGTTCTGGTGGGTAGATATAAGTGTTTCGCACCATGAATTCCTTCAGAACATCGTTCTGGATGGTTCCCGACAGCTTGGAACGCTCAACGCCCTGTTCCTCACCCGCAACGATGAAACTGGCCAACACCGGAATAACCGCACCATTCATCGTCATGGAAACGGAAATTTTATCAAGCGGAATACCGTTAAACAGGATTTTCATATCCTCGACTGAATCGATCGCCACGCCTGCCTTGCCCACATCGCCCACAACACGGGGATGATCGCTGTCATATCCTCGGTGGGTTGCCAGATCGAAAGCCACCGAAACACCCTGTTGCCCCGCCGCCAAACCGCGACGGTAAAAGGCGTTGGATTCCTCGGCTGTGGAAAACCCTGCGTACTGCCGGATCGTCCAGGGGCGACCTGAATACATTGTCGCCTTAACACCACGTTTATAAGGTGCAAAACCGGGCAAGTTATCCAGATGTTCCACCCCGTTCAAATCCTCGGTGCTGTATATCGGCTTAACCAAAATCCCCTCGGGCGTTTCCCAGTCCAGCCCCTCCAGCGGCTTGCCGCGTAGCTCCTTGGTGGCCAGTTCTTGCCAGTTTTTGATGTCGTCATTACTCATAGCATTGCTCCTTTGGGGCATATCGGTCATTGACCGGAATTCAGATAAATTAACTCGGCAGAGGCTGGCAGTTCCGACTCGAAAGCCTTCAACTTGCCCACCAGTTCTGTCTCGGCATCAACCGATATTGCATAGAAAGTCACTTTGTCCCCGCCCAAAGTCGCGCGCGGGATGGTCAGTTTCAACTCGGCCACAGGCAGCCAGTTCGGCGGGATATGATCGCGCAGCCAGTGGCGATAGATCATTGCAATCCGCACTCCCTTGGCCGCTGCCAGTTTGTCAGCCCACAATGGATCGCTGCCACGCAGGCGCGCCTCCAGCGCATCCCGAGAGGCAAGCCCCCACAGATCCAGCACGTAATGGGGATTGCGATAGGCCACATGCCCTAGATCATTCACAGCCACCGGCGCTTGCCAATACCGATCCACAAACAGCCCCATCTGGCGCTGTTGTGCATGAATCGCCGCGCCACCGCCAGGGATTTTCTGGAACGCCGTCACGGGGTAGTGCAGCCCCCCGTAAAAAACAGCGGCAACGAGGGCCAACGAGGCCAGAGCCGTCATCCGTTCGCCCGAGAATTTAACCTGCGCCAGCAGCACGACAAAGACGCCTAGCGCAAAGCTCCACACATAAATCTCATAGCGATAAAACTCTGCCACTGACCCAAGCGTCACATGACCAAGGCAGGCCAGTACCGCCATCCAGCCAATCAGCGCCCATGTCCCAGTGATCTGGCGACGCGCAAGAAACAGCCCGAGCGCACCCACAAAAGCCGTGGCAATCAGCATCCGTCCCGAAGGCAGCAACACCGCCTGAATCCAAGAAACCCGCAACCGCTGCAATCGCCCACCGCTCAGGCTCTCGCCGCCGCCCGTGACCGCTGCCTTGGCGTTCACCGAATTGGGCAGCATATCGAGGCCTAGCAAAAACATATGCCAAAAATGGGCCACCAATGGCAACATGGCCGCCCCAAACAAAAGCAGCACCGCACCCCGCCGTTTGCTGAAAAACAACACACCACAAGCCAGCAGCGCAATCGACATACCTTCAAAGCGCAGCAATGGATTGGCAATCACCCCGACAACCAGCATCCATCCAATACGACTGCTACGGGCAAAATCTAGCAAACCATTGAGCACCAGCAAGGTCGCCACAACATGGAGCATATGCTCCATCCCGATCAGCGCAATCGCCTGAAAATGCATAAAAACCGGCCCGCCCAGTGCAAGAGCAATCAGCATCAACCGATTGCCCCCCAAAGCACCTGCAATTCGCAACACCCGCGCCCACAGCAATGCCGCCGCGATCAATGCCGTGATCCCTAACATCAAAGGCCACCAGTGATGCCAGTCAAAACCGGCAAAAGGGGCCAGCAAATAGGAATACAGGATCGAGGAGGAAGCCGAGGCATATTCTCCCGTATTCACCCCATAACCACCCAACGCCACCTGTTCTGACATCGCCAAATGGATATAGACATCGTCCAACGCATATTCGAACACACCATCGGTGCGCGCCAGTGTCATCATCACCAGAACAGCCAAAGGCAGCAGAGCCCCGCATAAAGCCAGCCAATCAAAACGCCGTATCAGCAAACCTGCCACCTCGACAAAGCGCGCCGTGCTCTTTTTTGATCCCCAAAACTTCGGCGCCAAAGACAGCCACCCATTCGGTGAAACAAACTGATCAAAAAGGGAAAACCGGTATTTCCCCCCTCGCAATTCCTGCCAAAGACATTAGGTTCAGTGCAAAGAGGAAACTTTATGCCAACACCCCAAAGACTGGTCCTGACATTCTTGGCCGCAGCACTAATAATCACACCGGCAACAGCACAAGAGCTCTCGGAATACCTGTGGAAAAACCGTCCCTTGGTGATTTTCGCTGATACGCCGCTCGATCCCCATTTTATCCGCCAGATGGAATTGCTGTCGCAAGACACTGAGGAATTGGAAGAACGCGACGTTGTGATCCTAACAGACAGCGATCCGGCCGCCAATTCCGCGCTACGCGAAACCCTGCGCCCACGCGGTTTTATGTTGGCCTTGCTTGGCAAAGACGGCAAGGTAAAGTTGCGCAAGCCACGCCCCTGGACGGTGCGGGAGTTATCCCGCGCCATCGACAAATTTCCGCTGCGCATTGATGAGTTACGCCAAAAGCGGGAACGGTAGGGGGCGGCTTGCCACATGGGTTTATTCGAACTCCATGATCACTTCGTCAACCGCTAGGCTGTCGCCAACGGCGGCGTTGATCTTGGACACAATGCCCTTTTTCTCTGCCCTCAGAACGTTCTCCATTTTCATGGCTTCAACGGTACACAGCGCCTGCCCGTCTTGCACTTCGTCGCCCACTGCAACCTCAACCGCAATGATCAGACCCGGCATTGGGCAGAGCAACATTTTTGAAGTATCGGGCGGCAGTTTTTCCAGCATCAAACCTGCCAGTTCGGCATTGCGCGGGCTGCGCACCCGCACCTTAAGATCAGCCCCGCGCGAACGAATGCGATAGCCTGCCGAAATTGACTCTATTTTCAACACCAGCGGTGTACCGTCAACATTCACAGTGGCCAGCAAGTTGCCCGGCGTCCAGTCTGACGCGACACGGCAAACTGCGCCATCAGCAAATTTAACAGTCGAACCCGAATGATCCGCATCAATGGTCAGGGCAAGATCCAGCCCTTGCAAGCTAACAACCCAGTCGCGCCCAACAGTGCGCTCATGGTTATCCATCCGCCCCGAAACCCGCGCCCGGCGGATTTCAGCAACGCGGTACATTGCAGCGGCAGTGGCAGCAATGCGTTTAAGCGCCGCCTCTTCCAGATCAACCCCCATAAAGCCCTCGGGGAATTCTTCCTCAATAAAGGCGGTTGTCATCTCGCCGGAAACGAATTTCGGGTGATCCATCACCGCGCTGAGGAACGGCAAGTTGTGGCCAATACCTTCCACTTCGAACCCGTCTAGCGCGTTGCGCATCACCTCAATCGCCGCTTCGCGCGTCGGTGCCCAAGTACACAGTTTGGCAATCATCGGGTCGTAATACATCGAGATCTCGCCGCCCTCGTAAACGCCAGTGTCATTGCGCACGATATGGGTATCTGTGGCTACTTCCTCTGGTGGGCGATAACGCGAGAGGCGGCCAATTGACGGCAGGAACCCACGATAAGGATCTTCGGCATACAGCCGGTTTTCAATCGACCAACCGTTGATGCCTATGTCATCCTGCGTCATGCTGAGCTTTTCACCATCTGCAACACGGATCATCTGTTCTACCAGATCAATGCCGGTAATCAGTTCGGTTACCGGATGTTCGACCTGCAAGCGGGTGTTCATTTCTAGGAAGTAAAAATTGCGATCCCCATCAACGATGAATTCCACCGTGCCAGCGCTGCAATAATCCACAGCCTTGGCCAGCGCCACGGCCTGTTCGCCCATCGCCTTGCGGGTTTGCGGATCCAGAAACGGCGAAGGTGCTTCTTCGACAACCTTTTGGTTGCGGCGCTGGATGGAGCATTCTCGCTCATTCAGCCACAAGCAGTTGCCGTGTTTGTCACCCAGAACCTGAATTTCAATATGGCGCGGCTGGGTGATGAATTTTTCGATGAAAATCCGGTCATCACCAAAAGAGGACGCCGCTTCGCTTTTGGACAGCTTAAACCCCTCGCGGGCTTCATCATCACTCCACGCTACCCGCATGCCTTTGCCACCACCACCAGCGGAGGCTTTGATCATAACGGGATAGCCCATCTTGGTGGAAATCTTCACCGCCTCCTCCGCATCGGCAATCAACCCCATGTGACCGGGAACCGTGGTCACCCCAGCCTCCTGCGCCAATTTTTTCGAGGTAATCTTGTCACCCATCGACTCGATTGCCCCGGCTGGTGGCCCAACAAAAGCCACGCCCTCGGCCTCCAATGCTTCCGCGAACAGCCTGTTTTCAGACAGAAAACCATAGCCTGGATGCACGGCCTCTGCGCCAGTTTGTCGAACCGCATCCATAATCTTGTCAATCACGATATATGACTGGTTGGCGGCAGGTGGTCCGATATGCACCGCTTCATCCGCCATCCGCACATGCAGCGCATTTTTGTCTGCATCTGAATAGACGGCAACAGTTTTGATGCCCATTTTCTGCGCCGATTTTATTACACGGCAGGCAATTTCACCGCGATTTGCGATCAGGATTTTCTTGAACATGCGCTCAGACCTTCTTTGGAGTTGGAGTTGGAACAGAAGCCTCGGGCTTCAAAATATTGAATTCATGGAGGGAAATAATCTCCCTCTCGGAGTCTCGATTTGCGGTTACCAAAAAATCACCGACAAAGTATCGGTGAACCTGACCTGCGGGCTGCGCGATACTGATACCGGTGCGGTGACGGCTACAAGCGAGCCGGAAACAGTTCATGTCGGCGTCAAATATGCGCCGGACAACAACGTCAGCCTGGGGCTGGAATACTTTACCGGCAAGCGGACGCAGTTTAACGGCACCGCTGCACGGGCTGACCGGATCATCGCTTCGGCGCAGTTTAACCTCTAAGATCGTGGTGGCGGCCTGAGATACCGCTACCATGAAATCCCGCAGAGCATTAAAGGTGCACAAAAAACCGGGGTTAGGTCGAACATCAAGGGTAGCCCCCCCGTTGTTCGGCCTTTTTCTGCGCAACAAAGGCAAGCTGTCAGTATTTGCTGGTAATGGTACCAACCACGCCACCGACAAGGGCGCCTTTGATGGGGTTTGCGTTAACAACTGCTGCCGCGACCGCCCCAATGGTTGCGCCCGTGGCGGCACGGTTAACCGTGCGATCTTCAAAGGTGTCACAGGCCCCAAGCGTGATAACCAGCAAGAAGCCCGAGATAAAATTGCGGCTTTGCATGACATTCCCCTTGGCTTGAACGCAGCGCGAATGCTCTGCCTACACAAGGCGTAACCGGTGGTTAACCACACGGATAGGGGGTAAGGGAATCCCCCTGTGGTTTGGGCAGAACCTTGCCAAAACCCTTGATACATGCGCGAATTCACGCTGGTTCCCCGTCGGGCAAATCGGTAATCACATCGGGAAATGCAACCATAACACGCGGAATATCAATACGCAGCAGGGCCGCGTAGTCGGTGGGGTCAAATGTGTCCTCAACCGGTACAACCTCGCGCCCGAGCAGCCAGCTAAGACGACCCGCATCCAGATTGCCGCGCTCAAACGGTTCCGCGCCAAAGTGCGCCCACAGGGCCTCCATAAATGCCAAATCGGCCCGCTTGTCGGCGGCTTTACGATCGGCATAACGCTCGCGCGCTTTCAAAGGGGTGGCCCCTTTTGGGTTGGCACGTCGGATGGTAAATTGGAAATCGGAAGAAGGCATCCGTCCGGGAAACCCGCGATGCTTTAACATATATGCTTTGGCCATTACACACCCCCCGATACTGGGGCGAATGTGGGAAACGGGGCGCGGGTTACGCGCCCCGACCGGGGTTTAGCCCAGTTTAGTCGAAGTTGGCTCTGGCTGAATTTCCATAATAACCGGCTCTTCTTGTTGTGCGCAGGCCGAAATAGCGATGGAAAGGATAACGAGGGCAGTGCTGATTTTGAAGGACATATTGTATTCCTAGTTGTTTGGTTGTCAGGGTTCTTACTTACGTAAAAAGAGGTTCGCGTCACAAATAGGCGACACGCAGCAACACTAGCAGAGATTCGCGCGGAAACATACTGCCAGCTTGCCACGGTTGCGCAAAAAACGGCGGAAATCCGCGTTTGTGGTGCGAAATCGTCACGATTGCCTGCCGTACCCCTTGAAAAATAGGCTCTCGCTATGGGTTGTTGACTTAGTGCCATATGCATTCTCCCGTCGATATGTCGTAAAAACTCATGAATTGAACCACTTCAGGGTCGGTTTCACCATATCCTAATGGCCGGTCAGACAAGCGAATGGTCACCTCGGTGATATTGCTCCCTCGTCGCGCGGCCTCCTGCAAACCGAATACCGTGCAAATCTCGTCCATCCGCACAGCCGCCTCCTCTGCGGAATCGCGCGTCAGGTTATTCGCCCCCACATTCACAAACAAAAGATTGCTGTCATTGGTCAAAGTCACCACCTCCGGCGTTCCATAGATTTCAGGCGGCGTTTGGCTGCCCGCCTGTGAGGCAGTCGCGATCAGCAGACAGCCAAGGGTATGACGAATCATTCCTGTGCGCCCGGAAATTTGGACCAAAAGGAGGAAATATCGCCATGGGGTATTACGCGCCTATACGCCTGTGAACCTGACATATTTCCCTCCTCTGATCTGTAACGCCTAGCAATCCTACAATGGAATATTATCGTGCTTTTTCCATGGGTTTTCCAACTTCTTGCCCCGCAGCGAAGCAAAGGCCCGTGATACACGCGTGCGCGTACTCCCCGGCATGATCACCTCGTCAATGAAGCCCTTTTCAGCGGCCACAAACGGGTTGGCAAAGCGTTCCTCGTAATCGGCCACACGGGCTGCGATTTTTTCCGGATCGTCAAGTTCGGAACGATAAAGGATTTCCACCGCTCCCTTGGCACCCATGACGGCAATTTCCGCAGTCGGCCAAGCATAGTTGAAATCGCCCCGCAGGTGTTTAGAGGCCATCACGTCATAAGCACCACCATAGGCCTTGCGCGTGATTACGGTCACTTTGGGCACAGTCGCCTCGCCATAAGCAAACAACAGTTTCGCACCGTGCTTGATCACGCCGCCATACTCCTGGCTGGTGCCGGGCAAGAAGCCGGGCACATCAACCAGCGTCAGAATCGGAATTTCAAAGGCATCGCAGAAACGCACAAATCGCGCGGCCTTGCGAGAGCTGTCAATATCCAGACACCCCGCCAGCACCATCGGCTGGTTGGCCACAATGCCCACGGTCGAACCTTCAAGGCGCACAAAACCGGTCAGGATATTCTTGGCGAAATCCTCCTGAATTTCAAAGAAGTCGCCCTCATCCGCGATTTTGGAAATCAGCTCTTTCATGTCATAAGGCTGGTTTGGATTTTCCGGCACCAAAGAATCCAGCGACGCCTCGCGCCGCGCCACGTCATCAAAGAACGGTCGTACGGGCGCCTTTTCGCGGTTGTTCAGCGGCAGGAAATCGAACAGACGGCGCGTTTCCATCAGCACCTCCATATCGTTTTCATAAGCACCATCCGCCACTGAGGATTTCGAGGTATGGGTTCTTGCCCCCCCCAACTCCTCAGCCGTTACCAGTTCATTGGTCACAGTTTTCACAACATCCGGACCGGTGACAAACATATAAGAACTGTCACGCACCATAAAAATAAAATCGGTCATTGCTGGAGAATACACGGCACCACCCGCGCAAGGCCCCATGATCAGGGATATCTGGGGCACCACACCTGATGCCATAATATTGTTCTGGAATACCTCAGCATAACCGGCCAATGAGGCGACACCCTCTTGAATACGCGCACCACCGGAATCACTGATTCCGATGATTGGCGCGCCATTGCGCACCGCCATTTCTTGCACTTTACAAATCTTTTCCGCCTGGGTTTCAGATAATGACCCACCAAAAACTGTAAAATCCTGACTATATACATAAACCATGCGTCCGTTGATGGTGCCCCAGCCAGTGACAACCCCATCACCCGGATGCTGGGTTTTCTGCATGTCGAATTCGGTGCAACGATGCGTCTTGAACATATCGAATTCTTCAAAACTGCCATCATCCAGCAGCACCTCAACACGCTCACGCGCTGTCAGCTTACCTTTGGAATGCTGCGCATCAATGCGCCGCTGACCGCCACCAAGACGGGCTACTTCCCTGCGAGTTTCAAGTTCCTGAAGAATATCCTGCACGCGCACCACTCCCTTTGCAAATAACTGATTTGGGACTGTGTACGAGGATTTCCCGCTCGAATACAGGGAATTCTGGCATATTTGCAAACCCTACTGCAGCAGCCGCCAGCAAACTGCAAAGTTGCAAACACCTTCAGCGCTTACCGTGTTTTTCAATGGCAAAATAGAAACATCTGTTAATCTAGGCTACCAAGTAGTAAACGCATTCCAAAGCCAGAAATTTTAATCAGAGAGTTTCCCATGCCGACAAAAGAAGAAATCCTCGAGTCCATGCAGATTACCGGCCTTTTCGGTAGCAAAGTCAATCGCGATACTGATGCGGATGCTGACGCGGTTAAAGTCATAACCTATCAATATGCGGGTACGACTCAACCGGTTGATTTTTTCACCTACCCCAGAACCGGCTGGGCAGCCTTCAGCGCCACTGACAAAGCAGCGGTGAAAAAGGCGATGGATATGCTGGAGACCTTTCTAAAGGTGGATTTTGTCGAAGTATTCGGAGACGATGACCCCGACATGAATCTGGGCAAAGTGGAAATCCCCGGCGCGACCGAGGGCATTGCGGGCTATGAAATCACAACTGAACTGGTGGATCACGACAGTGATCCCGACACTGATACAGTGCTTCAGGCCACCAGCCTTGATACCTTCGCCCTGTTTGATAACGGCCTTGATCTTGATGCCAATTTCAATCGGGTCCTGCAAATGTTGGGCCACGCCATGGGCCTGCAAAACACCTTCACCGCGCCCCTGGTACCAGATGGAACCGACAGCAACAAATACTCGGTCATGTCCAACCACGTGAACCCGGACACCGGTTTGCTCAGCGATGCTTACCGGTCATTCGACGTGATCGCGTTGCAGGATCTTTGGGGTGCCAAGCTCTCGGGCAATGCCGGTGACACGACTTATCTGGGTAACTCCCCTGACAGTGTGCAGCTGGTGATGGACGAAAGCGGCACCGATATATTCGACGCCTCGGCCCAGACCGGTGGGGTTATTCTTGATCTGCGCGAAGGTTCCATTTCTACCTTTGACGACACCCATCAGCTGGCAATCACCCAAGACACTGTGATCGAAAATGCCAGCGGCGGATCAGGCGATGATTTGATAGATGGCAATGACGGAAAAAATACCCTGATTGGCAACGACGGTGACGACACGATTAACGGCCAAAGCGGCGCAGACACCCTGAAGGGCGGCAATGGCAAGGACGTGATAAGCGGCGGCAAGAAAGCCGATGATATCAATGGTGGCAACGGCAAGGACCAATTGAGCGGTGGCTTTGGTAAAGACATTCTTAAAGGCAACAACGGCAATGACAAGCTGTTTGGCCGCTCGGGCGATGATGACCTCAGAGGCGGTGCTGGCAAGGACACGCTCAAGGGCGGTATCGGGGATGACATTCTCCAAGGCGGCAGCGAGGCGGACATGTTTGTCTTTATCAATGATATCGGCAAAGACACCATTTCCGATTTCGAAGACGACATTGACACCTTAAAAATCAACCACTCCGAGGTCAGCACTGTTGCGGATGCGCTGGCGCTTGCAGCAGATGTTGGCGGCGACGTGGTATTCACCTTTGTTGACGGATCCGTAATCACAGTAGAGAGTATGACAATTGCAACCCTCAGCGACGATATTACGATTGCGTAATATCGCTTGATTGCCCTTGCAAAAATCCGCCCATGCCAGGGCGGTTTCGCGCGTTTTTTTCCAGCAAGTGAATAAAACCTGCTAGACTGGCAGCGCGGGGATATTACCGATCATGAGGTCATAAGTCCGCGCCACTAACTGGAGAGAGATCATGTTCACAGAGGCCGAAGTCATCGAATCCATGCAGTTTTCATTCCTGTTTGGAAAAACCATAAACAGCACCGGGTCTGTGCGCGAAGAAATCACCTATCAGTATGCTGGCACCTCGCAACCTGTTGATTTCGGGGGCGGCGACAGAACGGGCTGGACAGATTTCACTGCCGCAGAAGAAGCCAAATTCGAAGAGGCCCTGGCCCACATTGAAACCTTCCTCAACGTGGATTTTGTCGAGGTTACCGACGACTCTGATCCTGATCTAAATGTCGGCAAAGTGGATTTCTCCGGTACAACTGCGGGTCTGGGTGGACTAAGCGCAAGCTTTATCGGAACGACAGTTACCAGTGTAGACAGTTTTGTCATTTATAAAAATACTCTCGATTTGCAAAGCGAGATAAACCTGATTCTGCATGAACTTGGTCACTCTCTGGGCCTGAAACACCCTTTCAGCAGCCCTGTCGTGCCCACGGGGACCGACAGCAACAAATATACGGTGATGTCCTACACCACCAACCCGGACAACGGGCTTGATAATGACGGGATGGGGCTGTTTGATGTGGTTGCCCTGCAAAGCCTCTGGGGGGCTGCCGATTTCAAAGTGGGGAATTCAACATACACCGGTAGCCGCAATTCGACAGTTGATACCATTTGGGACACCGGTGGCACCGATCACTTCAATGCCTCGGCCAAGGCAAACAATGTGGTTCTAGATCTGCGAGAGGGCTATTTCTCGATCTTCAACTCCATTGAGGACGTGGTTATCGCCTTTGGCACCGAGATTGAAAACGCCACCGGCGGGTCTGGCGCCGATAAGATCACCGGCAACGCCTTGAATAATGTGCTGGTTGGTGGCAGCGGCAATGATACTATCAGAGGCAACAGCGGTGCCGACATACTGAACGGCGAAGACGGCAAAGACAAGCTTGTAGCAGGCTTGGGCGTAGATGCCCTGACAGGCGGCAAAGGCAATGACATTCTTCTGGGTGGCAACGGCAACGACAACCTGAAAGGCGGCAGTGGCCGTGACAAGCTCGAAGGAGGTGGCGGCAGGGATATCCTGAAAGGCGGCATCGGTGCCGACAAGTTTGTCTTCAAGAATTCCTTTGGCAAAGACAAAGTGAAAGATTTTCAGGATGATATAGATATACTGAAAATTGGACATGCAGATGTCAGCTCGGTCAACGATGCCTTGTCATTTGCCAGTAATGTGGGGGACAATGTCGTTTTCATTTTTGATGACGGTGCCAAAATCACAGTTCTGGACATGACCATAGCCAACCTCACTGACGACATTTTGATCATTTAACCCGCTTACGAAGTTCGGTCTCCACTTCACCATACCGACGCCAACTGGTCCAATAGTCACTATTGGTTTTGCTGACTGCTGTTTTTACAGCATCGCTAACCGGTGCCTCTTCCATACTTAAACCACAAGGTACTGGCAAACCTGCAAGCGGCTGCTAACAGCAATGCAACGCTCGGGATTTCGCACCTACGCCGCGCAGTGGCAGCATTTCACCCTATTGGATGCCCTGATCTGGAAGCAGTATTTCGATTTTGTCATCCAGCATTAGATAGCAAGGCTAATCATCTGTTCACAATACAATCTCTACCATAGACAGTCCGTCCAAGCCGCCTTAAACGTGTAATCATGAATAATTTGAGCAAGCCACGTTTTTTGGACCCCCATACCCCCCCGACGCTTTTTACTTTGGTTGTCATTGCAGCCACCGCGGCGTTGTCATTAAATATTTTTCTACCTTCACTTCCCGCAATTACCGAATATTTTGACGCCAGTTACAGCGTTGTCCAGTTCCTGGTTTCGGGCTACTTGTTGACGACCGTTATCGTGCAATTTCTGGTCGGGCCAATGTCCGACCGCTTTGGCCGACGGCCTGTATTGCTGGTGGGGCTTGCGCTGTTTGTTCTGGCCTCGATCCTCTGCGCCACTGCCACCAGCGTCTATGTTTTGTTACCTGCACGCGTTTTGCAGGCATCCGTTGTGGCAGGCTTTGCCGTATCGCGTGCAGCGATCCGCGATATGTCCTCGGACGGGGCGGCCGCCAGCAAAATTGGTTATGTCACCATGGGAATGGCCATCGCACCAATGACCGCACCGATGGTCGGGGGCTTCTTGCAGGAAATCTATGGCTGGCAATCCGGTTTTTGGGTCTTGGCAGCGGCAGGCGGCTTTACCCTTTTGCTTTGCTGGCGGGATTTGGGGGAAACCAATCGGCATAAATCCAGCAGCTTTATGGTGCAGGTTAGCAGCTACCCAGAGTTGCTTAAGTCACGGCGTTTCTGGTCCTATGCGACCTGTGGTGGGCTTGGCTCGGCCTGCTTTTTCGCCATGCTGGGCGGGGCACCCTTTGTAGGTGACAAGGTTTACGGCTTATCCCCTAGCCAGTTGGGCATCTATTTCATGTTCACCCCGACAGGATACATGATCGGTAATTTTTTCACCGGACGCTTTGCCGAACGATTTGGCATCTCCCGCCTGATGATTGCCGGAGCCACTATTACATCCATTGGCATGTCACTCTCGCTGCTGGTCATTGCATTGGGCGCCACCCACCCACTGGCGTTCTTCGCCTTTACGATTAGCATTGGCCTTGGCAACGGGCTGGTGATACCGAATGCAACCGCTGGCATGTTGAATGTGCACCCCCGCCTTGCGGGAACTGCAGCCGGTCTCGGCGGTGCCATGCTGACCCTTTGCGGCGCTATCATCTCTGCCATCGTTGCCAGCCTGCTAACCGTTGAGCGCGGGGTTTTTCCTTTACTGATCTGCATTATCATCAGCGCCCTGCTTGCCCTGTTCTTTGCCCGTTACGCCGCCTCGCTGGAAAACCAAGCTCTAGAGACCGCCGTGTAAGGCACTCCCCTCTTGCTCAAGCAGTTTGCAAAGCCTAGATTGCAAGTTAGCAAACTTTGAGGCCATCGATGCGCGGACAAAAACTTTATGCCGGCGTTACCCTGCGGGAAACCCGCACACGCCTGAAACTGACGCAAAAGGAATTCGCTGCCAAGCTCGGCGTCTCACTGCCTTATCTCAACCAGATGGAAAACAACCACCGCCCGATTTCCACCACTGTGGTGCTGGCACTGGCACAGGAATTCGGGTTTGACGTCACCCAGCTTTCGGTCGGCGAAGCCTCGCGCATGGTTGCCGATATGCGAGAGGCGCTGGCCGATCCGGTATTCGCTGAAACGCCCCCACCCACCGCCGATCTGCAACTTACCGCCTCCAACGCCCCGGCACTGGCGCGCGCCTTCCTGAACCTGCATCAGGCTTACCGTCAAAGCCAGGAACGCCTCGCGGCTCTGGACGAGGTACTGGGGCGCGAAGAAAGCACCCTTGCCCCCTCGCCCTGGGACGAAGTGCGTGACTTTTTTCATTATTGCGACAACTACATCGACAGCATTGATATCGTAGCCGAAAAATATGCTGCCAACGCCAAACTGCATGGCCCCGAGGCCGCCAGCGCCGCTGCTGGCTGGCTAAAAAACAACCACGGGGTAACTACCGAGATTGCCGACAGTGGGGGCCTGCGTCATTATTCCCCCGAAACCGGCCAACTCACGCTATCCAGCGCCGCCAACGCGGCAACCCGCTTGTTCCAGATCGCCCATCAGACTGCCCTGATCGCTCATGATGATCTGCTGGAAGCCACGCTCGATTTCGCCAACTTCCAAACCCCCGAGGCCCGCGCCATCTGCAAAATCGGCCTCGCCAACTATTTCGCGGGCGCGGCCATTATGCCCTACAAGCGGTTCTTGCAAGCCGCACAAGAAACCCGCCATGATCTGGAACAACTGGCGCAGCAGTTCAGCGCCTCCATTGAACAGGTTGCTCACCGGCTCTCGACTCTGCAACGCCCGGGCCTGAAAGGTATTCCATTCTTTTTTGTGCGCGTCGATCAGGCAGGCACCATCACCAAACGCCACTCTGCCACCAGCCTGCAATTCGCCCGCTACGGCGGTGCCTGCCCACTGTGGAACGTACATCGCGCCTTTGAAACGCCGGGCCGTTTCCTGCGCCAGCTGGCACAAACCCCGGACGGGCTTAAGTACTTCTGCCTTGCGCGCGATGTCTCAAAATCAGGCGGTGCTTTTAACGCCCCAACTCAGCGCTACGCCATCGGTTTGGGCTGCGAAGTGCGCCACGCTGCGGCACTTATCTATACCGACGACCTCGACCTTGAAAACACCCGCGCTTTTGAACCAATTGGCATCTCCTGTCGCATTTGCGAGCGCACTCACTGCCACCAGCGCTCAGTGCCCCCTTTGAAACGCGCGCTCAAAATCGACCACAATCGCCACGGCGTGCTGCCTTATGGCATCATCGAATGAAGTGGTTGTTAATACTTCCTGCCCTCTATGTCGCGGCCTTCGCCCTTTTGGTCGCCCTGCAAGACCGATTGATCTATCCCTTAGACCCAAGCCCTGTCACGCCAGCCAAAGCCGGCGAACCACGGTTAGCAGAAAAATCCTTGCAAACCCCGGATGGCGAAACCCTGATCGTATGGACCGCCCGCGCCGCAGGTCGCAAACCGACACTCCTCTATTTTCATGGAAATGCAGGAAACCTTGCCAATCGCGCCCAACGCTTTGATCGCTTGCTGGATCGTGGTTACGGCGTTGTCGCTCTGGCCTACCGCGCCTCATCCGGTTCAACCGGCTCCCCGTCTGAGCAAGCCCTGACCGCCGACGCCGTGTTGCTGCGCCGCTCTCTGACCCAACTCCTCGGCCAGCCTCCAAAAGGGAAAATCCTCTATTACGGCGAGAGCCTCGGCTCCGCCGTTGCCACCAGCCTCGCCAGCCAAATCCCACCTGATGGCCTGCTGCTGGAAGCCCCTTTTACGTCCCTGACAGAACTTACCGCAGAAAAACTGCCCTATTTCCCGACCCGCCATTTCCTGCGCAGTAAATGGAATACAGAAAGCCGCATTAAAAGCCTAAAATCACCCTTGTTGATCCTGCATGGCACCAAAGACGAGGTGATCCCTTATGTCTTCGGCCAAAAAATCTATCAAGCCGCCACAAGTCAAAACAAACATCTTGAAACCTTGAAAGGCAGCGGCCACGCCAACCTCTGGAACACTCAGGGCCAGACAGCAATCTATCGCTTCATCAACGGCCTATAAGTACCTTTTTTCTTGGTTCCTCAAACCCTCACCGGGTTGGGGCGCACCCGCGCGAAGCGCTCAAAAGTAGCTGCGCGCATGCGCCTCCTTTATGCAACCTGCGGAGTCCCACCAGATAAAACCTGCTCAAACCACGCGCGATCCACATTTCCCCCACTCAGAACCAGCCCGACCTTCTTTCCCACCAACCGGTTTTTCTCAACCATCGCCGCCGCCAGCGGGGCCGCGCCGGCACTCTCGGCCACGTTATGGGTGTCCGTAAAATAATCCCGCATCGCCTGTGCAATCTGGTCATCGCTCACCCGTACCAACCGCGCCGCACCCGCCGAGATAATATCCAGCGGTGCCTGCATCGGCACCCGGCAGGCCATCCCGTCGGCAAAAGTATCGGCGCTATCCGTGCTCACGATCTTGCCCGCATCAACGCTCAAAGCATATGAATCCGCACGCTCTGAAACCACCCCGACAATCTCGGTGCGCAACCCCAGCAAGTCGCGCACTGTAATCAGCCCGCAAATACCCGATCCCATTCCAACCGGCGCGTAAACCACGTCCAGATCGGCAATCGCCTGAAACAGCTCATACGCATAGGTACCAACCCCGCGCACCAGCAATTCATGGAACGGAGGGATTGCATGCAACCCCTGCTCTGCCCCCACCCGTACCGCTTCCAGCCGTGCCGCCTCAAAGTCCGCGCCATGCACCCGCAAATCAGCCCCCCAGCCGCGCATCGCCGCGTTTTTCTCAACCGAGTTCCCCTCGGGTACATAAACCGTCACCGGTATGCCATGGGGACGCGCGGCAAAAGGGATCGACTGCCCATGATTGCCCCGTGTAGCAGTGATAATCCCCCCGCATCCGCCCCGCGCTGCAAGGTCATTCACATAGGTAATGCCACCACGCACCTTGAAGGCGCCAATCGGTGTGTGGTTCTCATGCTTGACCCAGACATCTGCCCCCAGACGTGCACTCAACAGCGGCCAGTTCAGCTGTGGCGTCGGTTGCATCTGCGCGTAGACTTGTTCCGCCGCCTGTTCCAAACTTGATTTCGAAAACAGCGTTTTCATCTGTCTCTCCCCTTATACAGTTTTCAGGCATAAGCCAAAATGGATGCCTTTGGAACGGGTTCGTTGGCTGTGAACCTTTATTGTCAACGAACCACGTCCTTCGTTTTCGCAATCAGCACGCCATAGTCAGTGCAAACCTGCCTTCATCTTTGCTCATTTAGCCATCTCGGGCTGATCCAGGGCTGGGCATTCGATTTCGCCAGCATCCCCTTGCCCAGAATATGGTCGCTTGCCTTTTCTCCTACCATGATCGACGGCCCGTTCAGGTTGCCATTGGTGATCTGGGGAAAAATCGAGCTATCCGCCACCCGCAACCCCTGAACCCCGATCACTCGGCATTCCGGATCAACCACGGCCATGGGATCATCCAGCGCCCCCATCTTGCAGGTACCACAGGGGTGATAGGCACTCTCCACATGCTCCGTGATAGCGGCATCCAGCTCCGCATCACTTTGCTGTGCCAAGCCCGGCTGGATTTCCTTACCAGCAAACGGCGCGAAGGCCTGTTGCCCAAAAATCTCGCGGGTAAGGCGGATGCAGCGGCGGAAGTCCTCCCAGTCCTGATCGGTGGACATATAATTGAACAAAATTCGCGGTGCCTCTTTTGGATCACAGGATTTCAATGTCACCGCACCACGCGAAGGGGATCGCATTGGCCCGACATGAGCCTGAAACCCGTGCCCCTCTGCCGCCGCCAACCCGTCATAGCGCACAGCCATGGGCAGGAAATGATACTGGATATCTGGATATTCGACCCCGGCTTTTGAGCGGATAAATCCGGCTGATTCAAACTGGTTCGATGCCCCAAGCCCTGTCTTTGTAAACAACCACTGCGCCCCGATCATCGCCTTACTAATCAAATTCCAGTGTTTATAAAGCGTAATCGGTTGCAGGCTGGCCATCTGAATATACATCTCCAAATGGTCTTGCAGATTTTGCCCAACACCCGCGCGATCCGCCACCACCTCAATCCCCTGTTCGCGCAATTGCGCCGCAGGGCCAATCCCCGATAGCATCAGCAATTTTGGGGAATTGATAGGAGAGGCCGCGACAATCACCTCACGCCGCGCCCGCAGAACCTCGAT
The DNA here is from genome assembly GCA_019090795.1 of Paracoccaceae bacterium. Classification (GTDB taxonomy): domain Bacteria; phylum Pseudomonadota; class Alphaproteobacteria; order Rhodobacterales; family Rhodobacteraceae; genus Amylibacter. The sequence continues at coordinate 4,647 of JAHRVG010000041.1, read as the reverse complement.
TTTTCCGCCACGCTCGATTTCAACCCCAACCGCACACCCGCCCTCAATTACAATCCGCCGCGCAAACGCCTTTACCAATGCACAATTGGACCGTTTCAACGCTGGATGCAGATAGGCACTTGCCGCAGACCAGCGCCGCCCCTTCCAAACTGTCTGCTCCATCGGGCCAAACCCCTCTTGCTGATGGCCATTATAATCCCCTGTCACCTCATATCCGGCCTGTTTTCCCGCCGCTACAAATGCCCCCACCAACGGGTTATCCCGCCGCCCGCGCGTAATGTGCAGGGGTCCGTCCGTACCCCGCCATGCCGGGTCTCCTCCATGCCCCCCGTCATGCCAATGCTCCATACGTTTGAAATAGGGCAGCACATCAGCGTACCCCCAACCCTTTGCCCCCGCTTGGGCCCAATGCTCAAAGTCCCGCGCATGACCTCGCACATAAACCATCCCGTTGATAGAAGACGAACCGCCCACAACCTTGCCCCGAGGCGTCGCCAAGCGGCGCCCACCCAAATACGGCTCCGGCTCACTCCGAAACCCCCAATCATAGGTTTTCATGTTCATCGGATAACTCAATGCCGCAGGCATCTGGATCAGCGGCCCCATATCCGTGCCGCCAAACTCAATCACCAGTACCTTGTTTGCACCGTCCTCAGACAGGCGATACGCCATCGCACAGCCCGAGGAACCCGCTCCGATTATAATGAAATCTGCATCCATTGCAGCGCTATTCCCTATTTATTGCATGACTAGACGCCGGGTTAACTCTCGGCGAGGGCAAATCGTTCCCTCAATTTTTTTCGCGCGGTTAAGGCAAACTTGCCCGCAAACCACCTCTCAGTATTTCCCCTTACCGAGCGCAGCGAGGCTACGCCCAACGAAAAGGCACGCGCGCAAGCGCTTCCCTTTTTGGCGGGAGTTCCCCGCCGAAATCGGCGTGGGATATTTATTCATGGTGCAGCTTTCTGTGCCAATTGCATCTCCAGATATTCCATCACCAACGCCTTGCTCTGGGCGCGGTCTGGCAGATTATCTTGCAAGGCATGGCGCAAGTAATAGCCGTCAATGATCGCGGCCGTGCCATGGGCCACATGCTCTGCCCTTCCTGTCAGGGGCCGCAGATTATACACCAGATTGGAATGCAGGCGTGCAGCATAGATCCGAAGCAAACGGCGCGCTCCGCTTGAGGTTTGTGCCTGAACATAAAAGGTCAACCAGGCTGAAATAACCTCCGGCGCAAAATTGTCAGCATGGAAACTTGCCGCAACGATGGCCTGTAGCCGCTCAAAAGGTGTTGTTGCTCCGGCCAACTCTCGGCGCACCTGGGCGCCAAACTGGCTAAGGATATGGCGCATCGCTGCAAGAAATATCTGATCTTTACCGCCAAAATAATGATGCGCCAATCCTGAGGACATCCCCGCCCTTTTGGCAATCTGCCCAACCGTCACATCAAGCGAGCCAACGCGCCCAACCTCGCCGATGGTGGCGTCAATCAGCGCTTTGCGGCGGATAGGTTCCATTCCGAGTTTGGGCATAGGCTGTTCTCCTTTGGAACAACCTTAGCCAGATGTTAATTGACCCGTCAATCAATAAAAGACAACGCCACCAAAACACGGTTCAAATACTGCTTAGGTAAAATACAAATATGGCGCCCCGAAAGAACGTCTATAGAGAGAGTATCGCTTACAACACGGTTCGAGATGCCAATTTGGCCCATCGGCGACAGATCCAATCCGTCTAGCGGCCACTCTAGTCCAGCGCTTTTGCAGCGTCCGGCCACAAGCGGGAAAACAGAAAACCGTGTACCTAACGGCAAGTGCAGGCGAAATTCGGGCGGACACAGAAAGCAGATATCCACCGCATCAACCAGCACCACCGGCTGTTGGGGAAACTTCGCCAGCGCATTCAGCGCCGCCAATTGATGATCCAGCCGCTGCCCCATAAACCCGACAGCAATGATGACCGGGGCCCGCAGCATCGCGATACATTTCTCAAAATCCGTACTGTTCTGATCGTCAACAAAACAGGTTTCCACCCCCGCCGCTGCCAACTCCGCCAGGTCTGCCGAATCCAGATCACCGATCACTTTTTCAGGAACCAGCCCCCACGCCAATGCTCGGTTGCCACCACCATCTGCACAGAAAAGCCGGGGAGCCAACTCCAATGCCAGTAAGATTTCTTTAACATTTGAGGCACCGCCGCCTAAAAGTGTCAGGTTTTGAACACTTTCAACAATTCGTGTAAAGTTTTTCATATTGGTTCCCATATCGCGCCAATGGCCCAAGTTTTCGCGCTCTTCACAGAGTATTTAGGGTTTTTCTTTAGGCAGAAGCCACGAGATTCGGTAAATTAACCATAGTTGGTATGTTTAACGAGTAGTAGAGTAGAGAATAGTATGGATTCGCAAACTAAAGTAATGACAGTGTCCTACGGGACGTTTTCCTGCACATTGGAAGGATTTGAAGATCCTTTTACAACGATGCAGCTCGTCGCCGAGTATTTTCGTAAACTCGCAGAGAATGACCGCTATTTTGGCGGTGATCCACTGCAACCGGATGCGGAAACTCTGCATCAGATTGCCCGCGATGCAAATCCAAACAAGGTAGACGCGGAAGTTTCCGACAACAGCATCATCCTGCGTCAGGCAGATGTGATTGATGCCCCCGAACCTGCGCCGGTTGAGAAAACCTCCGCTCCAAAGACCTTTCCAGAGTTTGCTTCCCGACGCAATGAACCAGCCGCGCCCACCAAGCCCAAGGTTGCCAAAGCCAAGCCAGCTGATGATGCAACTCTGGTAGAGCCCACGGTGTTCGCCTCTCGGCGCAGCGCACTGCAACCGGGGGCCGAGGAGCCACATAAGTCGGCAGCCGAAATGTTGGCAGAAGAAGAGCCAGCCACAAAGAAGCCCGACGTACAAAAGGCGGTTGAGGAAATCGCAGCTGCAATGGCAGAAGATATTGCAGCAAAGCCCCTTGCGCCAGAACCCAAGCCTGCACCTGTTGCCAAACGGGCCACCCGATTGCAGGAAATGCATCAAGACAATGATATCAAGCACGAAGAAGAGGCCTTGGAGCGTTTGCTGGAGACCACGAATTCCAAGCTGTCCACCCCATCACACGCACGGCGCTCGAATGCGCTTGAACGTCTGAAAGCCGCCGTTGCGGCGACCGAGGCCGAACGCCGCTTGCGTGGAGGATCAAAGACAATCCGCCCAAAGGTTCAGGACCTATCGGTTGATCCCGATGTTTTTCGCAAGGAAATGCGCTCTGTGCGCAAAGCACATGAGGATAACACAAAAATCTCGCGCCCAGTACTGAGCCGAGAGGCCGGTAGTCGGCGGCGCAGCAATATTGCGACCCTGATACTGGGCAGTGATCAGCAAGTAGCCCCTGCTGAAACATCCGATGTTGGCTTAAAAAAAAACACGCCCGATGACCGGATTGAAGCGCCAACCCAAAAACAGCCTACTCTGGAAATCGTGCAGCCCGAAACCCCACAAAATGCATCAAGTGGTTTTGCCGGTTTCGCCCAAAAAACTGGTGCAAACACCCTGCAGGAATTGCTAGAGGCTTCGGCTGCCTATCTGGCAATTGTCGAGGATCAGCCGCGATTCAGCCACGAACGTCTGGTCGCCAATGTCGATGGCTATTTGCAAGATAACAGCGCCACCCCCGAGGCAACGAGCCGATCTCTCAACCGGCTGTTGCGCGATGGCAGGATACTACGGGTGAAGGCGGATCGTTATTGTATTTCAAAATCGACCCGTAACGGGTATCGCGAAAAGATGGCCGGCTAACCAATCCCTTTTGCACAAGATCAATGTTCCCACAGTGATCTTGTGAATTGTTTCCCCTGACCCGTTGTTATTCTAACAATCTACATTAAATCTAACAACGTACCGCACCGCCAGATTTTCGATCTGTATGGCAGCAAAAGGGGATAACAATGTTTCGAGCGTTCATCTTCACCGGCCTATTGAGCCTATTTTTCGGCCCTGCATTGGCCAAACCACAAGTTTATAACTTTGATTATTCCGCCAGTAAGATCATTTTTACCTATGATTTCAACGGCGAATCCGTGAAAGGTAAATTCCCAAAATTTGAGGGCGATCTGTTGCTGGATTTCCAGAATGTCGGCAACTCCAAAATCAATGTATCTATTAATACGGCCAGCGCACAGGGCGGGTTCATTTTTGCCACCTCCGCTTTGCGCGGGCCTAAGGTTCTTTTCGCTAAAAAATTTCCTGTCATCATCTTCAAATCCCAAAGTGCCAGCCTGAAAAATGGCGTCGCACTGATAAAAGGGCAGATAACCGTGCGCGACGTCACCCGCCCGATAACGTTGACGGCACGATTTTTCAATCTTGCAGGCAAGGATCCCAAAGATCGAGATGATCTCGCAATAAGAATTTCCGGCGCTATCAACCGCCATGATTTTGGCGCTTCGGGCTATCGCGATATGGTTGGTGAAACCCTCGCCATCAATATCATGGCACAGATTAAACGGCGATGAATTGGCGCAACACCAATGACAGCTATGGCCTGGTCGCCAAGTTGTTTCACTGGGGGTTGGCGGTAATGATCATCGGGTTAATCGCATTTGGTATGTATCCTGTCTCTTATACACATCTGACGCTGCCGACGAACT
>JAHRVG010000040.1 GCA_019090795.1 Paracoccaceae bacterium | reverse complement strand
GAAAATCAGGATGTTCTCTGGGCCTAGCGTGCCTTCGGGTGTCGCGGTCAGGGTGCCCGGATCGGCAATCACCGGTGCCGGTGGCGGGGGGGGCGGATCAGCCGGATTGCGGGCGTCTTGCGGAGGTGAGAGGTAGCCCGGATTAGGCGCTACCAGCAAGCTGGTAACCATTTGGTCATAGGCAGTTTTGGGCGGGGTGAATGCTGCCCTCACAAACGGCACTTCGGCGATGTGTTCGCCCACATCCGACAGCGCCATTTCCGCCAATTGTGCCGTTAGGGTTTCATCGTCAATTGCCAGATCCGGCAGATCACGCAGTGCATCGGCCAAGGCCAGCGCATCAGTTTTATGATTGACTGATTTCGCCGCATAAACCGGTTTAGCAGTCCCCTGCTGGAGAATTGGCCGCGCCAATCGGCTGAGCGGGGGCAGCGACGAGCGGCCAATATCGCCAATCACGATTTTCGGATAGCCGGTGGTTTGCGGTGCAATCAAGGTTGCTGTTTGGGGCGCGAAAAAATCCGGTGGCAGGGCAGGCTCGACGCTAGGTTCCGGTTCGGCCTGAACCACAACCTCTGGCGCAGGTGGGGCAATGGGGGGCACCTCGGCGGGTTGTTCGATCAAGGTAACGGGAGGGAGCGGTTCAAGCTCTGGTGCCAGAAAGTTTACATAACCAAAATACCCGATTGTCAGGCCGATCGCCACCGCTGCCGCAATTCGGCTGGCCAAAGGTAACAGCGGTTTTTTCGGCGGGATCAGGTAAAACCGTGGCTCGCGGGGGAATTCGCGCGGCTCATACTCTGTCGTGAAATACACCGCCTGAAAACCGTACCGCGCGGCAAAATCCTGAGCTTCTTGTAGGGTTTGACGGGCTGCAATCGCCACCGGGGCCATATTGCCCACACCCTTGGCGTCAAGATCATAAACGATCTCGTTCATCTCATAGGGGGTGAGTTCGCCAATCAGCTTGCGGGCCTGTGAAACTGCCGCATCACCCTCGAACACGCCCAGTTTCAAGCGCGACATCATTGCTTCGGAACGGGGAATGCGAACTACGGTTTTGAGCGGTTTGTTGTGGGTAATGCCCGCCATGCTGCGCATCGCCTGAATTCGGGCATGCATATCCGTTGCATCCAGCGGAATTTGCCCAAGCGAGACCCATCCGGTACCATCGGTTCGATGCCAGAGCGTGATGCCGTCATTTGACAAATCAAGCGCAAAAATGGGCTTTGGTTCGGCCATTCTTCCCTTTGTTATCCGTTGATTACGATTCCGTGGTCCCCAAAGGGCGGTTACACCATTTACCTAAATATAGCCATCATTTTGATTTTTACATCTACGGCGCGGCACGTTTGCGCCGGTTTTTTCCTGCTTGCCCGTCCTTTGTGGTAGCCAAGTGGGGAAAATGATAAGAATTCATTGAAAAGTATGGGAAAATAACATGCGTATGGTTGGAATACTTGTGGCCGTTTTAGCGTTTTCGGCGTCTGGTTTGCAGGCTCAGGAACACCCTATTGAGGCCAGAAAGCTGCTGGTACAGAGCGAAGGCATCGTCACTGCCGAACCGGACATGGCGATGATTACGGTCGGTGTCACACAGATTGCCAGTACGGCGGCGGCAGCTTTGCAGGCGAACTCGGCAGAGATGAAAAAGGTTTTCGATATGCTCGGTTCGGCCGGTGTGGCGGCGCGCGATATGCAAACTTTGGGTCTTTCATTGCAGCCGCGCCGCGAGCGCCGGTCCGGCGATGACCGCCCGCCCAAGATCGTTGGCTTTGAGGCGGTGAACTCCCTGCGCATCCGGGTTCGCAATGTCGATTCCCTTGGGGATGTTCTGGATCAATTGGCCAAGGCAGGGGCCAATCAATTGCACTCGATTAACTTTGCCATGCAAGAGCCGCGCCCGCTGCTGGACCAAGCGCGCCGCGCTGCTGTCAAAGATGCCCGCCTCAAGGCCGAGCTATATGCTCAGGCAGCTGGCATTGAGTTAGGTCAGGTGTTCCGGATAGAGGAAACCTTTGGTGGGCGAGAGCAACCGCAATCTGCCCGTGGGGCAGTCATGATGGCCGAATCCGTTCCGGTTGCCCTTGGTGAAAATGGAATTATTTCTAGGGTGCAAGTTGTCTATTTGCTGGACTAGTTTGCCAGACTTTGCGCAAAATATTGAAAAGGCCTGTGAATATTACACAGGCCTTTTCAGAAAACTCAGGATGCAAAGCGTTGCTTAGCCAGCTTTAGGTGCGGGCTTTGCTGCCGATGCTGCATTCAGCGGGTCTTCTTGACGCTGAACCGAACCTTCAAAATGTGCGCCACTCTCAATGGCGATGGTTTTGTGAATGATGTCGCCCTCTACTTTAGCAGAAGAGGTCAGACGTACCTTCAAGCCACGCACGCGCCCGATAACCCGGCCATTTACAACAACGTCATCCGCAACGATTTCACCTTTGACAATGGCAGTATCGCCCACGGTCAGCAGATGGGCGCGGATGTCGCCTTCAACCGTTCCTTCGACCTGAATGTCGCCGGTGGTTTTCAGATTGCCGGTGATGGTCAGATCGGTCGATAGCACGGAGGGTGCCGGTTTGGCCTTGGGTGCTGCAGGAGCCGGTGCCGAACTGGAAGCCGGGCCGGGGGTCGGTGCTGTAGGGGCGGTTGGTTTAACCGGTGCGGGTTTGTCTTTCGAGGGATCGTTTATTTTGCTCTTAGAAAACATTTTGGGCTGCCTTCATGTATATCATTGGGTTGATGGGCTTTCCGTTTTTACGGATTTCATAGTGTAAATGTACGCCAGTGCTGCGTCCTGTAGTGCCCATATCACCAATCCTATCTCCGCGCGAGACCCTTTGTCCCGCTTTGACAGCAATTCGGTTTAAATGAGCGAAAAAAGTCTCAAGCCCGGCAGCGTGACGGACTTTGACAAGATTGCCATACCCACTTTGGCGTCCTGCAAATGTTACCACACCATCACCGGGGGCGACAATCGGTGTGCCGCGCCTGCCAGCCATATCCGAGCCTTTGTGCAAACGCCGTCCGCCGGTTTTGGGGTCTCTGCGAAAACCATAGCCGCTGGTGTTGCGATAGCTGCCACGCACCGGAACCATAAGCGGCAGTTTTTGGGTGGCAAGCTGCATCAACCCGACTTTGTCCAGCGCTGTTAATAACAGGTTAGAGCGATTGGAAAGTGGATTAACACCGCTGCCTTTGCTGGAAATAACCAGTGGCATCAAGGGACCACCAGTGCCAGAATAGCCGCGCCGCACCTCATTGAGAAGCTTCTCTGTATCAACGCCGGTGCGCTTGAGCGCTCTTTCCAGTGGCGATAAAGACAGCTCTACGGCTTGTTCGAGGCGCACAAAAATCCGATCATTTTGTTCCTGACGCAACCGCGCCGTCATCGTCATCTTGGACATCTGGTCATAGAGGACTTCGGTCTCACCCCGCATCTCGTCACGCTCATTCACCGTGTCATCCAGGGCGCGGGTCAAATAGGTAAGCGTTTCCTCTGTATCGCGCGCGCCCCCAAGGCGGGTATTTAATGAGCCGGTTATGGCCTGCATTTCGGCCAAAATACTGTCGGAACTCTTCTGTGCGACATCGCGCTCAGAAACCGCTTTTTGCAGCTTTTGCTGCATGATCTTCAGGCCGGTTGCCAATTCACGGCGCTCTTCTTCGGCACCCAGCAGGTCATTTTGTTGAAGGGAAATCTGTTCCAGTGCGATGTAAAACCGTTCTTGTGCCGTCTGTGCCTCAAGTGCACGCTGGTCCCGCTCGCTGGATATTTCATTGAGCCGTGTTTCATAGGCCCGTTGGAGCACTTCCGCCTGAGTTCTGCCGCTTTGCGCGCTCATCCGGTCCAGCATCAACGCCGAAGTTGCAATTACCGTCCAGCAAAACCCGACTGCTACCACGCCCCCGAACAGGGTTTGCATCAAGGGAGTTGCGCGAAAATAACGGGTGGTTGTTTCCGTGCGCAGATAAATTCGCTGTTCGGGCACATGGCGTGACAACAGGCTGTTTATTCTTGCAAATATGGCGTTCATACAGTCTTCCCTCTGCCCTGAAAACCCATTTGCAGGCCTCCAAGTTAACCGTGTTTATGTTTAGGGTTAATTGGCGCTCCGGGCAAGTTCTTCCTTTGCCGTTCAGCAATTGAGCGGAGAACTGTAACATTCGGGCCCGCGACTCGCTTTGAATGGAAATTCCGCAGGGGCAGGCATAAAAAAGGCCCGCAACTAAGGCGGGCCTTTATCACGATTTCAGAAACCCTAGCTTTTGGCTTCTTCAGCGTCGGCTGAATCTTCGGGTACGGATACCAGTCCGGAATCGTCGTCGTCCATCGCAGCACTGCCGATATCGTCGAACAATTCGGCAATCTCGAATTCTGCTTCGGCTTCAGCCTCGGCAGCCAGTTCCCGAATGGATTTACCGGATGCTTGCAGTTCAGCCTCTTCTGCGGAACGGGCAACATTCAACTGAATGGAGCAGATCACTTCAGGGTGCAGAACAACAGTCATTTCGTGCAGGCCCAGATCCTTGATCGGTTTTTCCAGCACGAATTGTTTGCGATCCACGGTGAAACCGTCGGCGGTTGCAGCTTCTGCGGCATCACGTGTGGTTACGGAACCATACAGCGAACCGGCGTCAGATGCGGACCGAATCACGATGAACTGCTGTCCATCAAGTTTCGCGACCACTGCTTCAGCTTCGGATTTGCTCTCGAGGTTTTGTGCTTCCAGCTGGGCTTTGCGACCTTCAAATGCGGCCAGATTGGCCTTGGAGGCGCGCAGCGCTTTGCCTTGTGGCAACAAGAAATTACGGCCAAAACCTTGCTTGACGGATACGACATCGCCCATCTGACCCAGTTTTGCGACACGTTCTAAAAGGATAACGTCCATGATGCTTTCCTTACTTCACAGCATAGGGCAAGAGGGCCAGAAAACGTGCGCGTTTGATCGCACGGGCCAGCTCGCGCTGTTTCTTTTGGGATACTGCGGTGATCCGGCTGGGAACAATCTTGCCCCGCTCGGAAATGTAACGTTGCAGCAATTTTGTGTCTTTATAGTCGATCTTGGGCGAGTTGTCGCTCGAGAAAGGACAAGACTTGCGACGGCGGAAAAATGGTTTGTTTGCCATGTTTTACAGCCCCTTATGAACGGTCGCGGCGACGTTCGTCGCGCGAGTTTTTGGCCTGAATCACAACGGACGGGCCTTCTTCGTGGGCATCAACCTTGATGGTCAGTATACGCATCACGTCTTCGTGCAGGCGCATCAGACGTTCCATCTCGTGAACCG
>JAHRVG010000039.1 GCA_019090795.1 Paracoccaceae bacterium | reverse complement strand
TTGATGGCCTGCTGCTGGATGGCAATCACCGGGCCAATTGCTTGCGGATCAACGCGGGGCGGGTGCGGGCCAATGACATCAAAGGCTTTGCCATGACCAAACTCGGCATCTGGAAACCCAAGAAACGCGGCGGCGATGTGTGGATTTCAAATTCGATCTTTGGCCAGTACAACACAACTGAACCCGAATTCATGCACGAGAGTAATTTCACCGCCACCGCGATCAAGATCGACAAATCCGATTGCAAGATTACCAACACCATCGCGCGCTGGTGCAAAATTTGTTACGAGGCCACCGGCGGCATACAGAACATTTACAACTGCCACTTTTTTCAAGGAGGCGCAGCCAAGCGTATTCGCGAGGAACCGGTGCTGATCAATTGGAATACAGCACTTGGCACCGGGCACGGCGAACTGAACGTCTTTAACACCTATCTGGATAACGGCTGTGTCAAACTATACGACAAGGCCAATATCCAAAATCCGGTATTGCTGGTGGATTCGGATGACGTATCCCTCAGCGGATTTTTCCAGATTTTGGCAACAGGACGCGAGGAACCGCGCATCAACATCACCAGCCCCTCGTTTCAGGAGTGGGATAGCAACGTTCCCCTCTGCACCTTTCCGGACAACGGCGGTAAATCATGGCCCGATGATTTTGGTGGTGTTCAGGATTATCTTGGCGCGGTTCTGAACCGTGGCAAACACCAGCAGCAGGTGGTGAACCTGCACAATGGCCTGCATTTCATCAGCACCAACAGCAATGGCCCGGCGGTCAGCTATGTCAATGCTGGCCCCCGCAACAGCGCCGCCTTCAAGGACATCAACACCACGGGCCCGCGTATGCGGGTTGGATCCCACGGCAATAACGCTGAAATTCGCGCGAGCGAGGGATTTGAGGTAAACGCCAAGTTTACCCAATATCAGGCACAGGCCATGGCCCCGAATGCGCCCGATGGTTCCATCGCCCTGTCAGACGGCAGTGACAAATCCGGTGGCTGGGGGGCAACCGGGCCGGGGTTCTATAAAAAGCTGGCGGGCGAATGGTCCCCCCTGTGAACCCGCCAGTGATGCAGTTTTTAAAGGTCTGCGCCTTATGCCATGGACAGTCTCCGAACTAATCCATATAAGAACACTCAGGAAATAGAGACCAGCACAGAGATCGCCAGCATGACCACTGAAACCCAGCCGATGGAAGGCACCCCGTTGATCAAGCCCTCCAGCACCGATCACCCGATTTACGAAGCTGTGGTAGAGGCTTGCCGCTCTGTGCATGATCCCGAAATTCCGGTGAACATTTATGACCTCGGCCTGATTTACACCATTGAGATTTCCGAGGATGGCGTGGTTGATATCACCATGTCGCTCACCGCGCCCGGCTGTCCGGTTGCCGGTGAAATGCCCGGCTGGATCGAGGATGCGGTGATGGTTGTGCCCGGTGTGCAAACCGTCAGCGTCATGCTGGTTTGGGAGCCGCAATGGGGCATGGATATGATGTCAGACGAGGCCCGTTTGGAATTGGGCTTTATGTAGGCTGTAAAGCGTCGCATCCTCCCTGTTATTGCGGCAAATATTCCCTATCCCGTCGCCTCTAAGTTTTCCGGTTTGTCCGTTCATTTCGTGAGCACTGCCCACATACGCAATCTTTGTACTGCTGCCAAATCCGTTTAAAATCGGTGACTTTGGGTGGCGCAAAAACACCCAAAAGGTTGTTGACAACACCCCTTAAAATTGAAAATCTCACGGAACAAATTAAAATTACGGCGTTCTTTGTGAAATATTCCATTCGTAACCTCAGCTTTTCAATCGCAGCAGTTGTGCTAACCAGCATGCCCGCTCTGGCCCAAAATATAGGTGGCCTAGGTGTTCAATATGATCGCATGCCCGTCGGTACAAAGGTTTATTACGAGAGTAATGATGACGACAGCTGGATGGACGTATTTGTCGGTAAGGAAAAAGGCAAATACGTTGTACGTCGCTATAATGGTAAAAGCCTCAAGGGACGCGTCCGTTCTGAACGCGTGTTTGAAGCAAATGGGCGGTTAATTTCTCTGACAGGGTACGGCGAAAGGGCGGAACGCTACAAATTAACTTTCAAGCCTTACCTGTGTGAGTTTCAGCTTGGCGACTGCAAAATAAAACGCAGCTTTCGCGGCTCCGCCTACATTGAGGATGGTTCGTCCGAGAGTTGGGGGGCTAATACCAAAAAGGCTTCTGGCGGGTACCGCACAACCTACTTCAAGATAAAAAAGGATACTATTGTTGGGCTGCAATTTTTCAAAATGGGCAAATACAACCTGCGCAGCCTAAGTGAATGGGGCAGCGGCAAAAGCAAAACCACGACAAAAATTATCAGTATCAAATAGAATATCCCCCGCCGACACCCTAGGGCCGCGGGGGAATAATACTTGCTAGAAAAACGCCTGCAAACCGGTTTGGGCACGGCCCAGAATCAGCGCATGAACGTCATGCGCGCCTTCATAGGTGTTCACGGTTTCCAGATTGCACATGTGGCGCATGATTTGGAAATCCTGGCTAATGCCATTGCCGCCGTGCATATCCCGCGACAAGCGGGCAATATCCAGCGCCTTGCCACAGTTGTTGCGCTTCATCAGGCTGATCATTTCAGGCGCCGCGTTGGCGGCATCCATCAAGCGTCCGATGCGCAAAGAACCTTGCAGACCAAGGGTGATTTCGGTCTGCATATCCGCCAGTTTCTTCTGGAACAACTGGGTTTGGGCCAACGGGCGGCCAAATTGTTTGCGATCCAGCCCATATTGCCGTGCGGCGTGCCAGCAGAATTCGGCAGCACCCAGAACGCCCCAGCTGATGCCGTAGCGGGCGCGATTCAGACAACCAAACGGGCCTTTGAGACCTTCCACATGGGGCAGCAATGCTTCTTCGCCGACTTCCACGTTCTGTAAAACAATTTCACCGGTGATTGAGGCGCGCAAGCTCAGTTTGCCATCAATTTTGGGCGCCGACAGGCCTTTCATGCCTTTTTCCAGCACAAAGCCGCGAATCTTGCCGCCGTGGGCCTCGGATTTGGCCCAGATCACGAAAACATCGGAAATCGGGCTGTTGGAAATCCACATTTTTGAACCGTTCAGCACATAACCGCCGTCGGTTTTCTTGGCTACGGTTTTCATGCCGCCGGGATCAGATCCGGCATCCGGTTCGGTCAACCCAAAACAGCCGATCCATTCGCCGCTCGACAGTTTGGGCAGGTATTTCTTGCGCTGTTCTTCGGAACCGTAAGCATAGATCGGGTACATCACCAGCGAGCTTTGAACCGACATCATCGAGCGATACCCGCTATCCACCCTCTCCACTTCGCGTGCCACCAGACCATAGCTAACGTAGCCCGCCCCCAGCCCACCATATTCTTCGGGAATAGTCGCCCCAAGCAGGCCCATCTCGCCCATCTCGCGGAAAATTTCCGGATCCGTGGCACCGGTCTCGTAGGCTTTGATAATGCGGGGTTGCAGTTTTTCCTGCGCATAAGCCTTTGCCGCGTCGCGCAACATGCGCTCGTCTTCTTCCAGCTGGTCATCCAGCAAAAACGGGTCATCCCATTGGAATGTGCCGAGGTCAGGCTTGTCTTTGGCTTTAAGTTTGGGTGTTTCGGCGTTCATGGGGGGCCTCTCAAGAACTGAATGATTGTTCAATTTTATTAGACCATGCAAACATACCCTGTGCAAGCCCCCACTGAATTTGATCAAATTTTTCTTGCGCGCGCCACAGTGCAAGTGATAGCCCTTGGGCGACAAGGAATAACAGGTGAAAAATGAAAATCGGCATATTGCAAACCGGCAGATCGCCGGAAATGCTTGTGGACGACTTTGGTGACTACGACCAGATGTTTACTGACATGTTGGAGGGGCGCGGATTCGCGTTTGAGACCTTCAAGGTTCTGGACAATGAGTTCCCAGCAAATGTTTCAGATGCGGATGGCTGGCTAATCACCGGCTCGCGTTTTGGCACCTACGAGGGTCACGACTGGATTGCCCCGCTAGAGACCCTGATCCGCGCCATCTACAAGGCAAACCTGCCGCTGATTGGGGTATGCTTTGGCCACCAGATCATTGCGCAGGCACTGGGCGGCAAAGTCGAGAAATACTCCGGTGGCTGGTCAATTGGCCCTGTGGAATACCGGATGCACGACGGCGCGTCCCTGCCCCTGCATGCCTGGCATCAGGATCAGGTGGTGGAAAAGCCTGCCATGGCCCGCACGCTGGCCAGCACGGATTTTTGTGAACACGCAGTTCTGGCCTATGGCGATAAAATCCTGACCATGCAGCCCCACCCGGAATTTGGCTCCGGTTTTGTGCAAGGATTGATCGAAAAACGTGGCAAGGGCGTGGTGCCTGATCATCAACTGCAACTTGCTGCCCGCGCACTGGGGCCGCAAGTTGCCCAATCACAAGTGGCTGATATGTTTGAAAAGCTTTTTAAGCAGGAGAGTACCGATGTCTAACCCCGCTGACTGGACAACAGAACTGCCGCAAGCGGCACAGGAATACATCAAGGGCAAAAAGCTAGAAGAGGTCGAGTGCATCATTTCGGACACCGCAGGCACCAGCCGCGGCAAATGTATGCCCGCGCGCAAATTTGGCCGCATGGACCAGATGTACCTCTCTGACGCCATTTTCTATCAGACCATTACCGGCTCTTATGTCGAAATTGACGGCATCGAAAATCAGTATACGGAGCGGGACATGGTGTTGACCCCCGATCTGGCAAGCGCCACTGCCGCCCCTTGGGCCGGGGATATTACCTTGCAAGTCATTCATAACGTGACAGATTTGCAGGGAGATCCGATCCAGACGGTGCCGCGCAACGTGCTCAAACGGGTACTGGGGTATTACGCGGCCGAGGGCTGGGTGCCCGTAGTCGCACCAGAAATGGAGTTCTACCTGATCGCCCCCAACACCAACCCAAACGAGCCGATATCCCCCCCCATCGGGCGCACCGGACGCAAGGTGGCCAGCCGTCAGGCCTATTCAATGTCCGCGATTGATGAATATGGCCCGGTGATCGACGACATCTATGATTTTGCCGAGGCACAGGGCTTTGAAATCGACACCATCATTCAGGAAGGCGGAGCCGGACAGGTGGAAATCAACCTCCAGCACGGTGATGCAGTCAAACTGGCAGATGAAGTGTTCTTTTTCAAACGCCTGATCAAAGAGGCCGCCCTGCGACACAATTGTTTTGCCACCTTCATGGCTAAACCGATGGGAGATCAGCCCGGTTCGGCAATGCACATCCACCACTCAATTCTGGACATCAAAACCGGCAAAAACATCTTTAACGATGCGCAGGGCCAGCCCACTGAACGTTTCAGACAGTTCATCGCGGGGATGCAAACCTACCTACCCGCCGCAACGCCGTTCATCGCACCCTACGTCAACAGCTACCGCCGATATGTGGCCAATTACTCCGCGCCAATCAATCTGGAATGGGCCGAGGATAACCGCACCACAGGTATTCGGGTGCCCCTTTCAGATCCAGAGGCACGGCGCGTTGAAAACCGTGTCGCGGGTATGGATTGCAACCCCTACATCGGCATTGCCGCCTCGCTGGCTTGTGGGTTCCTGGGCATGAAGAACAAGCTGACACCAAGAGCGCCCGCAACAGGTGAGGCCTATGATGCGGATCGCGACATTCCGCCCTCGCTCTATGAAGCGCTGGCAAATCTGGACAACTGCCCCGAGCTTGAGGAAATGCTGGGGCCAGAATTTGCCCGGATTTTCAAGGCGGCCAAAAGGCTGGAATATGATGAATTCCAACAGGTCATTTCACCGTGGGAACGTGAACACCTGCTGATCAACATCTAATGAACCTACTATATACAAACGACAAACGCGGAGAATACCCTGATAGCTGGTATTCAGCCACCGCCAATACCCTGCCGCGTTTTCCCACCCTCAAAGGCAGCCTGAAGGCCGATGTCTGCGTGATTGGTGGTGGTTTTACCGGCCTGTCCACGGCCCTCCATTTGGCGCAAAAGGGCTATGATGTGGTGCTGATAGAGGCCCAACGGGTTGGCTGGGGGGCGTCAGGGCGCAACGGCGGGCAGGTATCGGGGGGCTGGAACAAGGATCAGGCTGATCTGGAAAAAATGCAAGGTATGGATGACGCGCGCCACTTGTTCAATATCGCGCGGGATTCGGTGGATTGCGTCCGTTCCCTTGTCGCCAAACACGCAATTGCCTGCGATCTGCGCGATGGCGTGGCCCATGTGGAATGGCAAGCCCAACATGTGCCGGACAGCCACGCCGCCGCCCGCCATGTGCGCGATGCCTACGGATATGAGCAGATGGAATTGCTGGACCGCAAGGCCGCCACTGACCTTATGGGCACACAAGCCTATCACGGCGGCACGCTCGACTGGGGGGCGGCACATATCCACCCGCTGAACTTTGCTTTGGGGCTGGCCAAAGCTGCAGCAGCCGTTGGCGTGCGGATATTTGAACAAAGCGAGGTGAGCAAAATCGTCAAGGGAAATCCGGTGAATGCGGTCACGCCACGCGGGCGTGTCGAGGCGGATTTTCTGGTGCTGGGATGCAATGGTTATCTGGGCGGGTTGAACCCTCCGGTGGCGGCCAAGGTCATGCCAATAAACAACTTTATTGCGGCGACGGAACCTTTGGGACAGGACCGGGCGGAGGCGCTGATTGCCAAGGACATCGCCATTGCCGATAGCAAATTTGTGGTGAATTATTTTCGCAGATCCGCCGATAACCGGATGCTATGGGGGGGCGGTGAAAGTTATGGCTGGAAGTTCCCGCGCGATATCCGTGCCTTAGTCAGCAAGCCAATGCTAGAGGTTTACCCACAACTGCGCGACGTAAAACTCGATTACGCGTGGGGCGGCACCCTCGCGATCACCATGAACCGGATGCCGGTTTTCGCCCGCCTTGCCCCCAATATCCTAAATGCTTCGGGCTATTCCGGCCATGGTGTGGCGCTGGCGACACTGGCAGGCGAGATCACCGCGCGGGCGATTGCCGGACAGGCGGAACAGTTTGACGTCTTGGCGCGCGTGCCCTCATACAGTTTTCCCGGTGGTACTTTGTTGCGCTGGCCCGGGCTGGTTTTGGCGATGACATGGTATGCTATGCGCGATAGGTTAGGCAAATAGCGGCGCTAACGCGCCATTCTTCTAAAGCGCTTCGCGCGGGTTACGCCCCGCTCGGGGGTATTTGGGAATAAGTTGAAACCATGGCCCACGATAAGATTCCATCCAAGCCCCAGCCCCGCCCGGACAAGGTATCCATGTGGCGGCACATCAAGATGTTTCGCGAAGATATTTTTTCCTCGCAACCCGCCAAATTATACCGCGCCTGGATGGCAGAATTTCGCACCCCGTTTTTCCGCTCCTACATGATTAACCAGCCCGATCTGGTCAAGCTGGTGCTCAAGGACCGTCCCGATGATTTTCCTAAATCCAAAGTCGTGCAGGAAAGCCTTGAGACCCTGCTGGGCAATTCGGTTTTTGTCACCAATGGCGAGATCTGGAAGCGTCAGCGGCGGATGATTGATCCGGCGTTTGAAGGCGGACGTTTGAAAGAGACCTTTCCAGCAATGCTGGCCTGCGGAGAGGAGGCGATTGAGCGCCTTCAAAAAGAAACCGGCACGGGTGCAATTGTCGAGGTAGAGACCCACACCGCCCATGCGGCGGCAGATGTGATTTTCCGCACCCTGTTTTCGATCCCGATCAGCGATGATGTGGCCACCGAAGTTTTCGCCCAGTTCCGCGACTACCAGCGCACCCAGCCGCTGCTTAATCTGGCCAGCTTTATCCCCTTGCCCAAGTGGATGCCGCGATTTCGCAACCGAGAAACCACCGAAACCAGCGCAGCCATTCGCGACCTAATCGGCCAGATAACCGAACAACGCCAAGACGAGATCGCGGCGGGCACGGCGCCGGATGATCTGGCGACCAAGATCATGACCACGGCCGATCCTGAAACCGGCGCTATTTTTAATACCGAGGAAATGATTGATCAAGTCGCGATTTTCTTTCTGGCCGGGCATGAAACCAGCGCTTCTGCCTTGGCGTGGTCGCTGTATTTGCTGGCTTATGATCAGGATGTACAGGCCCGCGCGCTGACCGAAGTCGAAGAGGTTTTCGGGAATGAAGAACCCAGTTTTAGCGCCGTTAATCAGCTGAAATTCACCAAAGCAGTGTTTCGCGAAACCATGCGCCTGTATCCACCGGTCCCCGGCATGATCCGCTCAAACACCAAGCCTGAATGCTTTCGCGACCGCGATGTACGCCCGGGCAGTCAGGTACTGTTGTCGCCGTGGCACCTACACCGCCACGAACGCCTTTGGGACAACCCCGATGGCTTTGATCCAGATCGCTGGGGCACGGAAAACGGCAAAAAATGTATGCGCGAGGCCTATATCCCATTTTCAGCTGGACCGCGCGTTTGCACCGGTTCCGGTTTTGCAATGATCGAAGGACCGCTGTTGCTGGCAATGATGATCCGCGCTTTCCGCTTTGAGTTGGTAGCCGGGCGCGAACCTGTACCCGTGGCGCATCTGACCTTGCGGGCCAAGGACGGGATTTATTTGCAGCTGACACCCCGGAGGAATTGATCCTGCCCCCTGCATAGGAACACAATTGCAATCACTTCTTTTTGAAAGTAGAAATAGAACCGCCTTGTTCCAGACAAGATTTTATCGCCTCAAGATCAAGGGTTTCCTCTGCTTCCAACTGATTGATCAGCAGCTCGATGTTCTTGTGGTGTTTGGTGATCAACTGCACTGCTATCGCCTCGGCGTCCTTCAACAGGCAAATCACCGCCTTATCAACGCGGGCCGCTGTTTCATCGGCAAAGCTGCGCGGCTGGGCAATATTCTGCCCCAAAAACGGGTGGTCTTCACTTTCGCGCAAATTCACCGGCCCGATGTCACCATCCATGCCCCAGCGCGCCACCATCGAGCGGGCAAGGTCGGTGGCGCGTTTGATGTCATCATCGGCCCCGGAACTGACCGAACCCAGCAACTGTTTTTCTGCCGCACGCCCCGCCAGCAGGATCACAAGCTGCGTGCGTAAATACTCCTCCGACAGGGTATGGCGTTCTTTATCCGGCAGCATATGGGTGCCGCCCAAAGAGCGCCCGCGCGGAATAATCGTAACCTTGTAAACCGGATCCGCACCGTCACTGAAAAAGGCGGCGACGGTGTGCCCCGCTTCATGAACTGCCAGACGGTGCTTCTCCTCGGGCTGGATTGCAAGGGTGCGCACGGTGCCCATCATGATCTTGTCGCGCGCTTCATCCACATCGGGCATGGTGATTTCTTTTGCCCGCCGCCTTGCTGCGGTAATGGCTGCTTCGTTCAAAAGGTTTTTCAGATCAGCCCCGGAAAATCCTGGTGTTCCGGCAGCGACAGTATCCAGATCAACGCCGCTTCCGATCTCCAGATTTTTAGCATGCACATCCAAAATTGCGCGACGAGCCTCCTTGTCGGGCAAAGAAAGGGTAACATGGCGGTCAAAACGACCGGGGCGCAACAGCGCGGGATCCAGCACATCAGGCCGGTTGGTCGCCGCCAGAACCACCACGGCCTCACGGGCGGCAAAGCCGTCCAACTCCGCTAAAATCTGGTTCAGGGTTTGCTCACGCTCGTCATGGCCACCGCCCAATCCGGTGCCGCGTGTGCGCCCGATACTGTCAAGTTCATCAATAAAGATAATCGCTGGCGCTGCCTTGCGCGCCGCCTCGAACATCTTGCGCACCCTCCCGGCACCGACACCGACAAACACCTCGATAAACTCGGAACCCGAGGTGGAAAAGAACGGCACATCGGCCTCGCCTGCCAAGGCGCGCGCCAGCAGGGTTTTGCCGGTTCCCGGTGGTCCCATCAACAACACCCCATGCGGCACTTCGGCACCAAGACTGAGGAAACGGTCCGGATCGCGCAGAAAATCAACAAGTTCAGAGACTTCACGCTTGGCGACGTCCTGCCCGGCAACATCGTCAAAGGTCACACGGCTTTTCTGCTCGGTCGGTTTGGAGAACCGGCCCCCGAACAGATCTTTCATCCCCCCCGGCAAGCCGCCCATGCCCCCCGACATACGGCGGGTCATCCAATAGTAGAACCCGAGAATAGCGATCCAGGGCAGCAGGTAAATCAGTATCGAGTCTCCGGACGGGGCCACAGCGGTTACCGTAACGTTTTCTTCTTCAAGCAGCGGCAGCAATTCCGGATCCCCCTGCACCGGAATAATAGCATATAATCTGGTGTTATTTGCCAAAGTAGCAGAGGACAGCAGCGCCTTGAGACTATTTTCTTCGATGGTGACTTCTTGCACCTCGCCATTGCGAATGTGTTGTTTGATCACGCTATAGGGAACGGTCTCTAAACTTGTGCTGGTCGACAGGTTAAAGAACGACATCGCCAGCCAGAACACGCCCAGCATGACAAGCGGCCCGATCCAGCGGTTTGGCATATCGGGGCCGTTTTGATTGGGTGGAGGGCTATGGTTTCCCATCGGGTTCCTGACGCTGAATGAATTCAGTCACACATCTTTTGGAGAGTATTGCGGTCAATCTAGGCCAACACAATGACCCATGTCAAAGCGGTAGCCGCGCTGTGTCTCAATTCACATCCAGCGCCAACTTGCGCAGCGTTTCAAAGGGGACAGTTTCAAGTGCCTGTTGGTGGGTGCTTTCCAAAATGACATGCGGCGCCGCGTGTTCCGCATGGGCCTGAACCCAGCGATCAACACACAGACACCAGCGGTCGCCCGGCACCAGTCCAGCAAAGCCGTATTCCGGACGCGGTGTCGATAGGTCATTGCCAAGGTATTGCGAAAACGCCAGAAATTCCTTTGTAACCTGCACACAAACCGTATGCTTGCCCACGTCCTGTGGGCCGGTATTACAACACCCGTCACGGAAAAAACCGGTCAGGGGCGTATTGGAGCAGGGCTTCAACGCCTCTCCCAATACATTCAAACTGGGCGCGAGCTGGGATTCGGTTCTGGACATTGGGTGCTTTCGGTTAAACTACTCCGATGAGCCTAGCAGGTGACACCGCGAACAGCCACATTTTTTGTACTTTGGAAATCGCACAAGCCATGCTCTATACCCGCATACAAACTTCAGCAGAGCACTCACAACAGTATTGATCAGGTTTTCCGGTATTGATTTACAATGAAAACTACCGCGAAGCGAAAATCCGCTCGGTATTTTGGGAAGGAAAAGTTGATTTGCACCTAACCAACGGCCTTGCTAGATTAAATGGGAGGGGTAAGTGCCGCTTACCCCCTAACAGACTGAAGGAATGGACAATGTTCACAGGAATTCTCCGTGCGCTCATCCAAAGCCAAAAGCAATCAAAACGCGCCCTGTTTTGGGTAGCTCTTGTTTGCCTTGCCGGTTTCCCAGGTCAGGCATCCGCGCTGAATGCAGCAGCAAGCGTCTACGTTAACATGCGCACTGGTCCTTCGACGGCTTACGCCATCATACGCGTCGTTCCCAAGGGTTCTTATGTCGAAGTCCACAATTGCCTTGAATCCGCAACTTGGTGCGATGTCACCTATGACAAAACGCGGGGATGGATATCAGGCCGGTATTTATTGTTTACCGGCAATGGTTATGTGTCACGGCCAATTATTCATATCTATCCCTATATCCAGCTTCATATTTTCCACGGTCGTCCACCGATCTACCGCAAACCAGGCCACCCACGGCATCCCGGTTACCACCCCCCCCATAAACCGCGTGATCCGGGCAAACGGCTGGACAAAAGGCCCAAGAAGAAACCAGCAAAACGCCCCGACAAGAAAAAACTGGATAAAACGCCTAAAAAGAAACCGGCAAAACGTCCCAATAAAAAGCTGGACAAAACGCCTAAAAAGAAGCCGGTAAAACGCCCTAATATAAAGCGTGTTCCGGACAAAAAGCTGGACAAGAAACCGAACAGGAAACCGACAAGACGTCCCCATGTTCAACATGATAGATCCGGCCGCTTCCACCCCTGAGCGAAAGATGAAACCCAGTTTTCTATTCTGGCTCTGATAATACCTCAGATGAAGGCAGGATTGCCTGAAGCGGCCTTAATGGCTGGTCCCGTCTGAAAACGTTATCTTGTTCCAAACATTGTATTTTCCCGAAGGTTTGCGCATCGGCAGGCGGCGAATTTCTGTAAGCGTTTCAGCATCATACACAATCACCGCGCCTTTATCTTCCCAAATGGAGACCAGCGCGTATTTACCGTAGCGGTCAAACTCCACATGCGCCACCGTTGCACCGGGTTCGGGGCGCAGGGTTTTGATGATTTCGAGGGATTGCTTGTCGATCACATGCATCACATCCTTGTTGGGGCCAAAAAAAACATCAGCCCAGACGTAGGGCGTATTTTCATGGCTACGCAGAAAGAACCCCGGCCCCATGGTTTCAATGGTTTTTGTAATGGTCCAGCTTTGCGTATCAATTACCGACATCTTGCCCTCGCGCAGATGCGGCGTGGCCATGACGCGCCGCCCCTGATGTTGCCACGAAATACCCGAACCCAAATGCGGCAGGCCCGACAGCGGCAATTCTGCGATCTCGCGGCCTACATTCAGGTTCACCACCACACCGCGCACCCCGTCGCGTGCGGCACCGATCAGATGGCGGTAATCCGGGGTAAAAAAGAAATCGTCCAGTGGCTCGGATATCGGGATACGACGGCGCGCAAACAGGCCAACAGATGACGGTAGCGCCTCCATCATGCTCTTTTCCTGACTGTGTACGAACCCCTCGTAAACCGCCTCGCCGTCGGGGCTGGTGGCAATGGCCCAAATTTCAGGGGCATCTTTGAGCGCCAGAATAAACTGGTCACGCTTGGGATCCTGATAAACCGCCGAAACCCGCGATTTAATACCTCCCTTGGAAATTACATCAAATGTGCGTTCCACGCTTAGATCGGTGGTAGACAGAATGGTCAGGCTGCGCGGCAAATAATTGGCAACCGCCAGATGCTTGCCATCCTTGGACATGGCAATGTTGCGACTGTTGAGGCCGGCACGCACCCGTCCGACCTCTTGCAATGCCCAGATGTCGTATTTCTGCACCCAGCCATCGCGCGACATGATGAAGACATAATGGCCATCGGGGGTGAATTTCGGCCCGCCATGCACCGCGAAAGGCGTGGGAAAACGATCCAGAACCTCGAAAGTGTCGCCATCCAGCACGCTAACGTGGTGATCGCCGGTTTCTACCACCAGCGTAATGTTCATCGGGTCGGCGCTGAAAACCGGGGCCTCAACAGGGGCATAGCCTTTAGCCAACACGCGGCTGGCATTGATATTTTCCACGCTCCAGCTCGGGGTAAAGGCCAGCGGTTCGCGCAGATAGGCCGACAGGGCGATAATATCCGCACCGCTAATTTTGGCACTATAACCGGGCATCTGGGTTGCAATACGACCCTCGGCGATAACCTTATCGAGATTTGGCCCCCGCATCCGTTTCAGGGTTTCGGGGATCAACGCCGGCCCCTGCCCCCCCAGACGATCCGCACCGTGACATTCGGCACAATACACGCGGTAT
>JAHRVG010000038.1 GCA_019090795.1 Paracoccaceae bacterium | reverse complement strand
TCAGATGTGTATAAGAGACAGCTGGCGCATTATAAATGTTGAACGGCGCACCCATCTGCACAATCCGCCCCTTGCGCATCAGGGCGATCATATCCGCCATACGCATCGCTTCTTCGGGGTCGTGCGTGACCAGCAGCACGGCGGTTTCCTCAGCCTGCAACAATTCCAGTGTCGCGTCGCGCACATCGTCACGCAGCCTGTTATCAAGACCGGAAAAGGGTTCATCCATCAGCAAAACCCGCGGGCGCGGTGCCAAAGCACGCGCCAGCGCCACCCTTTGCTGTTCCCCACCGGACAGTTGGTGGGGGTATTTTTTCTCATATCCTTGCAGGTTGACCCGCTCCAGCAAGTCACGCACCCGTTCGGCCCGGCCCTCTTTGGTGCGCAGGCCAAAACCCACGTTCTGGGTCACGTCAAGATGTGGAAACAGCGCAAAATCCTGAAACATCAACCCGATAGAGCGGTGTTCGGGCAGCATATGCACATGATCATCCGAGGCCACCTGCCCGTCGATCAGCACCGAGCCGCTGCTCTGGCGGTCCACCCCCGCAGCTATCCGCAATGTGGTGGATTTGCCACAGCCCGACGGCCCCAGCAGACAGGCCAGTTGTCCTGCATTGAGGCTAAGCGACACATCGTCAACCGCGCGGTCGCCCTCAAAGACGCGGGAAATGCCCCGTAATTCCAGTCTTGCAGTCACGTTTAGGCGGCTCCTGTTGGCAAAACCCAACCAATTCCGTCAGGCTCTCACAGGCCAGATAGCAGCGCAGGCCGCATCGGGCAACCCTGCGAGGCAAATTGCCCCGCAGCGATCAGGCAAAAATGCCTGTTACATCGTCGTATTCACCGCGCCCCCATCCAGCAGGATATTCTGCCCGACAATGAAACCGGCGTGTTGCGAACACAAGAACGCGCACATGGCCCCGAACTCCTCTGAGGTGCCATAACGCCCGACGGGGATTGTTGCACAGCGGTCGATCTTGATCTGCTCCACCGTTTTGCCCTGCGCCTGAGCTGCCCCCGCATCCAGCGAAATCGCCCGCTCTGTGGCGTGAATACCCGGCAACATATTGTTAATGGTTACGCCTTTTTCCGCAACTTGCCGCGCGGTTCCCGCCACATAGCCAGTCAGCCCGGCACGGGCCGAATTGGACAAGCCCAACACAGCAATCGGTGACTTGACCGACACCGAGGTAATGTTAACAACCCGCCCCCAGCCATTTTCCATCATGGAGGGCAAGCATGCTTTCATCATCGCGATTGGCGTGAGCATATTGGAATCCAGCGCCTTGATGAAATCGTCACGTTCCCAATCCGACCACATGCCCGGAGGCGGACCACCTGCATTGTTCACTAGAATGTCGACGCTGCCCGCCGCATCCAGAACCCGCGCCTGCCCGTCAGTTGTGGTAATATCACAGGCAACTGTTTGCACATTTACACCAAACTTGCGCAACTCCGCTGCTGCTGCCTCAAGCGGCCCTTCAGAGCGCGCGTTTAACACCAAATCAACGCCAGCTTCTGCCAGTTTGGTCGCACACCCCAAACCCAAACCCTTGGACCCAGCACAGACAATTGCCGTTTTACCTCTGATTCCCAAATCCATAATTCTCTCCTTTTCAGATTTATTGGCATTCAAAGAGGGCTAACCAAAACAAGTCAAGGGAAATGCCCACACGCAGGATCAAAGCTGCAGAATGAAGACACCCACTATGGACGCAAAACAATTGACACAAACAGCCCTCTTCCCCACAGTCGCGCCATGTTAGATCAGCCACTTGTTTCCTTTGAAAATCTGCGTGTCGAGTTCCAGACCGGCACGGGGGTTGTCGTGGGCGTTGAAGACGTTTCTTTTCATATCAAACCGGGCGAAACCGTTTGCTTTGTCGGCGAGAGCGGTTCTGGCAAATCGGTATCATCATTGTCACTGATGCGGCTGGTGGAATTTGGCGGCGGCGAGATTGCTGCGGGTAAGCTGAACTTTACCCGCAGTGATGGCGGCACCCAAGATCTGGCGCATGCGGATGACAAGCTGATGCGCAGCATTCGCGGCAACGAAATCGGGATGATTTTTCAAGAACCGATGACCTCGCTTAACCCCGTGTTTACCGTGGGGCGGCAGTTAACCGAGGGCCTGCGCACACATAAGCGCCTGTCCAAAAAAGCCGCCCAAACGCGGGCGATTGACCTGCTGAAACAAGTGCGAATACCTGAACCGGAACGCCGTCTCAGCCAGTTTCCGCATGAATTGTCCGGCGGCATGCGACAGCGGGTAATGATCGCCATGGCCTTGGCCTGCGAGCCGCGCTTGCTGATCGCAGATGAACCAACCACGGCGCTGGATGTGACCATTCAGGCGGAAATCCTGTCACTTATCAATCGTCTGAAAGAGGAAACCGGCACCGCAGTAATGTTTATTACCCACGATATGGCGGTTGTGGCGCAAATGGCGGATCGCGTGGTGGTGATGTATCACGGCAAGCTGGTCGAAGAGGGTTCGGTGACGCAGATATTCGAGAACCCACAGGCCGATTATACCCGCGCCTTGCTGGCAGCGGTGCCCAAACTGGGCGAGATGACCGGCAAAACCTACCCTGAACCGATGGCGATTGTGGGCAAGGATTCCAAAGGCCCCGGCGCACCAGTGGTTCCGGGCACCGAAGTGCTGCTGGAGGTTAAGAACCTGACCACGCGCTATCCTGTTAAAGGTGGCTTGTTACGGCGCACAGTGGCCTATGTTCATGCGGTTGAGGATATATCCTTTACCCTTAACAAAGGCGAAACCCTGTCGTTGGTGGGTGAAAGTGGTTGCGGGAAATCTAGTGCGGGCCGCTCTGTGCTGCGACTAGAAGAACCGCTTAGCGGTCAAGTGTGGGTGAATGGACAAGACATCCTGCAATTGTCGCCCCAAAAGCTGCACGAGGCGCGGCGCGATATGCAGATGATTTTTCAAGACCCCTATGCCTCGCTCAATCCCACGCGCCGCGTGGTGGATCAGGTGATTGAACCGATGATCAACTACAATATCGACAAAGGGAGTGCCCTGCGCGATCGCGCTGCCAGCTTATTTGAACGTTGTGGCCTGCCCGCCAGTTTTCTGGATCGCTATCCGCATGAGTTTTCAGGTGGCCAGCGCCAACGGGTGGCAATTGCTCGCGCCCTTGCGCTAAATCCCCAGCTTATCGTCGCCGACGAGGCCGTTTCGGCGCTCGATGTGTCGGTGCAGGCGCAGGTACTGAACCTGTTAATGGAATTGCAGTCAGAACTGGGCATCAGCTTTCTGTTTATCAGCCACGACATGGCGGTGGTGGAGCGGGTCTCGCACAAGGTTGCGGTGATGTATCTCGGGCGCATTGTCGAAATTGGCCCCCGCGCCGAGATTTTCAGCAACCCAAAGCACAGCTATACCCAAACATTGCTCTCGGCAGTACCGCGCCCTAACCCGCGCAATCGCCAGATAGACAAGGTGTTGAATTTCAAACCTATTCCCAGTCCCATTTATCCGATCGGGCACGAGGTTTTGCCGTCAAAATATAGCGAAGTATCCAAAGAACACTGGGTTTTGCTTGAATGTTAAGCGCGCGAACTCATAGCTGTTTAACGCTCGGTTGTGGGTCTCCGCTAGCAGAACCACAACCGTACAACCACACATTGCCCCATTGGCACGATATCGCGCCAGCAAAGCAAAGCTGTAGAAGGCACCGAACTGCTACCTGCTACAATAAAATACTCTTTAAAAGACACCTGCCCGCGCCCCATTTCCATTCAATTATGAAAGCCTGCCCAAAGTCCGCGAACAGAATGCTTTCCCTGGTTGCCATCCTGCGCTGGCTTGCCGGAAGTATCGTATCAGCGCTGGCCGGGCCCTTCGACACCTATATAGTATCAACACGCTTGAGGAGAGGTTGCTTTTCTGGGACGGGATACTGCTGGTGGCTACAGTTTTGTCCAGCGCCATGCAGATTTCAATCAGGTACCTGACCCCGCGCTGGAGCGTTCTGAAACAGACGGGTGTTTGCTGTGGTAGATTCATTCTGATTCACTGGGTGTGGCGCAGTTGAACGGCGATCAGATATACCGCTCGCATTGAGTCGACTTTGACAAAATTGACAACATTATGAAAGACGGAGCGAAAATCGGTTTTCGCATGTCAGACGGCGCAGTGGTTCCAATCGCCCGAAGTCAAAAGGCACGGCTAAAGGAACGGGGCCTAATTTAGACAGTTTACGTCACGCCACTTGATCCGCCGGGCTGGGCGACAGTTCCCGCAATTCGGGATTATCCCGTTCAATCAGGCCAGTTATCCGACGCAAGGACATGCTATTGATCTTGCCTTTATCGTGTAGCGCCGAAATCAAACTGTTGTGGGGCCGCCACCAGACCAACTGGAAAATATCGTGGGTTTTGGTAAAACTATCGGCAAAGCCGCGTTTGTGCGCCATCACGGTAAATTCCAGATCACGACTTACACCAGCGTAAAAGGCATCGCGTTCGGCATTGGTTAATAGATATGTCAGATAGGGCTGTTGCATGATATTCCTTGCTTGCTTGGCCTAGCCGCTAGGCTCTGATCAAAATGTAAATATCTGATTAAAATTCCCCCATAAGGTGTAAAATCCCCCTGTAAAACCTCAATTTACGATTGTTCCTATTGTGTTATTCAAGCCACCGCCAGCTAGAGATTTGGACTTACGCGCCTATTTTTATGCAGAGGTCTATGCAAAGCTGAAATAACCCTTATTTGTCCATAATGCTAAAAATTGCCAATCTTTCTCTGCTAATCCTGTTCCCCGTCGCCTGGTTTGCACCTTTGCTGCGTGCCGGTTTGCTGCCGTTCTTTTCCCTTGATGAAATTTCGGTGATTTCGGGCCTGCAAGTCCTGTGGGAAAAAGACGTGTTTCTAGCGCTGTTGGTCACGTTTCTGGCGCTGGTAGCACCTATGATCAAAGTGATTGGCACCGCATTGATCCAGTTTGACCTGCTGAACAACAAAGTTAAGCCTGTGTTAACGCTACTCGGACGACTGGCGATGGCGGATGTGTTCTTGGTGGCGATATATATCGTCGCGGCCAAAGGCGTTGGTATCGGGCGGCTGGAAACTGGGTGGGGGCTGTATTTATTCACATTCTGCGTGCTGGCCTCCTATGGCATCACACTGTTTGGAAAAACGCCCAAGCTGTCAGTTTCTTAACCTTTGCAATATAGCCGGGGGAGACTCCGTTAACATGGTACGAAATTGTCTATTTCACTGATTATTGACCTCGCCCAACTGTCGTTCTCGGTGCTCCGGTGCGCTGGTATCGGGCGGATTTGGCGCATTGGTTTTGGCCTATTGGGCGGTGATCTCGATCAATGAGCACTTGAACCTTGCCAAGGGCTAGGCCAAAACCTCCCCATGGCCAAAGTAATTGCATCATATACCTGTACTGCCTGCGGTGCCGCCCACAAAAAATGGGCCGGCCGCTGCCTGAGTTGCGGCGAGTGGAATTCCGTCGAGGAACAAGCGCCGCTGTCTACTGGTCCCAAGGGCAAAACGCTGGGCACCACCAAGGGGCGGCGCATCGCGCTCGGGGATCTCTCGACCGAGGACGCACCGCTAAAGCGCAGTTTTTTCGGCATTGGCGAACTGGACCGCGCGATTGGCGGCGGGCTGGTACCTGCCAGTGCGATTCTGGTCGGCGGTGATCCGGGCATTGGCAAATCCACCCTTCTGTTGCAAGCGGCGGCCCAGTTTTCGCTGGGTGGTCACAAGGCGATTTATGTGTCGGGCGAGGAAGCCCAAAGCCAAATCAGAATGCGCGCCGCGCGCCTTGGGTTAAGCCATGCGCCAATGCAGCTGGCCTCGGAAACCAACCTGCGCGATATTCTAACCACACTGGAGGATGAAAAACCCGACCTGGTGATCATTGATTCGATCCAGACCATGTGGGTTGATCACATTGACAGCGCGCCGGGATCGGTTTCACAGGTGCGCGCGGTGGCCCATGAGCTGGTGACATTCGCCAAAAAACGTGGCGTTGCGGTGGTGCTGGTCGGCCATGTCACCAAGGAAGGCCAGATCGCGGGCCCCCGCGTGGTGGAGCATATGGTCGATACAGTGCTGTATTTTGAGGGCGAACGCGGCCATCAGTTCCGCATTTTGCGCGCGGTAAAAAACCGTTTTGGCCCCGCTGATGAGATCGGCGTGTTCGAGATGACCGGCGCGGGATTGATGGAGGTCACCAACCCCTCGGCCCTGTTCCTGTCCGAACGCGAGGAACCGGCCCCCGGTTCTGTGGTTTTCGCAGGGATCGAGGGCACCCGCCCCGTGTTGGTGGAAATTCAGGCGCTGGTGGCGCAATCGGCACTGGCCAACGCGCGCCGCACAGTTGTGGGCTGGGACAGCGGTCGCCTGTCGATGATCCTCGCTGTCCTCGAATCACGCTGCGGCCTTAGTTTTGCCGGAATGGACGTGTACCTGAACATCGCAGGCGGGCTGCGCATTTCCGAACCTGCCGCTGATCTGGCGGTCGCTGCGGCCTTAATTTCCGCACGCGAAGACACCAGTTTGCGCGGCGACACCGTGGTTTTCGGGGAAATCAGCCTATCGGGTGCTTTGCGCCCTATTGCTCAGGCCGAAGCTCGGTTAAAAGAGTCACAGAAACTGGGTTTTTCAAGCGCCTATGCACCTTCGAGGATGAAACTCGCGGGCGAATCGGGCATGAAGGTCAATAAAGTGAATGATATCGGCGATTTCATCAGAATTTGCTTTGGTGAAATCAACGAATAAGCAGGGGGAACTATGGAAGGTTTCACAATTGTAGACGGCGGCGTTGCTGTCATTGTGCTGATTTCGGCGATTCTCGCGTATTCACGCGGGTTGGTGCGCGAAATCCTGTCAATTGCAGGTTGGGTCGCAGCGGCAATTGTCGCATATTTTCTGACACCGCAAGTGGTGCCTCTGGTCAAGGAAATTCCGGTGGTCAACGATATCATCGGCGGATCCTGCATCCTGTCGCTGATTGTGGCCTTTGCCTTGGTATTCGCGGTGGCGCTGGTTGTCGTCTCGATCTTCACACCCCTATTTTCGGGCATGATCCAGCGCTCTGCCCTTGGCCCGGTTGATCAGGGTCTGGGACTTTTGTTCGGGGTCGCCCGCGGGCTGGTGTTGGTTCTGATCGCCCTGATCTTATACGATAATGTATTCCCCGCCGGGGATCGCCCTGAGATGGTGGAAAATTCCAAATCACGCGCAGTTCTGGCCGAAAGCCAGGCCCGATTGGCAGAAATGGCCCCGACCGAAGTGCCGGAATGGTTGCGGTTTCGCTATGACGCATTCGTCGGCCAATGTGGCGAAGCAAGTGGCGATAGCACAAAAACCGCCACCGGTTCTGATACCTAATTCAAAAGGGGCCGCAAGGCCCTTTTTTATGCCCGGTGAATTTGCGTGACTCCGGCACGCGCCCATTCTATAGAGGCCGCGATTGATGCCATATCGGACCTGTCCCATGCTGAGCCAAACCGAACCATTCTATCCGCACCCTTTCGATCAAAACAAACGAAAAGAGGAATGCGGGGTGTTCGGCATCGTCGGCCTGCAAGACGCGGCGAATTTCGTCGCTCTTGGCCTGCACGCTCTGCAACACCGCGGACAAGAGGCAGGCGGTATCGTTTCCTATGACCATGACGCCGGTTTCAACAATGCACGCCGCTTTGGCTATGTGCGCGACAATTTTACCAAAGAATCATTGATGAGCACCCTGCCCGGTGACATTTCTATCGGCCATGTGCGCTATTCCACCAGCGGCTCCAAGGGCAACACTGCGATTCGCGACGTTCAACCCTTCTTTGGCGAGTTTTCCCTTGGGGGCTGCGCGATTGCCCACAACGGCAATCTGACCAATGCGGCGGTGCTGCGCAAAGAGCTGATTTCTGCGGGCTCGATTTTTCAATCCTCCTCTGACAGCGAATGTATCATCCACCTGATGGCACGTTCTTTTCAAAGTTCTCTGCCGGAACGAATCAAGGATGCCCTGCGCCGGGTTGAAGGCGCGTTTTCTGTCGTCGCCATGACCCGCAGCAAACTGATCGGTGTGCGGGATGCATTGGGGGTGCGCCCGTTGGTGCTGGGGAAAATTGGCGATGGTTGGGTTCTCAGCTCGGAAACCTGCGCCCTTGATATCATTGGCGCGGAATTCATTCGTGAAATCGAACCGGGTGAAATGGTGATCGCCACGGCAAGCGGCATCGAAAGTTCTTATCCCTTCGAGAGACAAAACCCCCGCCCCTGCATTTTCGAGCGGGTGTATTTTTCGCGCCCCGACAGCATTCTTGACGGCCAGTCGGTCTATGAAACCCGCCGCCAGATCGGGGTGGAGCTGGCCAAGGAAAGCCCAGTCGAGGCCGATCTGGTATGCCCAGTTCCAGACAGCGGCACCCCCGCCGCGATTGGCTATAGCCAGCAAAGCGGCATTCCCTATGCGATGGGCATTATCCGCAACCAGTATATGGGCCGCACATTTATTGAACCGACCGAGCAAATTCGCAACATGGGCGTGCGGCTAAAGCTGAACGTCAACCGCGCGCTAATCAAAGGCAAACGGGTGATTCTGGTCGACGATTCAGTGGTGCGCGGTACCACCAGCCGCAAGATCAAGGAAATGATTCTGGATGCAGGCGCCACCGAGGTTCACTTCCGCATTGCCTCTCCGCCCACCTCCTGGCCCTGCTTTTACGGCGTTGACACCCCAGAGCGCGGGCAATTGCTGGCCGCCACCATGACACCGAAAGAAATGTGCGAACATCTCTCTGTAGCCTCGCTGAAATTCATCTCTCTGGATGGTCTGTATCGCGCCTGTGGCGTGCCCGAAGGGCGTAGCAGTGCAAACCCACAATATTGCGATGCCTGTTTTTCCGGCCAGTATCCGGTGCGCCCAACCGATAAACTGGCCGAAGGTTTCAAATTGCAGGAGCCTGTATAGCCATGGAAAAGCTCGCCCTTGTCACCGGCGCATCGCGCGGTTTTGGCGCTGCTATGGCCGAGGCTTTTGCAGCCAAGGGAACCCATGTCATCGCCTTGGCCCGGACCACCGGCGCGCTCGAGGAACTGGACGACCGGATCAAGGCCAAGGGCGGCAGCGCCACGCTGGTGCCCCTCGATATTACCGATGAACAAGGGGTTCAACGCCTGTGCCTGTCGATCTTTGAACGCTGGGGGGGCTTGGATTACTGGCTCCACGCGGCGATTTTCGCGGCCCCGCTCTCGCCCGCTGGCCATGTGCCACAAAAAGACTGGCGCAAAACCGTCGATACCAACATTCACGCCACCCAGCGTCTAATTGCCAATGTGGAGCCACTGCTGATCGCACGCAAGGGCGCCGCAATCCTGCCCCATGACGCCTGTGCTGGCGCAAAATTCTTTGCCGCTTACGGCACCAGCAAAGCCGCGCAAAAAGCCCTATTTGACAGTTGGGCCGCCGAGACCCGAAACACAGGTTTAACAGTCTCCAGCTTCGCGCCCGCCCCCATGCCCACCGCCACACGCGCCCGTTTCTATCCAGGCGAGGATCGCACCCCCCTGAGCCACCCATCAGAACAAGCACAAAGACTGCTGCGCGAGCTCTTACCCTGACCTTATTCTTAGTTCTTCAAATTTCCCCGCACTGGGTGCATTAATCTCTTTGCAGCGCGCGTCAAATATCCCATCCTCCCAACAAACCCATTGGCAGGCGATCCCCGTGAGCAAAACAAAAAATATCCTTTTTCTCTCGATCGAAGACCTGAACGACTGGATCGAACCCCTTGGCGGTCATCCGGATACAAAAACACCGAATATCAATCGTCTGGCCAAAAGGGGCATAGTGTTCAACGCCGCTTATGCCGCCGCCCCCGCCTGTTCACCCTCGCGCACTGCCACGCTTTTTGGCCAAAACCCATGGGAAACTGGCGTTTATGCCAATAATCACAAGTGGCATGACTATTACAAATCCGGTGCGCGTAAATCGCTGGTAGGTCGCTTTACCGATGCCGGATTTGAAACACGGGGTGCGGGTAAGGTTTTCCATGTCTTTCCCCAGAAATTCGATTTCAACGATTGGACCGATTATAAACAGCGCCGGATCGAAAAGTTTGACCAGATCAGTAAAACCGTGCAATCCGGCAGCATCGGTGCCAACACCGATTTCGGGCCGATTGATAACGGACAAGAACAATATGACGACCTGAATACCGATTGGGTCATCCAGCAGATGCAGGCCGGTGCGACAGGGCAGTTCTGGGCACTCGGCCTTTATCGCCCGCATCTGCCCTTCATTGTGCCGCAAAAATACTTTGACATGTTCAAGGGCGATATAGCCGATCCTCCGGGGCTGGGGATGAACCGGTTTGACCCGCACAATCTGTCCAGCCATACTCCGCTGTCGGATGCAGGACGTGCAATTGCCGACAGCGGAAAATTTTTACGCCGAATGCTGTGGAAAAACAAGGAATACAAGGACTTTCTGCGCGCCTACCTAGCCTCAATCGCCTATGCTGATGCGTTGCTAGGCAAGGTTCTTGATCACATGGACGCTACTAATCTGTGGCAGAATACCACCGTGGTTCTCTGGTCTGATCATGGCTGGCAATTTGGCGAGAAGCTGGCTTTTCGCAAATTCTCGCTCTGGGAACGTGCCCTGCGGGTGCCGCTGATTTTCGCCGGACCAGACATTGAATCCGGGCTATCTGATGAACCCGTATCGCTGATTGATATCGCCCCCACCCTGTTTTCCCGTGCCGGTTTGCCCCGCCCAGAACAGTTTTCCGGTCAGGACCTCAGCCCCCTTTTGACCGGAGAAAAAGGCCAGATGCGCGGTAATTCTGTGGCTGTCTGGGGCCGTGGTTTCACCTCTGATAGTCCGCAAATGGCCCTGTCCGTGCGCTCCAGAACCCACCGTTACATTTTTTACTGGGACGGATCCGAAGAACTCTACGACCACCGCGTCGATCCTTATGAGCACACCAACCTGATCCACAGCCCCGGCGATGTACCCGCCTCGGAAATCACCCGTCTGCGCAGCGAGCTCCAGCAAGCGCTGGATTTCGGGCTGGCCGAACCGGTGGGCAGGTGAGCATGGATAAACCGAGCAACATTCTGTTCCTGTCGATTGAAGATCTGAACGACTGGATAGAGCCGCTGGGCGGGCATCCCGATACCCTAACCCCGAACCTGAGCCGCCTTGCCGCGCGCGCCTGTGTTTTCACCCAAGCCTATACCCCCGCCCCCGCCTGCTCTCCCGCGCGCACCGCAGCACTGTTTGGGCAGAACCCGTGGGAAACCGGCGTTTATGCCAACCAGCACAAATGGCACCAGCACTATAAGCGTGGTAAACGCTTATCTGTGGTCGGGCGATTTCGGGACGCCGGGTTTGAAACACTGGGGGCGGGCAAAGTTTTCCACGTTAACAAGCCCGCTTTTGATCACGCAGATTGGGATGATTATCTGCATACAGACTCGGAATTATTCCACCCCATCAGCAAACTGGCCAAGAGCGGAAAATTTGGTCCCTCGGTTGATTTCGGCGCGATCCCGGATGGTCAAAGCCTCTCTGATGATCGCAATACCGACCATATGCTCGGGCAAATGCGCCGCGGTGATCAGGGGAAATTCTGGGCCTTGGGAATTTATCGCCCTCACTTACCTTTTGTCGTGCCGCAGCGTTTTTTTGATGCCCTGCCAAAGGAGGTCTCCAACCCGCCGGGCCTCGGCCTCAACCAGTTTGACCCGTCAGCCAAAGGCCCGCAGCGCGAGCTGTCATCTGCCGCACGTGAATTTGCCGATGGCCGCGCCCAGTTTCGCCGCGTACTCGGGCGTACCGGCGGCTATAAGGACTTCCTCAAGGCCTATCTCGCCTCAATCAGCTATGCCGATTATCTGCTTGGGCGAGTTCTGGACCATATGGAGGCAGAGGGCCTGTGGCAAAATACAACGATAGTGATGTGGTCCGATCATGGCTATCAGCTGGGCGAAAAACTAGCTTTCCACAAATTCACTCTATGGGAGCGCGCACTGCGCATTCCGCTAATGTTCGCGGGGCCGGGCATTGAACAGAAACGCTGCGACGCGCCGGTGTCATTGACCGACATGGCCCCAACGATGATGTCGCAAATGGGGCTGGAAGTGCCCGCACAATTCAGCGGAGAGGATCTTTCGCCGATATTGTCAGGAAAATCTGCCGCCCCCACGCGCTTTGCCGCCTGCTCCACATGGGGCCAAAATTTCGATGGCGACAGCCCGCAAATAGCCCGAAGTGCACGCAGCCGCGATTATCGCTATACGTTTTATTGGGATGGAAGCCAGGAGTTATACGACCACCGAAATGACCCATACGAGCACAATAATCTGGTCTATGATCGCCGAAACATCCCGCAATCTGAAATAGATCAGCTATGTGAAACACACCTGAAAGCACTGGATTTTGATCTGGCTACACCGGCCAATCACCGGTGATGGCGCATTTTGCGCAAGCAAAATGCCATACCCAACAAATCAAGAGAATTTTCAATTCACGCAGATTTGGCGGGAGCACCCCCACGATGAAACTTAACCCACATAAACCTGCTGAGTTCTCGTTCCAAACAACCCCATAAATGGGGGATACCACCGCGTCTTTGATCAGAAGTTCTGTATCTGCAACAAGGGTAGACCCGACATTTTCTAACGTCGCGCAGCGGTATGGCCCAGCATGCGCACGCTCTATCGTTTCTTAACGCCACGCCCTGCAGCTTTGCTATAGCGCCCCTCGATGTGTTTGTTCAGCTTGGTCACTTTTTTCTCTTTGCGGTCGCGGTAAGGGTTCCTGTCGCTTTGTGAGCGCATGAACAAACGAATCGGTGTGCCCGGCAAATCCAGATCATCGCGCAGCCCGTTCACCAGATAGCGGCTATAGCTTTCTGCCAGCAAATCAGGATGTGAGCACATAACCACAAAGCTCGGCGGGCGGGTTTTTACTTGTGTCATATAACGCAAGCGGATGCGTTTTCCGCCCGGAGCTGGGGGCGGGTGCGCCTCAAGCATGCCCACCAGCCAGCGGTTCAATCGTGCGGTGCTGACGCGGCGGTTCCACACCGCATGGGCAGTCACAATCGCTTTGTGCAGGCGGTCCATACCGCGCCCAGTTTTCGCGGATACCGTCACCATCGGCGCGCCACGCAATTGTGGTAGCAAACGGGTGAAACTCTCGCGCAGGTCTTTCAGCTTGGTCTGTTTGTCGTCCTCGGTGTCCCATTTATTCACCGCAACAACCACCGCGCGCCCCTCCCGCTCGGCCAGATCGGCGATGCGCAGATCCTGTTGCTCGAACGGCATATTCACATCCAGCATCACCACTACAACCTCGGAAAACCGCACCGCGCGCAAGCCGTCAGAGACCGAAAGCTTCTCCAGTTTCTCCTGAACCTTGGCGCGTTTGCGCATTCCCGCAGTGTCCCAAATCCGCATCGGCACTCCGTCCCATGTGAAATTAGTGGAAATTGCATCGCGGGTAATGCCGGCCTCGGGGCCGGTCAACATTTTATCTTCGCCCAGTATCTGGTTGATTAGCGTGGATTTTCCTGCGTTCGGACGGCCTACAATGGCAATCTGCAACGGGCGCTTGTCGGAAAACGTGATGGTGCCATCATCATCTGCATCTTCGTCCTCGCTGATTTCCACATCAACCTCGGGTTCGATATCCAACTGGCGTTCGGCAAATTTGTCATGGATCGGCATCAGGATGCGCATCAGGTCATCCATGCCCTCACCATGCTCCGCCGACAGCTGGATCGGCTCACCCAATCCCAGCGAAAACGCGTCATAATAGCCCTCTTCGCCCGCCCTGCCCTCGGCCTTGTTGGCGGCAACAATAACATGGGCGGATTTACGGCGCAGGATTTCGGCAAACACCAGATCGGCGGGCATTACACCAACGCGTGCGTCGATCATGAACAGGCAGACATCGGCCATTTCGACCGCGCGTTCGGTCAGCATCCGCATGCGCCCTTGCAGGCTCTCGTCGGTGGCCTCTTCCAGCCCCGCGGTGTCGATCACGGTAAAGCGCAGCGGGCCAAGGCGCGCATCACCTTCACGCAGATCACGGGTCACGCCGGGCTGGTTATCAACCAGCGCCAAACGACGGCCAACCAGACGGTTGAACAGGGTGGATTTGCCTACATTGGGGCGGCCGACAACGGCTAGGGTAAACGACATGGGAACAGCCTAAAAGGTTAGACCGTTCCCTTAAACCAAAGCGTCGCTATTGGAAAGCGTGAAGCTGGCCACTGCCCGAAAGGATATACAACCGCCCGCCAGCAATTGCCGGTTGGGAGGCCGCACCACCGGGAATTTTCACACTGCCGGTCAGGCTGCCGTCCTCCGGATTATAACTGTTAAGCCAGCCATTACTGCTGCCGATCCACAGCTGGCCACCGGCCAGTGTCGGGCCAAAATAAGCATAGGCATCGCGTTGGCGGCGTGCCCGTTTGGCCTTGAAATCCGGCAGTTCCACCGACCAGACCTCGGCTCCATCAGACGCATTCAGCCGTTTAATGGCAAAATTGTCGGAAATCATAAACACCGCCCCGCCCGCAGACCAGACCGGTGAATAGGAACCGTCATTTGCTGTCCAGTTCCGCTCACCCGAGCGCCGATCCAAAGACGCAAGCCGCCCCGATTGATTGGCTACGTAAACCGTCACCCCGTCAATAACCGGATCACCGGATATGTCGCTGACAAAGGCACGGGCAAGGCCCTTGTGGCCACCAGAAACGACACTGCTCCAGGCACGCAGGCCGTTGCGGGTCAACGCCCCTACAACCTCGCCAGAGGCAAAAGGAATAACCGTTAGATTGCCACTTGCGGCCGGACTACCAGCGCCCACAACCCCCGCATCGCTACCGCTGCTGTTTTGTTGCCACAGAATTCGGCCATTCCTGATGTTCAGACCCAACGCATTGTTGGAACGCGACACTGCCACCACGGTTGTACCGGCAATCACGGGTGCTGCAGAAATCGAACCGATCATTTTATGGCGCCAGCGGATTTCACCACTGGCCGCATCCATCGCCACAACTTCACCGTGGCCGGTGGTCGCAACCAGAACACCGGCGCTATAGGCAAGGCCTCCACCAGTCGCATTGCGGGATTTTTCCTGCCCAGGTGTGAGTTCCCGCGCCCAAAGCGGGGCACCGCCGGTACTGAATGCCCGCACGCCAGAGGCCGCATCAAGGGTAAAAATCCGCTCCCCCGCAATAACCGGATCGCTGCTGATATACCGTTTACGCGAATTTCCCGAGCCAATGTTCTGCGTCCAGACTTTACTGATCACCCGCCCCAGAGCCGGATGCGGGATGGAATGGGTCGCAGAACCGTTACGGTGGGTCCAGTCCTTGTTTACCACCGGCGCGACCAGCGCCAGCTTGCTAACAACCGCCTCTTCCTTAGGAACCTCGGCCTCTTCATCTTTGTTGAAGTCGCGAATATCAAAACGCTCGCCCTTCAGGGTCTCATCGCGCCAACCACAGGAACCGGCGCTAAACAGCAGCAAAACTGCCAATCCGATTGCCGTACTTGTTCTGGAAAATATTCCGCTCATCTCAATGCCACCCGTTCTAGGTCTTGCTCTTTTGCTTATTGTGCAGGGTTATTGCCCCAATTGCAATTCCGGGCTGGCCGGAACTTCGCCCCCCAAAGCAACAATCATCTGTTGGGCACGCCCGCGCAGGGCCGAGGTTGCTTGGGAATCCAGAAACACGTCTGTCAACACAGCGAGCGCCTTGTCGTTGTCCCCGGTTTCCATCGCCATAATCGCCTGCTGTTCCATCGCCAGAGGACGAAAAGCCTGTCCGGGCTGCGCCAAGCCAGCCAAAGCTTGCGTGCGCACCGCCTGATCCATGTCTTTTCCGCGCAACATCAGGGCCTTGAGTGTCGCCAAATCACGATAGAGTGCATTTGGCGCATCCGCCACCACCTGATCCAGCACGGCCAAAGCGGCAGCTTTATCGCCAGAAGCAGCTAATTCGGCTGCGCGGCGCAACTCTACCAAAACCTGCGCGTCTCCGGCCTCTGCCCCAACAGCTTCAAGCGTTTTAGCGCGTGCAGCAGCATCAGGTTGCCCGGTTGCGGCAAGGAACAAATCGCCCAGATTTTGCGCCGCCGCGCTCTTCTGTGCCTTTTGCCATTCCAAAAAGGCGGTGGTGCCCACGGCCCCGACCACAACAACAACAGCAATCCAGCCGTATTTCTTCAGATAGCCGAATAATTTATCGCGGCGGACCTCTTCGGTCACTTCCTCGATGAAGGAATCAGTTTCGCTCACGCACGTTTCTCCCGTTAACTTGCGCCGGACCCTACCCTTTTTGCGCAACCATTGCCAAGCGGGTTTCTGGCCCCTTGGCAGCCCTGCACGGCGCTATTACCTTGCCAGCGCGGCGCCGAATGCATGAAATAAGGGCCGCGACACCACGTCTGCCGCCGCATTCCACTCCGGATGCCATTGCACCGCCATGGCAAAATTCGATGCGTCCCTGATGTGAATCGCTTCCGGAGTGCCATCAGGCGCATAGCCCTCAACCACCACACGCGGGCCTGCCTTGCAAATACCCTGGCCGTGCAGCGAGTTGGTCATCACCATTTGCGCCCCAAATACTGCCTCAAACTTGCCGCCTTTGGTCAGGAGAATTTCATGACGCGGAGCGAATTTTTCCTCAATCGTTCCGTCAGGGGGCATCCGATGATTGTCGCGCCCCGGCAGATCGCGGATTTCGGGGTGCAAAGTGCCGCCGAATGCTACGTTGAATTCTTGAAAGCCCCGGCAAATCCCCAGCACCGGCACACCGCGTTCGACGCAGGCGCGGATCAGCGGCAAGGTAGTACGGTCGCGATCACGATCGAAAGTGCCGTGCGCCTCGGTTTCTACCTCGCCATATTCTTCCGGGTGCACATTGGGTCGCGCGCCAGTGAAAACAAAGCCGTCCAGCGCCTCGACCAGATGGTCGATATCATTTGCTTGGGGCAAAGATGGCACAATCAGCGTAGTTGCTTCTACCAGCTGCGACACCGCCTCGATATTGTGAACACCCGCTGCCTGCACCGGATAATCGTCATTGATAGAATAGGCGTTACCGATAATGCCAACGAGAGGGCGGGACATTTGATACCTCATATGCGGGGATATTTCTGCCCCGCGTTATTGCACAATGAGCGCCAGATGCAAGCCTTGCTGGTGTCGCGTGGACAGGATCTGCTTGCCTCTTTCATGCAAGGAGCTATTCTTGATATCAACACAGGGGGCTGACAAAATGAACCGGTTGAAATTACTTTTCCTTACCATTCTGACCTTGATCACCAGCGGCCCCCTTGCCGCCGGTGATCAGGCAAATCGCGCGAAGGCGCTGATCGCCAAACAACAGGGCATCGCGGTTGAGGCCCAACGCTGGATGATTTCAGCCGCCAATCCTCTGGCGGTCGAGGCGGGTGCGCAAGTGCTGGCCAAAGGCGGTTCTGCGGCGGATGCGATGGTCGCGGCGCAGGCCGTTCTGGGTTTGGTGGAGCCGCAATCTTCGGGCCTTGGTGGCGGCGCATTTCTGGTTTGGTATGATGCGGCCTCGGGCCAAATGACCACGCTGGACGGGCGCGAAACCGCCCCCCTTGCTGCAACCCCGCGGCTATTTCAGGATGACAACGGTAAACCGCTCTCGTTCTTTGAGGCTGTCGTTGGCGGGCGTTCTGTCGGGGTTCCCGCCACGCCATTGCTGATGCAAGAGGCCCACGCCCGGTGGGGCAATGCCAGTTGGCCAGAATTACTGGAACCTGCCCGCAAGCTTGCGCAAGACGGGTTTGTTGTTTCCGAACGTCTGGCGCGATCAATAAAGTTGGATGCGGAACGATTGGCCATTGCTCCGGATACGGCGGCCTATTTTCTGCCAGACGGGCAGCCGTTACAAGCGGGAGAAATATTGAAGAACCCCGGCTATGCAGAAACACTTGAAAACATGGCCAAGAACGGGGCTGCGGTTTTTTACTCTGGTCCGCTAGCGAAAAAAATCGTGGCACGCGTGCAAAGCGCAGCCAATCCGGGCGTTCTTGAATTGGTTGATCTGGCGATTTACCGTATCAAAGAGCGGCCCGCCGTTTGCGTGGATTACCACGCCAATCAGGTTTGCGGTATGGGTCCGCCCTCCTCGGGTGCCCTGACGGTGGGGCAGATTTTGAAACTAGTGGAACCCTATGATCTGGCTGCACTTGGCAAGGACAGCGCGCAAAGCTGGCGCTTGATCGGCGATGCCACGCGCCTCGCTTTTGCAGATCGCGGGCGTTACATGGCAGATATGGATTTTGTGCCGGTGCCGGTGCGGGGCCTGCTGGATGCGGGCTATCTGGCGACGCGTTCGGGATTGCTTGGCACCGATAAAGCCTTGGGCAAAGTCGCGGCAGGTCAGCCGGAATATGACCATGGAGTGCTTTTGGGCGAGGATATTTCGATAGAATTCCCCTCGACCAGCCATATTTCTATTGTCGACAGTCACGGCAACGCTTTGTCAATGACTACGACGGTTGAGAACATCTTTGGCTCGCGTCTGATGGTGGGCGGTTTTCTCCTCAATAACGAGTTGACGGATTTCTCGTTTACAAGCCACAATAACGGCTGGCCGATTGCCAATCGGGTGGAACCGGGAAAACGGCCGCGCTCCTCTATGTCGCCCACAATTGTGCTGCGGGATGGCAAGCCGGTGCTGGTGATCGGCTCGCCGGGTGGCAGCCGGATCATTGGTTTTGTGGCCCAGACCCTTATTGCGCATCTGGATTGGGGGATGGATATCCAGCAAGCAATTTCAATGCCCCGCCTAGTGAACCGTTTTGGTACCTACGAAGTGGAAGACAGCGCATTTGGCACGGTGATGGCTCCGCAACTGGAGGCCCTAGGCTTTAAGGTAAAACAAAAGGCAATCACCTCTGGCCTGCACGGGATTTCCATTGGTAAAGGCCTGAAAGGCGGCGCTGACCCGCGCCGCGAGGGGATTGTGCTGGGGCAGTAAACGCTACATCGGCATATCCATCGCCTGCGCCACCTCAATTGTACCACCGAGATCAAGATGGGGGCAGGCTTGCGCCATTTCCACGGCCGCCGCCATGGTATCGGCTTGCAGGACGGTGATTCCCGACACCTCGCCACCATCGACAACGCCCTCGGCACTGACAGTTTTTGAAGCCCCAGCTGGCATCCCCGGATCGACAACTGCCTCCCCTAACCCTTGCATCCATGCCTGCCACGCGGCCATATGCGCCGCTCCCTGTTCCGGTGACGTAATTTCTCCGCCTCCATAATAAACGAGAATAAATTTTGACATTTGATTTCCCCTGACTGTATTGCATTTGAAAACTGAACCTGAGCAATTATTGCACACATCTCGATATACCGATGGATTTTTTTAGGCTACAGTTAGAACTTGGGAAACCACGCGGAAACACATTGCCCTACAGTCCTGTCGATAAATTAGACATCCACGCCAAAATTGTGAAATCCGTGTAGATGTTGCTTAAACGTCTCGGATTAGTTCATGACGCGGCTTGTCTTGCGTGCGGCGGCTTGAAATTATTTCAATTGTAGCCTGATCTCAGCGAGAGGGATGGCAAGGCGGTAGCAGAATCAAGTTAGGGTCTCGCCCAGTTTTGCAAGCATTTTCAGGCAGGTGTTGAGCTGTTCTTCACTCACAAATTCATCCGGTTTATGGGCCTGTTCAATCGAACCGGGGCCACAAATCACCGAGCTGATACCGGCTTTCTGAAACAGGCCTGCCTCGGTGCCAAAGGACACAACACCGGTTTCATTGGCACCGGTCAGGAAGCGGACTATGCGAATGGCCTCGCTACCTGGATCAGGTTCAAGACCGTCCACCTCGCTGGCGAAAACCTCGGTGATATCACAAGCCGAATTTGCCGCCTGCATTTGCGGGCGCAGGACGGTTGTCACATACTCGGCTATCGCCGCGCGAATATAGGCACGATCACTTTCCTGTACCGGACGCATTTCCCAATCGACCTGGGCCAGCGCAGGGATCACGTTATGGGCAATTCCAGAACGCAGGCCGGTGATTTGCAGGGTTGAATGGGGCGGATCAAAGCGGCAGCCTTCTGGGGCGCGATCCGGTAGTGCCGCGCGCAACTCCATCAGGCGGGCAACATATCTGCTGGCATATTCAAGCGCATTGACACCGAGATCCGGCAAGCTGGAATGACCCTCTAGGCCTTTGAATTCGTAACTGTATTCGCAACAGCCTTTATGCGCTTCTATGATCCCCATTGATGTCGGCTCACCTATAATACAGGCTGCGGGCTGCACACCCGATTTGATCATTTCGTCCACCAGCACCCGCGCGCCTAAGCAGCCGATTTCCTCGTCATAAGTAAAGGCAAGATGCAGCGGGCGGTGCAAACCCTGCCTCGCACAATATTTGGCCGTCACCAGTGCGGCTGCGATAAACCCCTTCATGTCACAAGTGCCGCGCCCATAGAGAATACCGTTTTCACGGCGCAATTGGAACGGATCAGAAGCCCAGTTTTGCCCCACGACCGGCACCACATCGGTATGGCCCGACAGGATCACGCCCCCCGCCACATCAGGACCAAGTGTCGCAAACAAGTTGGCCTTGCCCGGAGTGTCAGAGGTTAGGGTGCATTTGGCACCCAGCCTGCCCAGATATTCGGCAATCCAGTCGATACACTCCGAATTGCTGTCACAAGAAACTGTCGGAAAGGCAATCAGGCGATCCAGAACTGCGATGGTTTCCTCTAACCGGTCCATCTAGTTTTTCACAAACAACTGGCGCGGATAATCGGCCAGCGGTTCCGCTGCCGCCTCCGCCTGAATACGCAACGGTTCGGTGATTTCCAGCCCCCAATCAGGCATCCACAGCGCGGTCATAAAGTGGAATGTCATGTTTTCCTGAAACTCGGTTTCATCATCGGTGCGGATCGAATAGGTGCGCTCA
The DNA here is from genome assembly GCA_019090795.1 of Paracoccaceae bacterium. Taxonomy (GTDB): domain Bacteria; phylum Pseudomonadota; class Alphaproteobacteria; order Rhodobacterales; family Rhodobacteraceae; genus Amylibacter. The sequence continues at coordinate 11,748 of JAHRVG010000038.1, read as the reverse complement.
CCCCAGTCGGGTGGATAGCTCAGTCCAATGGGATAGCCACAACGCCCCTCGCGCGGGACGCCGTGTTTTTGCAGCACCGCGTAAAACGCCCGCGCTACATCCCCCGCCGTGTTGCCGACACGTGCCTTGTCAATACCCGCTGCAATGCCCTCCAGCACCACCTCTTCGGCAAAGCTGACATCGCGGGGCGGTTCTCCCAGCCAGATGGTGCGGCACAGCGGCGCGTGATAGCGACGATGGCAACCGGCGATCTCAAAAAAGGTGCCGGAGTTGTTGGGGATGGGTTTATCGCTCCAGGTCAGATGCGCTGCCGCCGCCTCGTCCCCCGTGGGCACCAGCGGGCAGATCGCGGCGTAATCACCGCCGAACTCCTCCGTGCCCCAGATTGCGGTGTGATAGATGTCCGCCACCACTTCGTTTTTGCGCTTGCCCGGCTCGAACACTTCGAAAATCTTGGCATGCATGTTTTCCACAATGCGCGCAGCGCGGCGCATATAAAGCAGCTCGGTTTCCGATTTCACCCCGCGCAGGTGGTTCACCAGCAAAGTGGCATCCGTAAACCTATCGCCGAGTTCATCGTTCAAGACCGCATGGGCCTTGGCGGTGTAATAATAATTCTCCATCTCGACACCCATCCGCAGCCCCGCCCAGCCCAGATCACGTAAAACACCTGCGAGATGCTGCATGGCGTGGCGCTCGCTCGACATAACGTAATCATCGGAATAGGCAGTAATGTTGGATTGATCCATGTAAACGGTTTTAGAAGCCCCCACCGCATCCATGGCACGGCCCCAAAAAACCGGATCTCCCGTAGGGCCGATAATCACCCCCTGATGCACATAAAAGCTCCAGCCGTCATAGCCGGTGAGCCACGCCATATTGGAAGGGTCACAGCAGAACAAAACATCAATTCCGCCAGCGTCCATGGCGATGCGGGTTTTGGCCAGTCGCTCGGCATATTCGGTTCTTAAAAACGGTAGATCAACATTGGGCATGGTTTTCTCCTTCCGGTGTCAACTCTCCTATCGGTAGCCGAATTTTCGCAAACAACAAAAGGATTTCTTTGGTGGCTTGATATTCCGCTTTCCTTGGCGTTGAATTGGCGAAACCAAAAGGATGCCGCCATGACTTTTATCCTCGCTATTGATCAGGGAACGACCTCAACCCGTGCCATTCTGTTTGACGCGGATATGCAGGTACATAAAATCGCGCAGCAGGAATTCACCCAGCATTTTCCGCAATCTGGATGGGTTGAACACAGCGTGGATGATCTGTGGAATACCACGGTGCAGACCTGCCGACAGGTGATGAAAGACACGAGCATTGCTGCCAGCGACATTGCGGCGATCGGCATTACCAACCAGCGCGAAACCACGATTGTCTGGGATAAAACGACAGGCGAGCCCGTTTACAACGCCATTGTCTGGCAGGACAGGCGCACCTCTGACACTTGCACAGCGCTGAAAGAACGCGGGCTGGAGCAGATGATTTCCCGCCACACCGGATTGTTGCTGGACCCGTATTTTTCGGGCACCAAGGTCAAGTGGATACTGGACAATGTGCCCGGTGCGAGAACGCGCGCAGCAAAGGGAGATTTGCTGTTCGGCACCGTTGATTGTTACCTGATCTGGAAACTGACAGGGGGCGCGGTACACGCAACCGACGCCACCAATGCGTCGCGCACCATGCTCTATGATATCAAGCGTGGACGCTGGGAACCGGTGATTTGCGACCTGCTGGAAGTACCGATGAACATGCTGCCAAAAGTGCGCGATTGTGCTGCAGATTACGGCGTAACCACGGCGGATATTCTAGGTAGTGAGGTTCCAATTCTAGGGGTTGCGGGCGATCAGCAAGCGGCCACCATCGGGCAGGCCTGTTTTGAGGCCGGAATGATGAAATCCACCTATGGAACAGGCTGTTTTGCCCTGCTGAATACCGGCAAAACCATGGTAGCCAGCAAAAACCGGCTGCTAACAACCATTGCCTATCAACTGGACGGCAAGACCACTTATGCGCTGGAAGGCTCGATCTTTATTGCCGGTGCGGCGGTGCAATGGCTGCGCGACGGGTTGAAAATTATCAAATCCGCACCCGATACGCAAAAGTTGGCGGAAAACGCCGATCCCAACCAGTCGCTTTATCTGGTGCCTGCCTTTACCGGCCTTGGTGCGCCCTATTGGGATGCAGAGTGTCGCGGCGCGATCTATGGTTTGACGCGCAACTCCGGCCCCGCCGAATTTGCCCGTGCGGCACTGGAATGTGTGGGTTATCAAACCCGCGATTTGATGGAAGCAATGCAATCGGATTGGGGGGCGGGTGACAACGCGGCGGTACTGCGGGTAGACGGCGGCATGGCCGCCAGTGACTGGACCATGCAGTTTCTGGCCGATATTCTAGGGGCCGCTGTGGATCGGCCCAAGGTGCTGGAAACCACAGCGTTGGGGGCTGCATGGCTGGCCGGAATGCAGGCGGGCATTTACCCCAACCAAGCAGATTTTGCCGCCAACTGGCGCAGGGACCGCCAATTTGAGCCGAATATGGATACGACCCGGCGGCAGGTGCTTTACGATGGCTGGCTGGACGCGGTGGGACGTACGCTCACCCGTCCTGCGGGCAGCTAGATGATGGACCCCAGCCTAAAAGCGCGGACCATTGCAAAGCTGAAAACCAACATTGCTGCACTCTCGCCTGCGCTGCGCAATGTCGCGAAATATATCATCGACTTTCCGGCAGATTTCGGCCTTGATCCGATCCGTGAAACGGCGCGCAAATCAGGGGTCAGCACCTATACATTGGTGCGTATGGCCGATCAGCTGGGGTTTGACAGCTATGATGCATTGCGCGAGCCGTTTCGCAGCGCGCTGGTTTCCCCCACCGATACCATTGATCCGCAACACTGGATTGAAACGCTGCGTGAAAACAGCGCGACAGGGCAAGTTCAGGCCAATGTGGCTCTTAAATCACTGGCGGCGGTGCAACATTCATTGGATCGTCTGTCACCGCGCGTGCTGGAACAGGTTGTCGATACCTTGCTGGCCGCGGATACGGTGTATCTGACGGCCATGCGGGCCAGCTATGCCATGGCCTATTATTTTCAGTATGTTGGCAGTATGGCGCTGCCCACGCTACAACTGATCCCGCGCAACATGAGTTCAGCGATTGACGAGCTGAACACCGCTGGGCCAGGTGATGTACTGATTGCCATCACCATCATGCCCTATTCACGCGAAACCATTGCCGCCTGCGAATTTGCCCAGCAACGCGGCGTGAAACTGATCCTGATCACCGATTCCGATGTGGTTTCACCAAAACTACATCCCGAAGCGGTGCTGGTCGCTGCGACCCAAAGCAGCCACCATTTCGCCAGTTTTGTCGGTATCACGGCGGTTCTGGAAACCCTGTTGGCGCTGCTGGTGAAACGGGGCGGGCACGCGGCCGCCAAGCGGGTGAAATCCTATGAAGAACTGCGTGCGCGACACAATGCCTACTGGGTGGCAAAAAAGGCGGATAGTTAAAGCGCGCTTCAGGAAAAAGGCAAAACGCTCTAGCCGTGGCCAATAAGCTGGGGCGCATCACAAGCATGAAGACTGCATTCAATCTCAAGCGTGCTGTGCTCTATGCCATAGCCCTGAGCCAGCAAGGTTTTCACCGCAGCCTTAATGCTATCCGCGCGGTCCCACTGACCTTTCTCGATGACGATATGGGCCTCTAGCGCCCGCGCGTGTTCCTGCATTTGCCACAGATGCAAGTGGTGTGTACTGGCAACGCCGGACACAGCGGATATATCGGCTATCACCTTGTCGAGGTCAATTTCCGGCGGGCTGCCCAGCATCAGGATACGTATCACCGGACCAATTTCATTAAAGCTGATCCACAGGATGTATCCTGCAATCAGCAGCGTAATCAGTGGATCCACCAGTCGCCAATCATACAGCAGGATCAGCGTGCCACCAATAATCACCGCAATCGAACCGAGCGCATCCGCCAGATTATGCACAAAGGCGGCGCGAATATTCAGGCTGTCCTTGGATAGTGTAAAGGTCAGCAGCGCCGTCACCAAATCCACCAGTAGGGCAATGCCCGCAATGATCACCACCAGCCAACCCTCTACATCAACAGGATTCAGCAAACGCAGGATTGCCTCATAAACCAGATAGATTCCAATCACGATCAGAGTGGTGTAATTCACCAGCGCTGCCACGATTTCTGCACGCCCATAACCAAAGGTCATGGCGGAATCCGCCGGACGACGGGCAATTTTGCGGGCAACAAACGCAATCCCCAGCGAAATCGCATCCGAAAGGTTGTGAATAGCATCAGCGATCAGCGCTAAACTGCCGGACAACAAGCCGCCAATAATCTGTGCAATGGTCAACCCGAGGTTAACAATGACAGCCCAGAACACGCGGGCATCTCTGGCGTCAGGGTCGATATGGTGGTGATGGTGATGACCAGACAAAATGGTCCCTTTCAAAGATGGTTCTCCCTCTGAGTAATGTTTTTAGGGCGTCGCGACAATTGCCTCAAGGCAGATAACACTAGCCAAACACCTTTGGCTGCTGTATGGCGCAGCCAACAAATACACCCGTGGAAATCCGTTGCGGCGTTTTGCATGTGTTCCACTGCCGGAGCAAATGCAAAACGCCGCACCCTTTTTATGACAGGCTTACCCTGATGGACCTAAGAAATATCGCGATTATCGCACACGTTGACCACGGCAAAACCACGCTTGTGGATGAGATGCTGAAACAATCCGGTGCCTTTCGCGCCAACCAGGCCGTTGCCGAACGCGCCATGGACAGCAATGATCTTGAACGCGAGCGCGGCATTACCATCCTTGCCAAAGCGACCAGCATTGAATGGAATGACCACCGCATCAACATCGTTGACACCCCCGGCCACGCAGATTTCGGTGGCGAAGTAGAGCGCATCCTGTCGATGGTTGATGGTGTTGTGCTGCTGGTGGATGCCGCAGAAGGGCCGATGCCCCAAACCAAATTCGTGACCTCCAAAGCGCTGGCACTGGGGCTGAACCCGATTGTTGTGGTCAACAAAGTAGACAAGCCAGATGGCGAGCCGGATCAGGCGCTGGACAATTGCTTTGATTTGTTCAGCAATCTGGATGCCACCGACGAGCAGTTGGACTTTCCGCACATGTACGCCTCTGGCCGCTCTGGCTGGGCCGATATGGAACTGGACGGCCCGCGCAAGGATCTAACTGCCCTGTTTGATCTGATCCTCAAGCACGTCCCTGCCCCCAAACAGCTAGCACACGCCGATGAGCCGTTCTCGATGCTGGCCACCACCTTGGGGTCCGACCCTTTCATTGGCCGCCTGCTGACAGGCCGCGTGGAAACCGGCACCCTGAAAACCGGCGAAACCATCAAAGGCATGAACATAAACGGCGAGCTGGTCGAAAGCTTTCGTGTCACTAAAATTCTGGCTTTCCGCGGTTTGACGCAACAGCCGATTGATGTGGCCGAGGCAGGCGATATTGTGTCCCTTGCCGGAATGGTAAAAACCACCGTGGCCGATACCCTGTGCCATCAATCGGTCACCGAGGCCATTCCGGCCCAACCGATAGACCCGCCCACGATTTCCGTAACTTTTGGCATCAACAACAGCCCGCTCGCGGGTCGTGACGGTAAAAAGGTTCAGTCCCGCATCATTCGCGAGCGCCTGATGAAAGAGGCGGAAACCAACGTGGCGATCAAAGTGACCGACGCGCCGGGCGGTGACGCCTTTGAAGTCGCCGGTCGGGGCGAATTGCAAATGGGCGTGTTGATTGAAAACATGCGCCGCGAGGGATTTGAGCTGTCCATTTCACGCCCTCAGGTGTTGTTTCGCGAAATCGACGGTGTGCGCAATGAGCCGATTGAAGAAGTCACCATTGACGTGGATGACGAATATACCGGCGTTGTTGTTGAGAAACTGACCGGTGTGCGCAAGGGTGATTTAGCTGAAATGCGCCCTGCTGGCGCTGGTAAAACCCGCATTATCGCCCATGTTCCATCCCGTGGCCTGATCGGCTATCAAGGTGAATTCATGACCGATACGCGCGGCACAGGCGTCCTTAACCGCGTGTTCCACGACTGGGCACCGCACAAGGGTAAAATTCCGGGCCGCCGCGCTGGCGTGCTGATTTCCATGGAAGACGGCTCGTCCGTTCCTTTCGCCCTATTCAACCTTGAGGATCGCGGCAAGATGTTTATTGGCGCGCAAGAGGCTGTCTACAAAGGCATGATCATCGGCCAGCATAGCCGTGAAAACGATCTGGAAGTGAACCCGCTCAAGGGTAAAAAGCTGACCAACGTGCGCGCATCCGGCACAGATGAGGCCGTGCGCCTTACCACGCCGATCAAGATGTCACTGGAAGAGGCGATTGCCTATATCGACACCGATGAATTGGTCGAGGTAACGCCCACAACCTTCCGTCTGCGCAAGATCCATCTGGAAAGCCATGTGCGCAAACGAGAAGCGCGTAGCAATAACGACTAACTGTTTTTTAGCCCCTGCCCAAAGCGGGGGCTGAATTTCCCTGGCTAAACTCTGCCAGAACCACCGCTGTGTGCGCCCCTTCCCCACGTCGCGATCCGCCAGTGGACCGGCGGTGACGCCTTGCCCGATGCGTTTTCGTTGCATCAATGCCTCCATAATCCCCGCCTGCCTCGTCATACCCACGCGCAAAATCTCCCTTGGCGTGCTCGACCTAGATCACCCGCGCGCCCGCATCAACCAGACCCTACTATACAATTGAAAAAATTCCCCCTAGAGTTTCATTACAGAGGGGCGCTAGATCTCCTCAATTCCAGTTCAGCACGGGGAAAATCATGTCAGCAATTAAAGAACCTACCTTTCGCGAATCCACTGAAATCATGTTTAACAGGGCAGTACGCCTGATGGATCTCTCGCCCGGCCTGGTCGAAAAAATCCGCGTTTGCAATGCCACTTACAAGGTGAATTTCGGCGTGCGGCTGCGGGGGGATTTCCACACGTTTACCGGCTATCGCTCGGTACACTCTGAACACATGGAGCCGGTAAAAGGTGGCATTCGGTATGCGCTGAGCGTCGATCAGGACGAGGTCGAGGCGCTGGCTTCGCTAATGACTTATAAATGCGCGCTGGTGGAAACCCCTTTTGGCGGTGCCAAAGGCGGGCTGTGCATTGATCCACGCGACTGGGAGGAGAATGAGCTGGAACAGATCACCCGCCGTTTCGCCTATGAACTGATCAAGCGAGATCTGATCAATCCGGCGCAGAACGTGCCGGCACCGGACATGGGCACCGGCGAGCGGGAAATGGCATGGATTGCGGATCAGTATTTGCGCATGAACACAACCGACATCAACAACCGCGCTTGCGTTACCGGCAAGCCGCTGAACGCTGGCGGCATTGCGGGACGGGTCGAAGCCACGGGACGCGGAGTGCAATACGCCTTGCAAGAGTTTTTCCGACATCCCAAAGACATGGAAATGGCCGGGCTGACAGGCACGCTGAAGGGTAAAAACATCATCGTTCAGGGCCTTGGCAACGTGGGCTATCACGCAGCCAAGTTCCTCTCAGAGGAAGACGAAGCCAAGGTCATCGCGGTACTGGAATTTGACGGGGCCATCACCAACCCCGACGGTATCAACATCGAAGATCTGAAAAGTCACATTCTGGCCACAGGCAGCATCAAAAGCTTTGATGGTGGCATTTATCACGCCGAAAGCAGCCCTAGCATGGAACTGGATTGTGATATCCTTATTCCCGCAGCTATGGAAAGCGTAATCAATTTGGAAAATGCTGACCGGATCAAAGCCAAGATGATTATCGAGGCCGCGAACGGCCCGGTAACGGCGGGTGCCGATGAAATCCTGCGCAATAAGGGGGTTGTAATCATCCCTGATTTATACGCCAACGCGGGCGGGGTTACGGTTTCCTATTTCGAATGGGTCAAGAACCTGAGCCATATCCGGTTTGGCCGCATGCAACGCCGCCAAGAAGAAACCCGCCACAGATTACTGATTGAGGAGCTGGAAAGCATCGAGGGTAATCACCTCTCGGACAGGTTTAAACAGAAATACCTGCACGGCGCGGGCGAGCTGGATCTGGTGCGTTCCGGCCTTGACGATACCATGCGCGCGGCCTATCAGGCGATCTCGGAAAAGTGGCATTCAAGCGAAGAAATCACCGACATGCGCACCGCCGCGTTTCTGGTGTCGATCGAGCGGGTGGCAAAAAGCTACCGCACCAAAGGGCTGTAACGCACAGTTTTTTTTCACGGCAGCTCAAATTCTGAAGGCTGCCGTAAAGCCAATCACACAAAATCGAAACCCAAAATATCAACATCTACAATCTCTGTTCCCCACAGGGTGAATACTGTACCGCCAAACTAGCCATCAAGCTCATGGTCAGCCTCTTTGGTAGGGGTTGCATGGGCAAGTTTGGTTTCCACAAGGATGTGTTTTGTTTGTTATCTCCGTTCAAAAAGTTTAAGTTGCTAAAAAGTATACGGAAAAAATGCCAAATATGGTCAACGCAACAAAATGAAATCAAACGACCTTATTTCCCACATGGCCAATAAGCCTTGCAAAAATGGCACCCGTCAATGAGGATGCTCCTCATGAGCGCGTGGAAATTGGTTCCAATTCAGGTGACGTCTGCCAAGCGGTTCCTGCCATGAAACCATCAAAACACGCACCATCGCATTACTTCTAAGGGTTGCTACACTAACGTAAATACTCATCAACGCATTTAGCAAAATCACTTCCCCACGACAAACCAGCCGGGGGTGCAACAAGACCGGATCGAGCAAGCAACCATGGAATTTTCCAAAAAAACGGCCCCCTATGCAGGGGTGTTCTGGATGTTTGTCACTGGTGTCCTGTTTGTCGGGGTCACAGTATTGGTCAAGATCAACGGCACCCGAATTCCGGCAGCCGAAGCAGCTTTTCTGCGCTACATACTTGGCTTTGCTTTCCTGATCCCAATGCTACTCAAAACGCGCATCACCAGAAATTCTGCACGCCTTTGGGGCCTGTTCACCATACGCGGTTTTGCCCATACCTGTGGCATCATTGGCTGGTTTTACGCCATGGCAAACATTTCCATCGCAGAGGTCACGGCGCTGAGTTATCTTTCTCCGATCTTTGTCACGCTGGGGGCGGCAGTGTTTCTGGGCGAGGAACTGGCCCTGCGGCGCATACTGGCAGTGATGACCGCGTTGCTGGGATCCCTGATCATCCTGCGCCCCGGCTTTCGCACCCTCGATCCGGCCCATTACGGTATGATGGTCACCGCAGTGTTCTTTGCGGTCTCCTACCTTCTCGGAAAATATTTGTCAGAGGACAACAGCCCGGCACTGCTGGTCATCATGCTGTCGTTTTTTGTCTCAATCGGGCTGGCTCCCGTCGCTTGGTCTGTCTGGATTCCCCCAACCCTGAACGAGGTAGTCATACTGGGCGGGGTCGCCCTGCTGGCCACGACAGGCCATTACACCATGACGCTGGCCTTTAGCGCGGCACCGATCACTGTCACACAGCCGGTCAGTTTCCTGCAACTGGTCTGGGCGGTATTGATCGGGGCGCTGTTCTTTGGCGAGGGGTTCGATTTCTGGGTGGTGCTAGGCGGGGGGATCATCATGGGATCAGTGGTATTTATTGCCTGGCGCGAGGCCGTACTGGAACGCCGCCTGCGCGCCGCCGAGGCCAGTATTGGCTAGGCTTCCGGCTCGTTTGACCGCTTTAAAAGCATGATATCAATGATATCTGCCATCGCTTTGGCTTGCGCTGGCTGCGTGGCACCGCCAACGCCCAGCCGCTTGCCGATGCGCCAGTACAACCCCGGCGCCCAAGCATTGCCCAGCGACTGATGCATACGCACCAGAAACCCGTTCGAAGGCTTGAATGCAAACAACCCGCGATCCACACTCCGGATATTGGATAGCGCACAAATCTGGGTGCCATTGCCATCAAAAATGCCCTCGCTGGTCAGGTAAAGGCCGGTTTTCGTAACCCGCAGGTTCCACTGCGCCTGCCAGAAAAACGCCACCGCTAGAATAGGCAGCAGTATCTTGCCCAGCATCGACTCGGGGGGTTGAAAAAAGCTGAGATAAGCGAGCATGAACCCCACCAAAGCGAGCACAATCACGCCGAACCAGCGGCGGCCAAGGGAGGGTTCGAGTTTGGCGAGTGTCTCGGTCATGACGGGCCTTTAGTGAATGGGTTTGATGGTGGGTTTGGCAGGAGATTGCGGGGGGTGTCAATGGTAGCCTGTGACCTCAACGCCCGAAAGACCGCGTTTCAATTGAAACGCACCAAATGGGCCTCTGGGTGGGCTTGAAGCGCCCTCCCCATGAGGGTAGTCAGTTGTGGACTTCCAATCCACAGGTGAAAGGTGGTCCTGGCGTTAGCCCTGACGGGCCGAGGACAACATCAGAAACTGGACGTTTTATGGACGTTAAAACAACAGACAAGACACCTTTCATGGGTGCTCGGAAGGAAAATCGCATGCAAAACGCAGTGCCTTCAATCCCTAACTATCCATCTTAAGCGCCGAAATAAACGCCGTCTGCGGTATCTGAACCTTGCCGAACTCCCGCATCTTCTTCTTACCCTTTTTCTGCTTGTCCAGCAACTTGCGCTTGCGCGACACGTCCCCGCCGTAGCACTTCGCCGTCACGTCTTTGCGCAGCGCCGAGAGGGTTTCGCGCGCGATAATCCGCCCGCCGATGGCCGCCTGAATAGGTATTTTGAACATGTGTTGCGGGATCAGCTCTTTCAATTTCTCCACCATCGCACGGCCGCGCATTTCGGCGCGATCGCGGTGCACCATGGTCGAGAGGGCGTCTACCGGCTCATCGTTCACAAGGATTTGCATTTTCACCAGAAAATCCTGCTGATAGCCGGACATTTGATAATCGAAGCTGGCGTAACCTTTTGTTACGGATTTCAGGCGATCATAGAAATCGAACACCACCTCGTTGAGCGGCAGATCATAAACAACCATCGCGCGGCTGCCCGCGTAGGTCAGATCAATCTGCACCCCGCGCCGGTCTTGGCACAGTTTCAGCACATCGCCGAGGTATTCATCCGGCACCAGAATGGTCGCCTTGATGCGCGGCTCCTCGATATGATCCACGTGCGTTAGATCGGGCATATCGGCGGGGTTATGCAACTCCTGCATGGTGCCGTCGCGCATGTGGACGTGGTAAATCACGCTCGGCGCAGTGGTGATCAGATCAATGTCATATTCGCGTTCCAAGCGGTCGCGAATCACCTCCAGATGCAGCAAACCCAGAAAGCCGCACCGAAAGCCAAAACCAAGCGCGGCGCTGGTTTCCATTTCGGTAGAAAAACTCGCGTCATTCAGCGACAGTTTGGAAATCGCCTCGCGCAGGTCTTCGAATTCCGCATTGTCCACGGGAAACAAGCCACAGAAAACAACGGGCTGGCTGGGTTTAAAGCCCGGCAAGGCCACCTCGCAGCCCTTTTTCTCGGAGGTAATGGTATCGCCAACCTTGGTGTCACGCACCTGCTTGATCGAGGCGGTCAAGAAACCCATTTCGCCGGGGCCCAGAGAATCCACATTCTCCATTTGCGGGCGGAAAACCCCGACACGATCCAGCTGGTAAACCGCATTGGTCGCCATCATGCGGATGCGGTCGCCCTTTTTCATAAAGCCGTCAATGACGCGCACCAGAACCACCACGCCGAGATAGGCGTCATACCAACTGTCCACCAGCATCGCCTTGAGCGGCGCATC
>JAHRVG010000037.1 GCA_019090795.1 Paracoccaceae bacterium | reverse complement strand
ATCACCAGATCGGGGTTCCACTCATGCAGAACCTCCGCACTCAGCCCTGCGCGTTCCAGCACGCCGGGGCGAAAGTTTTCCGAAAGCACCTGTGCAGATTCAACCAGACGGCGCAGAACCTTGCGCCCTTCCTCGGTTTTCCAATCCAGTGACAACAGCTTTTTGCTGCGTGCCATAGTTTTCCACCAAACGCCGACACCATCATCGGCCTTGGCCCCCAACTCGCGCATCATGTCGCCTTGTCCGGGGCGTTCAACCTTAATCACATCGGCACCAAAGTCGGCCAGCAACGCGCCGGTCATCGGGGCTGCGATAACATGGCCCAGCTCCAGAACCCGAATGTCGGATAGTGGCCCATTTGCAAATTCCATCGTTCTTCCCTTTCGTTGTCAAACGCGCGTCAAGCATCAATTTCACCGACCCGCGTGACAATCATTCACGCCTTAGAAAACATTTGCCAACACATTCTAACGATTGTTAGCTGATTTCAACCTTGGCAAAAATGCCTCTCGGAGGGAGAAAAATAATGATTGACATGACGCGAGAACCAGTGCCGGATTCCCGGCCAGATATGGCAGGGGCGCTGGCCACGCTGTTTGATCCGGCAAATGTGGCCGTTGTCGGCGCCTCGCGCAAAAAGGGCAAGCTGGGTCAGGCGGTGCTCGAATTGTTGCAGCGCAACAATTACGGTGGTCGGATCATTCCGGTAAATCCGTCGGGCGGCGAAATCGAAGGTCTGCCCGTCTGCACCAGTCTCGAAGAAATCGATGAGCCGATTGATGTTGTGGTGCTGTCGACCCCCGTAGCCTCGGCGCTAGATGCGCTTGAGAGCTGCTCTAAACTGGGGGTCAAGGTTGTGGTTGGTGTTACCTCGGGGTTTTCCGAGGCCGGTGCAGAGGGTGAGGCAAACGAAGAGCGCCTGCGCCGTATTCTGGCAACCGCACCCTTCCGGTTGATCGGTCCGAATTGCGAAGGCGTAGTGCGACCGCGCACCAGCCTGCAACTGACATTCAGCCCGATGTTTGACAATCTACGCGATGGTCCCGTGGCGATGATTTCTCAATCGGGCGCTTTGGCAGGGCTGATGGCGCTGCGGTTGGGCGAACGCGGGATTGGTCTCAATACGATCATTTCCAGTGGTAATGAAACCGATCTAACCGCCGCCGATCTGATGGATCATCTGGGCAACGAGCCTGAAACCAAAGTGGTGCTGTGTTATCTGGAAGAGCTGCGCAACGGTCGCAAATTTGCTGAAGCGGCCCAGCGTTTGACGCAGGCAGGCAAAAAAATTGTGGTGGTCAAGGGCGGGCGCAGCAGTGCCGGCACCCGTGCGGTGCAATCCCACACCGGCGCTATGGCCGGGGATGACCGTGTGGTTAGCGCCATTTTCCGCGAGGTAGGCGTGATCCGCGCCCGAGATTCCGTAAGTGCGGTGGATGCGGTGACAGCACTGGCATCAGGGCGCAAACCGGCAGGCAACCGCGTTGGCATTATTTCGGTTACGGGCGGGTTGGGTGTCGAGATGACAGATCTGGCCGAAGTTGACGGTTTTGAGGTGCCGGTTCTGGCCCCAGAAACGCAGGCGGCCCTGTCAGAATACGTCCCCTACTACGGTTCGGTCACCAATCCGGTTGATCTGACGGGCGTGGTGTTGGCCAATCCGTCTTATGTCGGGCGCTGTCTTGAGGCGGTGGTGCGTGATCCGGGCATCGACATTGCCATTGCAATTATCACTTTTGTCCCCGACCAGACCTTTGTCGAAGCACTGGCCGAGGCCTATGACAAGTCTGACAAACCAATTTTAATCATCTGGACAGGGGCTTCGCGCAGCAATGCGTCCGGAGAGGCGTTCGTTCAGCGCGGCGTGCCGGTATACGATTCACCAGCACGGGCATCATCTGGCCTGTCGGCCTTGCGTCTGGGTTCGGGAGAAGTAGCATGAGCGTGCGTGAAACACTGGAAAACTGGGTGCGCCAAGGACGGCAGGTGGTGCATGAGGCAGACGCCAAGGCCTTGCTAAGTGAGATTGGTGTGCCGGTTCCTGAACGCGATCCGGCGGACGGCAAGGTTGTCGTAAAGCTGTGTCACGATGATTTCCCACATAAATCTGATCATGGGCTGGTGCGACTGGGGTTAACGCCTGCTGATGCCCCCAATGCGGCGGCTGAAATGGTGGCCCGCGTGCCAGGTGGTGTGCCTTTGATTGAGGCCATGGAGCAGAACGCGCAAGTCGAATGGATTGTTGGCTGCAAGATCGACGCGACCTTCGGGCCAATTGTTTTGGCCGGTCCGGGTGGTGTGCTGGTCGAACTGCTGGATGCCGGAGAAATCCGGCTGGCGCCTGCAACGACAGAAACGGCGCTTGATATGCTGGGGCAGGGGGCTGGTGCACGGCTGCTGGACGGTATGCGCGGGGCACCCGCAGCGGATCGGGCGGCTTTGGCTGACCTGATTTCACGCATATCTGTTTTCTTTGCGCAAAATGCCGATTTGATCTCGGAAATCGAGGTGAATCCGGTGATGGTAAGGGCCGATGGCAGGGGGCTGGTCGCGGCAGATGCCCTGATCGTATTGCATGACGCCGCACAGACATAAAGAAGGATAGAAAACTGTGATTCAACAACCGTTTGGAGAACTGGAAATCGGGCAAGTCGCCGTATCGAACGGGCGCACTATGACCGAAACCGATGTGGTGAATTTTTGTATGCTGACCGGCAACTGGCTGGAACTGCATTCGAATGTAGAGCACGCCAAAGGCTCGCTCTATGGTCAGCGGCTGGTGCAAGGTAGTCTTGTATTTTCCGTAGTCAACGCGATGATCCCGTTTGATTCATCCATCCTTGCTGCGTTTTACGGCTGCGACAAGCTGCGGTTTTTGCGCCCGACATTTATCGGTGACACCCTGTGGGCCAGAACCGAAATTATCCGCCTGAAGGATCATGATGAAAAGCACGGGATTGTTACCCTCAAGCTGGAATCGCTGAACCAAAAAGACGAAATAAACCTGCGTTGCGAATTCAGCCTGCTGATCCGCAAGGCCAGACTCGATCAACCCGGAGAACCACCTATCGTGCGTGCTTCCCGCGAAATTGCCAAGGAGAAAGCAAAATGAACTTTCTGACACCAGAACAAGAAATGTGGCGTGATACCGTCAACCGCTTTGTTGATGAGGAAATCGGCCGCGAATACATTCGTAAATGCGATATCGACCGCGCCTACCCCTATGAGGCCTATGACAAGGTCGCCAAGGCTGGTTGGCTGGGCATTCTGTTTTCTGAGGAAAACGGTGGGCTAGGAGGCGACATCATGGATTACGCCCTGATGTGCGAAGGGCTGGCCAAATACGGGTTTGATTTTGCGACCTCGTTGATGGTTGCGACATTTACCGCGATGAACATCGAAAAATTCGGTACCCAAGAGCAAAAGGACCAGTATATCGAGCCGTTCCTGAACGGCGATATCCGGTTCTCGATTTCGATCTCAGAACCCAGTGCAGGGTCTGATGCGGCCTCGACGCGGACGCGCGCCAAGCGTGATGGCGATGATTGGATTGTGAACGGTCAAAAACTGTGGTGCTCGGGCGCTGCTGCGGACAATGTGGTTTTGGCCATGCTGACCCGTACAGATCCGGATGCAGCTAAACACAAGGGTTTGTCGACCTTCCTGATCCCTTCCAACACGAAGGGGCTGGATATTCGCAAGCTGCCAACCATGGCACGTCGCGCCACCGGCACCACCGAGATTTTCGTTGATGATGTTCGTGTACCGCACAGCTCGATGCTGGGTGGCGAAGGGCAGGGCTGGCCGATTATCTGCGATCATCTTGAACTAGAGCGTGTGGCCGTGGCCGCCGCCTATACTGGCAACGCCCAGATGGCGGTTGATGACGCGCTGCGTTATGCTCACGAACGCGAGCAGTTCGATCAGCCGATCTTTGACTTTCAGGTGATCAAGCACCTGCTTGCGGATATGCAAACGCAGGTTGATGCGGCGCGCCTGCTAACCTACCGCGCGGCCAGTATGGCAGCGGCAAAACAGCCTTGTATGCGCGAAGTGTCGATGGCTAAGCTGTTCGCATCAGAAACGCTCCAGACGGTGACACGCAACGGGATGCAAATCCTTGGCGGCCACTCAATGTTGCCCGACAGCGACATGGAACGTTATTTCCGCGAAGGCATGCAAAGCACCATCGGCGGTGGTACTTCACAAATCCAGCGCACACTGATTGCGCGGACAATGCGGCCAAGTTAGGGGTAAAGGTAATATGAAAAACGGACGTGAGCCGGTAATTGTCGGCTTGGCGGATGCCCCCCTTGAGGGGGGCAGGTTCGCCAAAAATGCCTCGGTTCTGGGGCATTGCGCCCTGGTGGCCAATGAGGCGCTGAAAGAAGCTGGGTTAAGCATGAAGGATGTCGACGGTCTGCTGACTGCCGGCATGTGGGGTGTGCCCGGACCGGGGCAGTTGCCCACTGTGACCCTCGGTGAATATCTGGGCATCATGCCGATGTTTGTTGATGGCACCAACATTGGTGGTTCTGCATTCGAGGCACATGTCGCCCATGCGGCAATGGCCCTGCGTGAGGGCTATTGTGAGGTGGCGCTGATCGTTTATGGATCAGACCAAAAGTCGCTGCGCAGCCGAACACTTGGCGGACGACCGTCGGTGCTGAGCATGCAGCATGAAACTCCTTACGGAATGCTGACACCGGTGGGGGGATATGCGATGGCCGCGCGCCGTCACATGCATGAATATGGCACCACTTCCGAGCACCTGGCCGAGATTGCCGTATCAACCCGAAAATGGGCGCAACTGAACCCAGCGGCCACACGACAGGACGATCTGAGCATCGACGATGTGATGAACAGCATGATGGTTTCCGATCCGCTACACCTGTTGGATTGCTGTTTGGTAACAGACGGTGCAGGGGCCATCGTGATGACCACTGCCGAGCGGGCCAAGGATTTGAAAACCATGCCGGTCAGCGTTAAGGGCTATGGTGAATGCCACAGCCATTGGGCGGTCAGCGAAATGCCTGATCTGGCACATCTGCTGCCTGCAGCCAAGGCTGGTAAACGGGCAATGGAAATGGCCGGTGTCACCCACAGCGACATCGACGTGACCCAGATTTACGACAGTTTCACCATCACTGTGCTGCTGTCGCTAGAAGCGCTGGGGTTTTGCAAACCTGGTGAAGGCGGGGCGTTTGTATCTGGTCAACGCACAGCACCTGGGGGTGAGTTTGCCCTGAATACCAGTGGCGGCGGCTTGTCGGCCCTGCATCCCGGCATGTTCGGAATGTTTCTGCTGATTGAGGCTACCCGCCAATTGCGCGGCGAATGCGGCGCGCGACAGGTGAAAGATGCCGAAACCGCATTGGTGCATGGCACCGGTGGTACTTTGTCCTCCGGGGCGACGGTGATTTTGCAAAAGGGGTTGCAGGCATGAGCTATGATAAACCACTTCCCGTTATTGATCATGATAGCGCGCCCTATTGGGATGCCGCCCGCGAGGGTCGGCTGGATATCCCGCTGTGCGATGATTGCGGTCAACACCATTTCTATCCGCGCGCAGTCTGTCCGCATTGCTATTCCGACAAGCTGAAGTTCGACACAGTTAGCGGGCGGGGCACGGTACATACCTACACGGTTTCCAGCCGGCCCCCAGGGCCTGCCTTTGCCGATGATGTGCCTTATGTGGTGGCGCTGATCGATCTGGAGGAAGGTCCGCGGATGATGAGCCGGATTGAGACGGACGACCCAGAGGCCGTGCGTATTGGCTCGGAGGTCGAGGTGGTCTTTGTCAAGGCAACTGACGAGGTTACCTTTCCGCATTTTAAACTGGCCAAGTAGCCACAGTCGCCAGAACAAACAAAAAGGGCGCGCGCCGGATATGGCGCGCGCCCTTTTTTTGTGTGTTGCGTGTCTTATGCGGGGGTGTGTTTGCGCGAAGTGCCCCGCGCAATACGCCATGCAACCAGCACAGTTAGCAGTGCACCACCCAGCATGTCGGATTCTTGCGTGACATAGAACAGCAATGCTGCCGCAATCAGGAACAGTGCCCGTTCAAACAGGGACAGCAACCCTTTTAGCCAGCCGCTCATGCCGGCGCTTACGGCAAATACCGCTGCCATGGCCACCCCCAAGTCAAGCGCAATGGTAAACTGGTCGCCCTGTGCCAGAATGCCGGGCCGGAACACAAACAGGAACGGTACTACATAAACTGCGCCTGCCAATGACAGCGCACGCCCGGCAACATGCCAGAAATTCGCCCCAGCAAGGGCTGCCGCCGCATAGACACTGGCGCAAACCGGCGGGGTAATAGCCGACAGTATGGCATAGTAGAACACGAACAGGTGGGCCGGAAGTTCCGGAACCCCCAGCCGTATCAGGCTAGGTGCAGCAACCGCCGCCGCCAAAACGTAAGAGGCTGTTGTTGGCACATCCATCCCCAGAATGATGGACAGCAATGCCGCAAGCACCAGTGCCAGTATCATTCCCTGATCCGAAACAGAGAAAAGCAGGTTCGATATTTTTACCCCCGCCCCCGTTGCTGTCATCACCTTGACCACAATCGCCGCACAGGCCAGCAGCGCTGCGATCATCACCAAGGCACGCCCTGCCTCAACCAAACCGCCAAACACGTCACGCACCAGGTCGGCCCAGGATTGCAAAATGGATTTTCTTTCACCGGAACGGAACATCGCCCCCAGAGGTCGCATGACCACTTGGGATATCAGCAACACGGTAATCGCCGCCGCGCCGCCAAAGCTGGGTGTATAGCCCGCATAAAGGAAATAGATCACCGCTCCGATGGGCAGGAACAATGGCAGCGATTTGTCCGGTGCCAGAAATTCCATCGGTTTTGGCATATCTTCCTTCGGAGTGGGCTGCAAATTGACCTTACGGGCATAAAGATCGACGCCCAGCCAGACCGCCAGATAATACAGGAATGCCGGACCTAGGGCGGCAATCGCAATGTCGGAATAGGCAATGCCCAGAAACTCGGCCATGATGAAGGCACCCGCCCCCATCACCGGCGGCGTCAATTGCCCGGCAGAGGAGGCCACAGCCTCGACTGCACCGGCAAACGAGGAGGGGTACCCCAGCCGTTTCATCGTCGGGATGGTGATGGATCCGGTGGCCATGACGTTGGCCACAGCCGATCCGGTCACTGTACCGAACATGGCCGAGGACAAGGCGCAAACCTTGGCCGGGCCGCCATAGCTGCGCCCAGCGATAAACGTGGCCATCTTCATGAATACATCCGTGGCCCCGGTGGACAGCAACAATGCGCCAAGGATCACGTAGATGGTGATCACCCGTGCGCCGATATCGGCCAGATAGCCAAATAATCCGCTGGTCGAGGAGTAAAAGGTTTCAACAGCCGTGCGTGCCGATACCCGTGGAGGGCGCCAGCTGCTGTCCATCAAGTCATTGCCAAAGTAGAAATAGATCAGCGTGAACAGTGCGAGCACGGGCAAGAACCAGCCGATAACACGCCGGGCGGCCTCGATCGTTAGCAACAGGGCGATCAGCGCTGCCATTTTGTCGATGGTGTTATAACTCACCATGATGTCGAAAAATCTCTCTCGATTGAAGATAACATATAGGCAAACGCCAAAGGCCAGAGCTGCCAGAACCAGATCAATAGAAATTTCTGCCACAGATCGCAGGCCAGTGCGCGACGGGCGTGCCGCGTGCAAAAGGAACGCACCGCCAATGCCAAAGCCGACAAATATCGGGCGTTGGATCAGCGGTTCAAACTGGCCAAAATAGGCCGTGTAAAGGTGCAGAATGCAGAATGAGGCAAACAGTCCCTTCAGCAGGAGGGTGCCGAAATCGGCCCATCCGGTGGATATTTGGTGGTTGGTCACAGGTTACCTGCCTTGCTGCGTAAAAGTGTTGGAATGTCATAGGCTTGCACAACCATACCCGGTGCTCCCGGGTTCTCGGAATTCAACATGTTTTGTCCAGTTTCATGTTGTTATGCAGTGTTCGACCGATGTCGAGACGGATCAAACGCGCTGCGCCCGTGTGGAACGGGCGCAGCAGTTTTCGTAACCTTAGTTAGCGTCGGCTTCTTTCCAGTAGCGCGCAGCGCCTGGGTGGAAAGGCACGCCTGCGTTGATCGTCGCCATGGCGTCGGCGGCGATGTCATAGCCTTTCAACTGTGGCCAAGCATCGACCAGAATATCCATGTTCTGATGGATCGACTTGGCGACATTATAGGCCCGCTCATCATCCATCACAGCGGTCCGCGTCAAGAAGAACACGTTGGACTTGGGCACAAGGATCTCCTTGGATCCTGGGATCATGCCTGCTTTCAGCGTGGTAAAACCAATGCCTTCAACTGCTGCACTCACCTCGTCTGCCTGTTTCTGGGAATAGCCGATTAGGCGCATTTCCGTGCTGGTCATCAACTCTTGCAGTGTTGAATCCACCGAGGTGCCAGCGCCGTATTTGCCATAGCCAACAAGCTGTCGGTTCTTGATGCCTTCAACCGCATCACCCACAGTGCCGTAGATCAGATTTGCTTCAATACCGAACATGTCCAGAGACTTGGAAATCAACCCTTCGGCCGAACTGCCCCGGATGCCTGGAGCCATTTTTTTACCGGCCAGATCTTCCAGCGTTTCAACACCGGAATCGGCGCGTACCGCGATCAGCAGCACTGAAGAGCTATAGGGATAAAGTGCAACCGTGTCCGCGACCGGATGGCCTTCGAACTTGCCAGTGCCGTTGCGGGCCGCCAGCAATACGTTGGTGGTGGCCAACCCCAGATCGATCTCTTCGCGCGACAGGCGCAGCACGTTGTCGACGCTAGCACCGGTTTCGATCACTGTGACGTTGGTGCCGTCCATGCCTTTTTCAAGCGCCTTGCTCATCGCCACCGAAATGGTGAAATGGCTGGACGTCGGGCTGGTTGTACCCATCGTCAGGTCTGCCGCCAAAGCGAAACCGCTGGCTGTCAGCGATAGAGCCGCAGCGCTGATTAGCGTCTTTCCGTATTTTGTTATTCTCATGTTATTTCCTCCCGTTGAAATTATCCGTCTAGGCCCGCAAGGCCCCGGACGGGTCGATCTTGCCGCGTAAAACAGCCAATTCATCTGCTGTTGGTGGCGGTGTCCGGCCGGTATTCTCCGGCACGTCTGGTGTGAATCCGGTATTGTCCAATACGTCTTTGATGCTGTTGCCGCAGTGGACAGATTTCAGCCGCAGCCGTAAGGTTTCCGGATCAAAATCCATTACCGCGCGGGGTGTCACCACCAGACGCGGGCCTTCATTCACCAATCCGGCAGCCGCTTTGCTGTCAGGACCGGACATGTTTCCGGGAATGGTGATGAAATCGACGGTATCGACAAAGTTGCGCACATTGTGCACCGTCGGGCAAATATAAAATCGGGTCGAGGTATGGCAATACGACAGGTTCGCCGCCCCCGGCCCGCGCATCTTGGGGGCGTGCAATGAGCCGCCCACATGATGCAGGTTGATGTTGCCATAGCGGTCAATTTGCAAACCGCTGTGAAAGAAAAAATCCAGTCCGTGGTGGCTGTGGCCGAATAGTTCGATGAATGTCTCGGATGCCTCGCAGCGCCCCAGCGCGCGATCATCGAGCATTGAGGGGTAGAGGTGGCCCGCTACGGGATTAAAAAACATTTCCCCGCCAACTGTGAGGTTGGGCGCGTGCATTTCGCGCGCCAAGGCAATCGCCGCCATAGGTACCAGCGCAGCAGCCCCCGCCGCGCCCAGTTCGCCATCTGCCAGATCGCGGGCCATGACGACGGTCATTTGTTCAAGTGGTGAAAAGTCCATGCTCATAGGGCCAGCGCCTCCGCTTGCAACTCGCTCAGGCGGGCTTCGCCAATGTTGTGCAGATATTGGGTTTGATCCGGTGCGCTGGTTACGTGTTGTTCCAGATAGGCTGCTAGCCCGGCACCATCGCCGCGCCGCGCCGCATCTCCCAGATCGGCATAGGCGTCGATGTGCTCCTCATCCATTGCATAATTTGGGAAACTGGCTGTGGGGTGGGCACCATAAGGCACCTCAACAACCGCATCGACATAATGCGCCGGTATCGTCACACTGCGCGGATCGTCCAGAACCACATCGTCATCCACCAGCCTATCAACGCTGACGATCACCATATCCGAGGCCCGCGCCATCAGTTGATCTGCATAAACCATGGTGCTGAGGTGGCGGATATTACCCCAGCGGTCGGCCTCTTGTGCGTGCAGAAGGGTCACGCGCGGGCGGATTGGAGGCACGGCATAGAGGGGCTGGCCGGTGAGCGGGCAATCAAACGGGGTGATCAGTGGGTTGTGCTTTAAAACATCCGAGCCTTTCAACGCCGCGATCGGCTGAAACGGCACTCCATGGGCCGAGGCCATTAGCCCGCCAACAACGGTTAGCGCATCCAGTGCGTGGGCCTTTATTTGTTGGGTTTCAACCGCCGTGCGAAAATTCGGGCACAAGCGGTTTTCCAGTGTAACGCCCGGCACGAACACCTCGTTTATGGCACCAGCGGCGATCATCAGGTCAACGTCATATCCGGCACCGGGGGATGAATAAACATGCAGCCCATCCGCACCCGTGGCTAAAAGTGCCCGCACCAGTGCAACCGGGCGGCTTTGCTTGAACAAACCACCAAGACAGATTTCTGGGCGCTCCTTGAGCGCTGCAGCCGCTCGCGCTGCCGCTTCCTTTAGCCCGATGGTTTTTGTGGAACGCGTCATGGCGTTGTTATCCCTGTTCATTGTTGCCGTTGTTCGCGGCGCAAGCGCTGGAACCATTGCGCGATGATCAGAATAGGCGGCCTCCGTGTCAATGAAATCGGGAGCCAGAAGGGCGAAAATACTGCCTTCCGCACATATGTGCGGAACAGGGTGTTGAAACGCTGGTTATTCCTGTCGCCGCAGCGGAAAGGAATCATGCAGCTCAGTCATTACCCGCCAATGAAGCGTCATTTTCGCGAACCAGTCGGGTTGTGTGCATGAATTCATCCCCCGGATAAATTGACAGGGTAATTTCGAATGCCTCTCCGCTCGTCTCGCGGTATGTGCGCCGTTCCAGTATTGAAGGCGCTCCGGGGGCAATGCCAAGTTGGCGGGCCACATTGGCAGGCGTAGAGACTGCTGACATGGAACGTTCGACTTCGGACACAGTCAGCCCGTAAACTTCGCAAATTGTTTCATAATATGAACTGTCTTCAACATTCACATTTCCCCGCACATCCATGTATGGTTCCGCCAAAAATAGGGCCGACCAGCAGAGCGGTTTTGAGTTATCCATCCCACAGCGCACTCCTGTTATGCGCATCCAGCGTTCACCTGCTGTACGGCCCATTTTTTTGGCGAGATCATCGTGCAGTGTGACTGCCCCTTCCTGCTCTGGGACGAAACGGGTTTGGGCAGCATATTGCCAAAGATTGGACAGCGATTCCAAGCGGTAGGTGAAAACAGTTGGCTGTTTTTTTGCGAGCACGCGTGTTCCGGATCCAGCTTGCCGACTTAGAAGTCCTTGGCCCGTTAACCCGCGGATGGCTTCTCGTACAGTGTGGCGGCTAAGACCGAATCGGGCGCATAATGCCTGTTCCGTTGGAAAGCGAGAACCAACAGGATACTGCCCGTCGGCCAACTCGCCTATTAAGGTGTCGCGCAGCCTTTTGTATGTGGGTGCGTGCAGCGCGCGCTTGGAGTTTTGCATCTGATCACTTTATGTCCGGACAATTTCATCAAGTCTAATGGGTACTAGAGGTAGTGTTCTTGTGTACGTCATTATTATTGCTCAAGCAAGCAGTTTGACTTG
Organism: Paracoccaceae bacterium; assembly: GCA_019090795.1. Lineage (GTDB taxonomy): Bacteria > Pseudomonadota > Alphaproteobacteria > Rhodobacterales > Rhodobacteraceae > Amylibacter. Next base: position 6,589 of record JAHRVG010000037.1, on the reverse strand, counting down.
CATTGTCCGGACAAATGTGACTTGTATTGTCCGGACAATGAATGTGACGGCAATAAATGTTGGTGAAACCGGAACAGAATCTGCAAGCGAAAGATAAATTATGGAATCAATGATTGCCGATATGGCTGAGCGGATGTTTTCCGAGAAAGTCACACAGCAAACCCGTAGCCGGGCGGCGCAGGGCGAATGGCAGGCGGCGTTATGGCAGTTAATCGAAGAAGCAGGTTTGCCGTTGGCGATGGTTTCTGAGGAGGCTGGCGGTTTCGGCGTTGCCACAGATGAGGCGCTGAGCATCGTACGGATTGCAGGGGCGCATGGTGCGCCGGTACCCTTGGCGGAAACCATAATGGCCAATTGGCTGGTTGCACAAGCGGGGTTGCCGGTGTCGACAGGGCCTCAAACCGTTGTTGATGGAACAGGTTTGACCCTAAGCAAAGATGGTCAAGACTGGATGGTTTCCGGCACGCTGAATGCCGTGCCTTGGGGGCGTAATGCGGAACGTATTGTTTCAATGCTGGCCCATGCAGGGGTAAGTTTTGTCGTGTCGTTGCCGACCGCTGAGTTGACATTCAAAACCGCTGAAAACTTGGCGGGAGAACCGCGTGACAGCACAGAGATCAATTTGGTTTTAGGCGCTGATCAGCTGGCAGAAGTTGCTATGCCGACGGATACACTGACCCATACCGGGGCATTGATGCGCAGCCTGTCCATGGCTGGTGCGTTGGAAACAGTGCTGGAAATGTGTGTTAGTTATGCGAATGAGCGGGTGCAATTTGGCCGTCCAATCGGTAAATTTCAGGCCATTCAGCAATATCTTGCCACTATGGCAGGTGAGGTCGCCGCCGCGCGGGCTGCAGCGGAAATGGGGGTCGACGCCTTTGACGGGGCACCGGCCCCGCTTCTGGTCGCAGCGGCCAAACTGCGAACCGGCGAGGCCAGCCAAACCGTTGCAGCCCTAGCGCATCAGGTACATGGAGCAATCGGGTATACACAAGAATACGCGCTGCATCACTTTACCAAACGGGTTTGGTCGTGGCGCGATGAATTTGGCACCGAGCGTGACTGGAGCCGCACCCTTGGGAAGGCGGCATTGGCTGACAGTTCCGGTAACTTCTGGGACTTTGTAACCGGAACCTCTGGCAAAGGAGCCGCAGCATGACAATGATTGATTTCCCCGCCCCCTCCATCGGTTCGGATTTCGCAGAACTGCGTCAGGAAGTGCGCGATTTTCTGGCGCAAGAAATGGCCGACCACACACCGCTGATGCGCGCCCGGTCTTGGAACGGGTTTGACAGGGATTTTAGCCGCAAGATCGGCAAAAAAGGCTGGATCGGTATGACTTTGCCCAAGGCCTATGGCGGTCACGAGCGCAGCCCGCTTGAACGTTATGTGGTGAGTGAGGAAATGCTGGCAGCCGGTGCGCCTGTCGCTGCGCACTGGATCGCGGATCGTCAAAGTGGGCCGCTGATTTTGGCCAAAGGTACCGAGGCACAAAAACGCGATATTCTGCCAAGGATCGCGGCGGGCACCTGCAGTTTCTGTATCGGGATGAGTGAACCTGATTCGGGCTCGGATCTGGCAGCAACACGCACCACCGCCACGCCGGAAGGCGGCGGGTTTAGGGTGAACGGCACAAAACTGTGGACGACCTATGGCCACCAAGCGGACTATATGATCCTTTTTTGCCGAACCGGAAAAAGCGAAGATCGCCACGGCGGGATGAGTCAGTTTCTGGTTGATCTGAAAAACACCAAGGGTATCACCATTCGTCCTGTCATCGACATGGCTGGCGAACACCACTTTAATGAGGTGATCTATGACAATGTGCTTTTAGCCGGAGATGCCTTGATCGGCACGATGGGCGGTGGCTGGGATCAGGTGATGAGCGAATTGGCGTTTGAGCGCAGCGGGCCAGAGCGGTTCCTGTCCTCGTTTGCCCTGATCGAACAACTGATTGCGCTTGTGCGCCTTGACCCGACCGAACAGCAAGAAATCGAAGTGGGTCGCCTTGCAGCCCATTTGATGGTGCTGCGACGAATGTCACGTTCGGTTGCCGGGCTGCTTGATCGCGGCGAAAACCCATTACTACAGGCGACGATCGTCAAGGATTTGGGGGCGATCTATGAGCAAGACGTGCCACGTCTTGCTCGCAGCCTGCTTTCACGGCCCGCACAACCGGGCAGCGCTGATAGTTATAGTGCAGTTCTGGCCCAGACAGTGCTCACGGTGCCGGCCTTTTCGCTGCGCGGCGGCACCCGTGAAATTTTACGCGGCATTATCGCACGCGGGCTGGGGTTGCGATAGTCAGCATCGGGTTATGAATACAACGCAATGGGGAGGAAACCATGGCAAAAGATTACCAAGTGACGGGTAAATCGAACGATACGGTTATCAAATCGGTCGCACGGACGTTTGAATTGCTTGAACTATTTGACGAGATGCGTCGGCCGATGAATGTGGTCGAGGTAGCGAAGCGGTTGGGCTATCCCCAATCGAGCGCGTCGGCGCTTCTTAAAAGTATGGTGACACTGGGTTTTGTCGCATACGATAGTAATGGGCGCACATATTTTCCGACCGAACGTGTGCCGCTGATCGGATCGTGGATGGATCCGATAATGTTCGGTGAAGGAGCGCTGCAAAAGCTGTTAAAGGCCGTTTCTCTACGCAGCCGCCAACTGGTTTTGTTCGGAGCGCGTAACGGTGATGAGGCACAGTATACGCAGGTGATCAACCCCAAGAAAAAGTGGTTGGATCATATTTCACTCGGGACGCGACGACCGCTGGGGACGTCTGGCTTGGGCCATGTTTTGTTGAGCACAATGCCGGATGATGAAATCCGCCGCCTTTTTCACAGGATCAACGCATTTCGTGGTGCAGAAGTGCCTGCTGTCAACATTCGCGAATTCTTAGATTCGGTAAGGACGATTCGCGAAAAGGGTTATTTCTGCTCGGTTGATCGGGTGGTCAAAGGCTCGGGGCTGATTGCAATGCTTTTGCCGCAAAAATACACGTCGCGACCGCTTGCTATTGGAATAGGTGCACCGACCAACCTTATTATGAAGCGTGAAAAAGAACTGGCACAAATTTTGTGCGAAGAGGTTTCGCTGCATTTTGGAACACGGGCCTCCTGTGTAGATCCTCGCAAGGGATCCGCGGCAATGACACTTCGTTTTTCCGAACCACGCCAGCTTTCCCATACGCGGTAACCTGCCAGCGAAAGCTGCTCTTTTGGGACGGTGTGCGGGACAACTAAATTGTTCGGGTATTCATGAAGTTGTATTGTACGCCGCGCAAGACCTGAAGTGGTAACTCTGGCTAAGGCAGGGGTGGGCAAGGAATCCAGAAGGAAGATTCGAGCACTGAAATAGATCCGACAGTAACCGCTTAAAAGCGATTACTGTCGGATCTGGTTGGAGCCATTGCGGTTTAGCGGCTATGCCTTCGACCCTTTAAATGGTTTCTAGCAAGATTGCCGTGCCCAAACCACTACCTGCGGGAATAGTTGCAGCGCCGATTTTGCCGCCACGCTCTTTTAGGGCGCGGGCCAGATGGATGGCGATGCGCAGGCCGGACATGCCTACTGGGTGTCCCAGACCAACCGAGCCGCCGTCGACGTTCAGTCGATTACTATCCCAGCCGCCCATTGTGCGACAGGCTACCAATTGCACGGCAAAACCCTCGTTGCATTCAATAAGATCCATGTCATCGGCGGTTTTGCCGACATTTTTCAAAGCAACATTCAACGCTTCAACACAGGAATACCCCATGAAATGTGGATCACAGCCAGCCATGGCAGTTCCGGGCATTACAATCTTTGCCAAAGGATCTGCTTTCAGCTTGGCAAGGCCCTTTTTGCTGCAAACAATCGCAACTGCAGAGCCGTCATTGATACTGGCAGCGTTCCCGGCTGTGATTACGCCGCCAGGTGTTACGGGGTTCAGTCTGCCGAGGCTTTCCAGCGTCATGTTTGCGCGTGGGTTCTCGTCAGTATCAAAAATTCTGGTGCCGCCCTTGCCGTCGGGCACTGTAATCGGAACGATCTCGTCCTTTAAGGCTCCGTTCTTGATTGCCGTGAGCGAGCGGTTGTGGGTTTCAATGGCATAGGCGTCCATTTCTTCGCGGCTTACTCCATCTACCTTGGCATGGTTTTCGGCCACATCAATCATGTACCACGGGTCATCCCACATTTTTGAACCGGCTAGGGTGCATTCTTTTAATGTATCGACAAATTCGCCGTGGCCAAGGCGATGACCCCAACGTGATCCGGGCACCATATGTGGGGCCGAGCTCATTGATTCGGCACCGACAACCAGTGCGATGTCTACCTTACCCAGCTCAACCGCCTGGGCCGCCTGAATTAGGGCCGCCATACCAGAGCAGCACTGCATGTTGAGTGTAAAAGCCGGGGCAGAATGGGCAACACCTGAGCCGACTGAAACGATACGTGCCGGGTTGGATTCGGTCATATCCTGAAGAACCATCCCCCCGACGACCATTTCAATATCTTCTGGCTTTATGCCGCTTTGGGCAAACAGCTCTTTGGCAACAACAGTTGCAACCTCGGTTGCTCGTAACGGCGTCAGTGAGCCGCCAAATCTTCCTATTGGGCTGCGCAGTCCAGCGGCGAGATAAACCTCTTCAGACATGATGATAGTCTCCTTCATATAACCCAGTATATTTGCTGGTGCTGATAAGTCATGCGTACATCTTTACTAGGGAATGTGTATGGCGATTCCCTTAAGCAAGCGTACGTTCGTTATTCACCAAAGAGGTATGTGTTTGCAAGCTCTTTTTAAAGATCGGAAAATACTAAGAAAATATGGCGAATTAGTGCATAAATCATTTGACAGATATGGAATGAACACGTTACGGTTCGAACGAACGTTAGGTTAAGAAATGCAGATCACGTGGGAATGCTCGGCACGCCCTGATCGGCTTAGGAGGTGGATTAATGCACGACGAACGGACACTGGCTCTATCCAAGGAGATGGAGGAGAAGAAAGATCAGGCCTATAAGAGGATGGTCGACAAGTTCGGGGATACTGCTCCTGCGCGAGCCGTCGGTGCGACTACGCATTCGGGTATCCCGATTAAGCCAGCCTATTTTCCGCATGATATAGCCGATATTGATATTGGCAAGGATATCGGGGCTCCCGGTCAATACCCGTTTACACGCGGTAATCTTCCTGCTCAGTACCAGTTTATGAACTGGGCCAATCAGCCCGTGATGGGCTTTGGTCTGCCAGAGGATACGCGGGCACGGATGGAGCATCTGACCGCTAAGGGGATGACGGGGTATTTTGGTCAAACCAATTATAATCTGGTTTATGATCTGGTGTCTCACGAAGGTCTAGACCCGGATCACCCAGGTGCGCGGGGACGTGTTGGTCAATGTGGCATGGGCGTCTATTCCAAGCAAGATATGTCAATTCTGTTTGATGGAATGGACTTGCGCAAAATCAACGTGGTTCATATCACTTATTATCAATCAGTTCCGGCCCTTGCGCAGTATATTGCGCTTGCAGAGGAGCAGGGCATTAAGCCGTCCGAGCTGCGCGGCAACTCGATGAACTGGTATCACCAGTCGGCCTATGTCGGATCGAGCGCCTTTGCGCCTGACAACGGTCAGAAGCTGGCGGTCGAGCTGATTTCCTATTGTAACAAGAATATGCCGCGCTGGAACACCACCAACATGTTTGGTTACGGTGTTGAAGAGGCCGGTGGTACTGCTATTCAGGAAATTGGCCTGATGCTGGCCTATGGTATCGACTTGGTTCGGGATGCGAAGAAGACGGGCATGTCAGCTGATGAAGTGCTGCTGCGAGTTGGATTTCAGATTTCACAAGCCAACGATTTCTTTGAGGAAATCTGTAAGGTTCGCGCACTTCGCCGCATCTGGGCTACCTATATGCATGAAGAAATGGGTGCAGAGGATCCGCGCGGTATGCATGTGCGTATTCACTGTCATACCTCCGGTGCGGTTCTGACGGCGCAACAGCCGCTGGTCAACCTGATCCGCACCACGCTGCACGCTTTTGGGGCTGCCCTGTCAGGGGTTCAGGCCATGGAAGTGTCAGCCTATGACGAAGCGCTGTCTATTCCGACCGAAGAATCGGCAACACTGGCATTGCGAGTTCAGCAGGTTATTCAGGAGGAAACCAACATCACGGCGGTCTCCGATCCTTTGGCGGGTTCCTATTATGTGGAATCCCTGACCAACGAGATTGCCAAGCAGGCGCTTGAGCTGGTTGCAAAAATCGAAGAGCAGGGCGGTTATATCGCCGCGCAGAAAAAGGGCTATATCCGCCGCGAGATCGAGGCTTCGGCTGATCGCTGGCGCGAACTGGTCGAAAGCGGCGAACGCGCGATTGTTGGTCTGAACTGCTACAAAGAAGAAAATGAACCCAAGCCGGAAATCTTCCGTGTAGATCGTGAAGCCGAGAAGATAGCGGTTGATCGTGTTCAAAAATTACGCGCTGATCGCGACACAGACAAATACGACAAGGCTATGGCTAAGCTTAAAGTCTGTCTCTTATACACATCTGACGCTGCCGACGAAGCTAGAAGTGTAGATCTCGGTGGTAGCCGT
>JAHRVG010000036.1 GCA_019090795.1 Paracoccaceae bacterium | reverse complement strand
CGTCGGCAGCGTCAGATGTGTATAAGAGACAGCCTTCTAAACGGTGGCGCACATGATGACCGTTTGTTCGGCGGCAATGATTCCGATGTCCTGTTTGGCAAAAACGGTAAAGACCTGCTTGTCGGTGGCAGAGGTTTCGACAACCTGTCGGGTGGCAAGGGGGCTGATATCCTGCAAGGCGGCGGCGGTACAGATGACATGCGCGGCGGTGCTGGTGCAGATGTGTTCCTTTATTCCGGTGCCCAGAACGAAGGCGGCGATGTGATTTTCGACTTCACCCGAGGCCTTGATAAAGTCCATATCGGCGGGGACGTTGTTTTTACCGACATCACAATCACTGGCGACGCATTTGCCACAGACCTGAGCTGGAATGACACCACCGTCACTATGTTCGGTGTGGATTTCGCCACCGTCACCAGCGACGATTTTGTATTTGTATAGCACTAGGCCCTAACAACAAGATGCAAAGGGCATCGAATTCCTACCGGTTTTCGATGCCCTTTTTCTTTGCAGCCGACCACCACCAACGCTACGTTGCCCCCCTAGCGGGCACCGAAAGGCACTTACCTGCTCTGGTTGCTTTCCAACTAACAGCTTAACAAATTCCGAGTTTATGTCTAATAGTCAAACTGGGGGAGTGTTAAGAATGCCAATCGTGTTTTCGAATGATGCTGTTCTCATTGTGACCCAATACTGAAATACAAAAGGAACCTACGGCATGACAACATACACCTACACTGGAATTTTTTTAAAATGGGACAAAGTCACCGATGATTTGCTCGCGGTGACACCCACAACGCTCAGTGTTGTTGCTGCCGATTCTAATGACAGTTTCAGCTATGTTCATCTGCCACTTACTCCGGATGACGATGAACCGATCATCAATGCGACCAGCTCCGCTCCCTACAATATTTGGCTCAACGGTGCCGCTGTTGATGACAGCTATGACTTCTCCATGTTGCAAGTCACCTGGGGGTTTGGCAACCTCGCCTATGTGATGGCCGCCTTTGTTGAAACGGCTTCCAGCTATGACGATTTCATCTTTAGTATGGGTGGCACGCCATTACCCAGCTTTTCGTCTGTGGCGGAATTTGAAGCCTTTGATGCAAGTCTTACCTCAGCAGCGGGCATTACATCAGGGCCCTTTGCACCAGGGACAGACATCCCGTTCGATAGCCTATTTGGAACGGTAGTCACTGAACACGATACTATCTTGGGGGATGACACAGGCAATGTTTTTTATGGTGGCATTGGCCGTGACAAAATCCGTGGTGAGGGTGGGAATGATAAGTTGTTTGGCGAAGACGGCAATGACAAACTCTGGGGCGGGGATAACGCTGACAGATTGTTTGGTGGCAAAGGTGCGGATGTTCTGACCGGCCACAATGGCCGTGACATGTTGAAAGGCGGCGGTGGCAATGACAAACTGTTCGGCGGCTCAGGGTCTGATAAACTGTACGGTAACGATGGGCGCGATACTCTTTATGGCGGTGGCCAGCTTGACGAACTGGAGGGCGGCAAGGGTGCCGATATCCTGTCTGGTGGCAAGGGGGACGACAATCTTCGCGGCGGTTCTGGTGCGGATGTATTCCTGTATTCCGGCGCCAGAAACGAAGGCGACGACGTGATCCACGATTTCACGCTGGGCGCGGACAAAATCCACATCGGCGGAACCGTGACTTTCGCCAAAATAACCATAACGGGGGATGAATTTGACACCGTCCTCAGCTGGAGAAGCACCAGCGTTGCATTGAGCGGCGTCGATTCATCTCTAATCGTTGAAGAGAACTTCGATTTCATCTGATGCTTTCTGGGGATGGTGGGAAACCACTGTCCCGACTATTTTTGCCAGACAACAAAACGATCATTTCGCGTTGATCCAAGCGCTTTGATTGCCTGTTCCATCTGGATGCCGGGCAAGGCTGCAAAGGCATCAAACAACAGGTCTGTGCCTTGGGCCGAGGCGGGGATCAACAAGGGCAAGCCCACGCTGTGAGTCAGCACCCAGAACACCTCGTCCTTACCTTTGGTCACAATTTCCAGCCGCGTCAGATCATCAAGCGATACATAAGACCCCGCATCAGGTCCCAGATAGGCAACCTCACGCTCCTTAACCTCGACCACCCCAGCAGCCCGCACAGGTTTGTGAAAACGCACCCGCAGGATTGCACTGAGCAGCAGGCCAACGGCTACCAGACTGATCGCGATACCAGCCCCGATATATACCCAGCTGTTGATCTCTACTCCGCGCCCGATCAGGCGCACGCCGAGTAAAACAATAACCCCGGTGAAGGCAACTTCGCGCCAGCGCCACAGGTTTGCGCGCACTTCTGGTCTGACAATATTCATCCCCAATCCCCTAGCGCTGCTTGCCACAGGGTAAGTGCTGCAACCGCTGCCGTATCTGCACGCAAGATGCGCGGCCCAAGGCTTATGCTGGTCGCAAGGTCCATGACCCGCAAGCCTGCGGCCTCGGCCTCGGAAAATCCCCCCTCCGGCCCGATCAGGATCGCCCATTTGCCCCCGTTGGCGTCGCGCAAATCCGCGACAGCCTGTCCGGCAATCGTCTCGTCACAAAACAGTAGCAGGCGGTCAGCGGGCCAGTCGCCCAGCAATTTAGCAAGCTTTTGCACAGGTTCCAGTGGCGGCACATAGGTTCCGCCGCATTGCTGGGTTGCCCCCACCATATGCGCTTGCAGGCGATCGGGATTCAGCCGGTCTGAGTTGGTGAAATCGGTCAACACCGGGTACACCTTGGCCGCACCCAATTCCGTAGCCTTTTCCACGATGAATTCTGTGCGGGCCTTTTTGATCGGTGCGAATAGCAACCACAGATCGGGCGGATTTTGTTGCGGCTTGCTTTGCGCCTGGCAAATCAGCACACCTTTGCGTTTGCCCGCCTCGACAACCTGCGCCAGCCACTCACCATCCTTGCCGTTAAAAAGGGCGACAAAATCACCCACAGTCAGCCGCATAACGGCAAAAAGCCGGTTTGCCTGATCTTTGGTCAGCAAAACCGTTTGCCCTGCCCCCAAAGGCCCGTCTACATAGAGCCGAGTTTTCGCATTCTTTGTCATGGGCACAGCATATGACCGATCATCAGAAGACACCAGAACAACCGGACAATGGCGTTGTTGCCGATGCCGTTGATTTGAACTGGGTAGACAGGCTGGCCCCGCGCTGGTCGCGGCCCTATTTGCGGCTGTCACGGGCGGATCGCCCGGCAGGGACGTGGTTACTACTGCTACCCTGTTGGTGGGGGCTAGCGCTTGGCATTCTGAGCGACCCTTTCGGGCCAACACTTTATGATGTCTGGATTGCCATTGCCTGCGCCATGGGTGCATTTTTAATGCGCGGGGCGGGCTGTACGTGGAATGACATCACCGACCGCCACATTGATGCACAAGTGGCGCGCACCCGCTCGCGGCCTTTGCCCTCGGGTCAGGTAACCACCAAACAGGCGGCAGGGTGGATGGTGGCGCAAATGGCAACCGCCCTAGGGATCTTGCTTACCTTCAATCTGTTCAGCATCGGGTTGGCGATTGTCTCACTGATCCCGGTTATTATTTATCCCTTTGCCAAACGTTTCACTTGGTGGCCACAGGTATTTCTGGGCATCGCCTTTAACTGGGGTGCATTGCTGGGCTGGGCCGCGCATACTGGATCGCTGAGCCTGACCCCGATCCTGATCTATCTGGCCGGAATCAGCTGGACCCTGTTTTATGACACGATCTACGCGCACCAAGACAAAGAAGACGACGCCCTGATCGGGGTGAAATCCACTGCACGGCTTTTTGCTGACAACACGCCCCGCTGGCTGCTGGGTTTTCAGGTGCTATCGCTACTGTTGATGCTGGTTGCGGTGATCTTACCGCAAGGGCCGTTGATCTTTACTTTGTCACCAGCCGCCTTATTCGTGGTTTTGGGCGGAATATGGGCCTTTGGTCTGCATCTGATGTGGCAGTTGCGCCAGTTGGACGTGGATAACGTCGAGATCTGCCTAAAGTTGTTCCGCTCCAACCGTGATGCAGGACTGATTCCGGTGGTGGTCTGGACGCTGGCGATGTTCCTCTAGGCCGAAAAATGGGGCGCGCATTACTGCGCACCCGCTGTTAATAGAAAATGTTTAGGTGATGAAAATCGGGAAACCCCGTGTTGCAGGTCAACTTTGTTCAATTGCGCCTTTGACTTTCTCGACAATTTCGGGTGTCAACTCGGTTACGCCGTGAACCTCGGTGGCATGTGCTGCTGCCAATTGCAGCAACTCCTCTTGGGTGTCAGCACTTGCGGTGAAGGCACAGCCTTCGAACAGAGCGTTGCAGGAAATATTGTAAGCCATGTTATTACCCTTTGTTTAAATGATCCGGTTGCGATCAATGGATCAACCCGGCAACATCATTATCGAGCCATAATTACGGGCAACGAGCAAGACAGTTGTCTTTATAGATTGATAGCCATTGCTTATGAACAACGCCCACAGAACCAATGCACGGGCTTCATTCAGGGGTGAAACGGGCTTTCTATAAATTATGTCTATGGATGCATTCATGCTTGTTGTGGCGATCTGGTGTAGAGTTGCAGAAACGCGGATAGAGTTTCATTTTGACAAGGCAGGGTAGGCCCATGGATTTCCAACAAATCAAATACGCGCT
>JAHRVG010000035.1 GCA_019090795.1 Paracoccaceae bacterium | reverse complement strand
TGATAGAAGGTGATCTGTAGAGCACTCAGGTTTTCCTATATTTTTCCACGCTATGCCTCTCGCGCCATATTGCCCACCGCCGTTTTTGCGCTTTCGCTATCCGAGCCTTGCCCTCTGGCGTTTTTGGCCCTGTAAACATTCCCCCATGAAACTTGCACCGCCGCCGCCCCGGCTCACTCATTAATCTGCACGGCTTGCCTTTGCGGGTTTTTCTACACTGCTTCCGGACTTTGTTGCCGCCTATTCAAAGTACAGTTCCATTTCCTCTTTGCTCAGCCGCCCCGAAAACACCCGCGAAAATTCAACCGTGGCTTGGTCTTCTGCCATGATAATTTCCGCCTTGTGTCTGTTATACGTGCGTTGCCACATGCCTTTAGGCTTTTCAATCCAGAAGTATATCCCCGATTCTCCGCCCATCGCCATGCGGCGTTTGTTAGCGCGTCGCAGCAATCTGTCATGGCGGGTTTCATTTAGGGAGCCGTAGATGAGCTGATAGCAATGTCGGCAGAGAAAATACTTGCCGCCTAAATATAATTTCACCACGCGTCGCTGGCAGTAGTGCTGCCCATTTAAAATGCCCGGACAAATGAAATATGCCCGTTCCCCGCCGTATGGGCAGGGCTGCCACAAGACAGGAACCGGATATCAGGTTACCATTTCGGCGGTATAATCTGTACAAAGGCTGAAGGCGTCGGTACGGGCATGGCGGTATGAAGCTGCGGTGAGCTGATAACGGCGAGGACGCAAGCCTGATCAGTCCTGCGTTTCTGCCGGACTTAACCTTTCAACATGTTTCCTTTACATTGTCGGATGGGTAGCCCTAAAATTCCCAACGAACGTCTCACGCTTCATGGAGCCACAAACCGATGACAAATCAAAACGTCCCTATCATTGCCGCGAAATTTCCGGCCAAAATCGACTTGGAAGCAGGCAAGGACTACTATTGGTGCCGTTGTGGCAAATCCAAAACCCAGCCCTTCTGTGACGGGTCCCATGCTGGTAGCGACATCACACCGCTCAAATTCGCGGCAGACAAAACGGGGACTGCCGCGTTGTGTCAATGCAAGGCCAGCGCCAATGCGCCGTTTTGCGACGGAGCGCACGCGTCACTAGGTGACCTAGAACCGGGCGATGCGGCACCCGAACCCAAATCCGATATTCCAGTTGCGTCGCCAACACCTGAGGAGCCGACAGTGGCCCGCATCCATGAATTGGCGCGCGACGGGTTGTCCAAACTTGGCCATCACGGCACGATGGGGTCAATGGGCGTGCCACGCAAAGATTTACCGCATTGGGATGATATCCAAATCTTGCCAGCTCAGATGGCACGCAAACCGTTGCTTGACGACCATCCCGTCGAAACGTCGGTGACGATTGGCCCACGGGCCGAAAAACCGCTGCAGTTGGACATCCCGCTTTTCGTCTCAGACATGAGCTATGGGGCCTTGTCCGAGGAAGCCAAAATCGCGCTTTCGCGTGGGGCGCAGATGGCGGGGACCGGGATTTGTTCTGGCGAAGGCGGCATGCTGGCAGAGGAGCAGGCGGAAAACGTGCGCTATTTTTATGAGCTTGCCTCAGCCCAGTTCGGCTGGAAACCCGAGTTGGTCGAGAAGGTTCAGGCCTTCCACTTTAAAGGCGGTCAAGGGGCAAAAACCGGCACCGGCGGCCATCTGCCTGGCGACAAGGTGCAAGGCAAAATCGCCCAAGTGCGTGGGTTGGAGGAAGGTCAAGCAGCGATCTCGCCCTCAACTTTCGTTGACCTGCATACCCCCGCTGATTTTCGCAAAATCGCGGATGAAGTTCGCGAGTGGTCCGGCGGCATTCCCATCGGGTTTAAACTGTCTGCCAATCATATCGAGGACGATATCGACTTTGCCCTGGAGGCCAGCGCTGACTACATCATTCTTGATGGCCGCGGCGGTGGAACAGGGGCTGCCCCTTTGATTTTTCGCGATCATATCTCGGTGCCAACGATCCCTGCTTTGGCCCGTGCGCGTGCCCATCTGGACGCAAAAACGGGCCGCGACGTGACCTTGGTGATCACCGGTGGCCTGCGTGTGGCCGAGGATTTTGCCAAGGCTATGGCCTTAGGCGCGGACGCTGTTGCAGTATCGAATTCGGCTATGCAAGCCGTCGGGTGCATCGCAGCGCGTATGTGTAATTCCAACAATTGCCCTGTCGGCATCGCCACTCAAAAGCCAGAGCTACGTCAGCTGCTGGATGTGCAAATCGGGGCGCAAAAGCTCGCGCGCTATTTTGGCGCATCGGTTGAGCTGATGCAGGTGTTGGCGCGGGCTTGTGGGCATAGCAATCTGTCCGACTTCGCCCATCGCGACATCACCACTTGGAAGAAAGAAATGGCCGATCTAAGCGGCGTGCGGTTCGCAGGTGTTAACCGATAGGCGCACACCTGCCGTGCAATTCTACGGGTGTTAACTCCCCTTTGCCGAACCCACGTTGATGCGGAAAGGAAAAGATATGTTAGATTATTTTGACATTCGCACCGACGATATGCCGACCGAAATGCAAAGCTTGCTGCGCGACTATCCCCGCGACGCATGGGAGGCGCATCCTGGTTTCAAGGAAAAGACCGCCATTGTCTGGGAGCGCACCAGATGTTTCGACAACTTGGCGTGTCCATCCGCAAGGATAAGCTGCACGGTGTCGCCGAATCTATTGAGGCGTTCCTAAAACGGCATTTGACCGACGAAGAAGAGCTGGCGGTGCCTATCATTTTGCACCATCGTTCGCGTGGATAGACAGGAGATACACGTGTCGAAAAAATCTGTAGAAGAATCCCAGGCAGACGCCGTCGCGCGGCGGGCTAAAGGCGAGTTCGTGCGCGGCGTCAGCGGGTTTCGGTCAGTGCTGGGTGAGGACGCAGATTTTCCAGCCGAGCCGGGGCGATATCACCTATTCGTCGCGCTGAACTGCCCGTGGTGCCATCGCGTGACCTTGGCGCGCAACGTTTTAGGCCTGCAAGCTAGCATCACGCTGGATGTAGCCTTTCCCAGCCGCACAACCGAAGGCGACCCGATTGAGCCAAACCGCTGGGAATTCAATCCGATGCGCATTGCATCTTTGACCGGGACAACACTGCCTGAATGCACGTTTGAGACTGCAACCGGTCAGAACTTCCGCCTCGCCAAACAGATTTACGAGGCTGAGGGGTCTGGCGAAGCGTCGGTTCCGATCCTCTATGACAAGAAAACCAAGAGGATCGTCGCCAACGAGAGTGCCGAGATCATCAGGATGCTAAATGCACAGGCGCGCGCCCTTGGCAGCACTATCGCGGATGATCTGAGGCCAAACCTGTATCCAGCGGGCGATGAAAATGCCGATTTGCGGAGGAACATAGATACGCTCAACGACCAAATCTATGTCGGCATCAACAACGGCGCATATAAGGCTGGGTTTTCGTCCGATCAGGCAGTTTACGAGGCGGCTTTTGAAAAATACTTCGACACGCTCGGCGCATTGGAAAAGCGTCTTGCCATCGATGGACGTCTCTTTCTAACCGGCGATAGCTTCAAGGAAGCTGATCTGCGCCTGTTCCCCACACTCTATCGCCATGACCCGGTTTACTATGTGCGGATGAAGCTGAACGGTGCCAGAATTTTGGACTACCCAAACCTTTGGCGTTGGCTTTGCCGCGTATATGCATTGCCAAGCGTGGCAGACAGCAACTCATTGGTTCATTGTCGTCAGGGATATTTCGGTCGATCTTGGAACAATGTCGTGCCTTTGGGGCCGTTCCACCCGATGCCATATCCCGAAGCATACGCGCATCCAGAACTCGCGTCGTAAGGTCGCCGGTTTTACAGTGTTTCGGGCAGCGTAAGGTCCAGTATGGTGCGTGCTTGCCGCCAATTCGCCACGGGGCGTTCGTATTTTTCACATAGCTCAACCACACGGCGGACAAGGGCCGCGTTGGACGGCGCGAGCGTGTCGCGATCAAGGCGCACATTGTCTTCCAGTCCTGTACGTGTGAGCCCGTCATTCGCCACACACCATTCATTCAACGTCAGTTGGTGTTGCCAGATTCCGGCGGCGCACCATTTGGCGTCGGGGGCAAGACGCTCCATCGTGCGCACGTAATAATCAAAGACATCCCGATCCACCGGCATCGCGTTTTTCACACCCATCACGAATTGCACGTATAATTTTCCCGAGATGCGTCCGTCGCGGTTCATGGCGACAGCTTGATGGATATGGGACAGATCAAAGGCATCAATCTCAGGTTTGATATTCGGCGTCAGCCCGGTCCCTGCATCCTCAGGCAAAACCACACGACATCGCATAAACCGAGGTGGCGACCGTGCCGCGAACAGCGCATT
>JAHRVG010000034.1 GCA_019090795.1 Paracoccaceae bacterium | reverse complement strand
GTATCATCCCCGCCACCACCAAACATGGTGTCGTTGCCGCCACCGCCTTTGTGCGTGTCATTGCCATCACGGGAAATCAGGATATCCGCACCGGTACCCCCAAACAGCTTATCCGTGCCGATATCCCCATCCAGCGTGTCATCACCGGCAAATCCCTTCAGAACATCGTTACCGGCATAACCGCCAATGTCATCTCAGATTGCTGTGCCATTCATGACATCGTCAAACTTGAACAGGTTTGAATAGAACTGGGACTGGGTCAGACTCGCGACCCCCAGATCGAAAAATACCCGGTTCACAGCGTCTATTTCGATCTTGACCCCATTCACGCCCGGCGCTTCCAACCAAATATCATCAATATTCGGATTGCCGGTCAAACCTGACCCAAGAAAAGAGAATGCCGCAAAAAACGAAACTTCTGCGCCCCCTGCAAAAACAAAGGTTAGCTTGGATGCCGCTGATATGCCCACCAGCGTTGTAACATCCACCCCGTCCGCAAGGACTTGCGTAGACGCACCGACATGGATGCCTGTTCCAAAAAAGTTTACGGCTTTTGTCGGGTCGAGTGAAGATACTATGGTCATATTGGGGCCTCTGGATAATTGAAATGAAAATGGAATTGGGTGCAGCGTACCACAATTCCCCTTCAAAGTCCAAAATCCAGCTGGTCTTCAATGGGCTTGAACAGGGTCAGAAATCCAGCTTTAGGCCTTTTTGGGTCAGCTCATCCAAGGCAGAAACGTCTTCTACGGCGGTTCCCTGCAAACGCACTTCACGCAGTTTTTTGAGATCGGCAAGCGGGCTGACATCATGCACATTTGTCACGCTCAGGTCCAGAAATCGTAAATTTTCAAGCCCCGCCAGCGGGGAAATATCTTCAATGGCCGTCAGTCCGAGATTCAATTCCACCAGCCTGTCCAAATCTGCCAACGGCGTCAGATCGCTAACGTAGGTTCCCTCCAAATGCAGGATTTTCATCACCTTCAAATTGGCCACGGGCGAAATATCCTCTACCAGCGTTCCCGCAAGCGTAAGTTCGTGCATTTCAGGGAATTTTGCGACCACCGAAATGTCGGAGACCAGACTGTCGGACACATTCAACCACGTTAGTCTTGTTAGTTCTTTCAGAGGAGAAAGATCACTCACCAAAGTCGCCTGAATGCTCAAGCGGCGCAATTGTCGCAGGTTTTGTAACGGAGTCAAATCCTCCACCAGCGTGGAATCCAGCCCTATATCTTCCAACCATATCATTTTCAAAAGAGGCGAAAGATCAGTGACTTGCGTTCCATTAAGATAAATATGACGCAAGGACTTGATCCGGAGTAAAGGGGTAATATCCGAAACATTGGTGGCGTTCAGGCTAATCATCTCGACGCCGCGCATCGCCCCCAGCGGCGTCAAATCGACAATATCCGAACCGTCTAGAATAAGATCACGTATATCAGCCATCCCTGCGAGCAAGGTGTAATCAAGGTTCCTTTTGCCCTTGAGCGAAAGCAGGCCCTGCTCGGTTACAGCTGTTCCCGAAATGCGTGTCCGTGCCGCCAGATCCTCCACCTCTTCAATAGGTTTTTGTGCCGTCGTGGCGTCATCTTTTATG
The DNA here is from genome assembly GCA_019090795.1 of Paracoccaceae bacterium. GTDB lineage: Bacteria > Pseudomonadota > Alphaproteobacteria > Rhodobacterales > Rhodobacteraceae > Amylibacter. The sequence goes on along the minus strand of JAHRVG010000034.1, from coordinate 21,534 downwards.
ACTCTCTGGGCGGCAGCAGTCTGCGCAAACGCGCCCGCCGCCAGCGCCACCACTAATATCGGTTTGATCAAAATTTCAGATGTCCTAATAAAACAGTTCAACATTGCGTGCCCCACGCATAGCTTCATCCTTAGACTAATAATCGTCAAATAGGAATTATTTGCCTATATTCAATAGATTTCTAGGAGGAAGCGGAATATCGCACTACATTCTCGGGCTTTGCGTTCCGTCAGAGCCTGAATTACCAGCAAGCCAAAGGTCAAGCATTCTGATTTGCTGCCCGGTCATACGTTGCCCCAGGCGGGTGCGCCGCCAAACGATATCGCCTGCTGTTCTGGCCCATTCATTCTGTACCAACCACCTAACCTCTGTGGCATAAAGCTCCTCACTGAAACGCTGACCCAGATCCGCCTCGGACTTGGCGTCGCCTAGCAATCGGTTGCAATCTGTCCCATAAGTATCAAACAAGCGCTCCACATTCTGCGCGCTGAGAAAGGCATAGTCAGCCTGTAACTGCGCCACCAGCGTATCGCGCAAATTCGGCTGAAAATCGCCCCCCGGCAGGGTAGTGGTGCCGGTCCATTTCTTGCCAATCATATTGGCATAGGGGGCCATTTCCGCGACGGTATCTTCGGCCAACCTACGCGCCCCTGAAACCGTTCCACCGGTAATCTGAAACAGTGGCAGATGGCCCTCATCGGTCTGGATGTGAATGTGGAAATCATCGCCCCCCCGCGTGGGGCTTTCCGCCAAGCCAGAACTCGGAATCGTCGTCTGCCCCTGCCAGAGCAGGTTTTCAAGGTCCAGTTCGCCACCACACAGGCGCTTGGCTTGATCGGTCAAATCCGCGAGCCTCCCCGCCTCAGGCCCATCCCGCAGCTGGCCGATCAGCTGGCAACCTGTTTCCAATGGCACGGAAAAGAAACGGGTGCCCTCTCTGACTTCCAAAACCTGATTCGGGTCATCCCCAAGGGTTTTCACGATGGCAAGGGTTCCGGAAATAACGGCATCCGAAACCGCATTGCCCGCCAACAACCCGTTGGGCAAGGACCGCCCGCCTGTCGTGTCCACCAGTATTCTGCTGGTCAACATTTCCGCGATCTGATCACAGCCCGTCCGGATGGAGACGAACCAGCGATTAGCCCTACGTTCCGCCGATTGGAACTGGGTTCTGGGCAGGATCACCGCCCCCCGATCAGCCGCATCCCGCAGGTTGAGCATCACAAAACGGTGCCCACTCAAAATTGTCAGCAACGGAACATCTGGGGCCACTTTGGCCGTTTGAGTAGCGCGAAAACGGCCCAGAATTGCTTTTATCCAGTGACTTTGTTCCTGATTGGTCCGGGCTTTTGCCAAATGCGGCGAGATGCGACGCAGAATACTCCATTCCTGCACCGCTTCCCGGGCTTCTTTCAGGCTACATACCTTCGGTGCCTGAAATGCCTCAAGGCCCAATCTGGCAAGGTTTTTAACGCAACTGCTGCCCAAATCCCCCTGCTCGCACAACAACACCCGCAAACCACGCCCAACCGCATCACGTGCAATGGCACTGCCTTTGACGCCACCGCCAATGATCACCACATCGAAATTGGAAATCGCTATTTGAGCCACAACACCCCCAGCATCAGCTTGGGGTGGACACTACGACATGCCGAGGCAGCGGTCACGTGAAACTCAAACAGTCCAGCGATTCCGGCGCAGGTATATTGGCCAAATTATCAGCGCCCCCATCAAAAGTGTTTGTACCAAGACAAATAGGCCAAGCCCCCGCTTTGAACCTGCCCACTGACATGGCGCAGTTGAACTGTTGTTTTGGCCCCGACAGATAGCACCCCGCGCTTGCCGATCGGGATTTTAAGATCAACACCCAGTGCCGGTTCAAGCGTATTATTCCATGGTCGCCCCTTGAAATCCGCCTTGGCTGCCAAAGACAAAAACGGCGCGATTTTCAATTTTCCGGAACCAATCGGCACAACCGCCGCCAGCTTGAGCGCCCCCTGCGCTAGCCCGTTGTGCCGCTCGGAAGGATCGAGTGCCCCGGGATAGCGCAGGTTTGCCCAGCCGCTAAGTACCAGTTGCGCATCGGAAAACCGTCCCTTGCGCAGCCATTGCGGATCCCAGGTTTTATATACCGAAAGATCAGCCGTCGCCGTAAGCGCGCTATAGGTGGTGCCGGAAAAATACTGGTATTCAGTGTCCCACTTTGCCCCAAAGGACAGGCGCACCGCTGGTGTCAGCTTATGCTCCAGCTCCACCCCGACGGCATATTTCAGCTTGCTGTTATAATCTAATTTCTGTTTGTCGCGCAGGGCCGCAACAATGATATATCCGTTTACCCGGGTTTTCCCGGCCAGCTGCCACAAACGGATCGTGGGTTTGGCGTATATCTCGAATTTGGCATTCTGTGCATCACTGCTGTGAACTGATGACGGGGCCATGAAACTGCCCCAAACCAGCATGGATTTATCAAGTTTTTGCCAAACGTCCCGAACCGGTCCTTGTGCTGCTGCACCGGAAAACAGTCCAAGCACAGGCACAAAAGCCAAGGGGGCCAAGAGCCTGAAAACGGATCGGATCAGTTGAGCCATAGCACCCAGTTTTTTGATAAAATGGTTAACAACCTCCTACCAAGCAGCAAACGACCGGCATTTTTTTATCCCAAGCGATATTCCCAATTGAAAAACGAGCGCGAATTTTGCACTCTCCCCCAGCAAACCCATGGGAGTCCACCAATGAAAACCCGCGCCGCCGTTGCCCTAGAGGCTGGCAAACCCCTCGAAATTATGGAAGTAAACCTCGACGGCCCGCGCGCGGGCGAGGTTTTGGTAGAGATCAAGGCCACCGGCATTTGCCACACCGATGAATTCACACGCTCAGGGGCCGATCCCGAAGGGCTTTTTCCGGCTATTTTGGGCCATGAAGGCGCTGGCATCGTGCTGGAATGCGGCCCCGGCGTCACATCGCTGAAACCGGGCGACCATGTGATCCCGCTTTCCACACCGGAATGCCGCGAGTGTGACTATTGCCTGAATCCCAAAACCAACCTGTGCCAATCCATCCGCACAACGCAGGGCCAAGGCCTGATGCCCGATGGCACCAGCCGCTTTTCCATGCTCGATGGCACACCGATCCTGCACTACATGGGCTGCTCGACCTTCGCCAACCACACGGTTCTGCCAGAGGTGGCCCTTGCCAAGGTTCGCAAGGATGCGCCGTTTGACAAGATTTGCTATATTGGCTGCGGCGTGACCACCGGTATCGGCGCGGTAATTAACACGGCCAAAGTTGAAATCGGTTCCACCGCGATTGTGTTTGGCCTTGGCGGCATTGGCCTGAATGTTGTGCAAGGGCTGCGTTTGGCAGGTGCCGACCAGATTGTCGGCGTCGATTTGAACGCTGGCAAGATGGAAATGGCCAAGCAATTCGGCATGACCGATTTTGTGAACCCGGCAGAGGTTGAGGGTGATTTGGTGAACCATCTGGTTGAGCTGACAGGCGGGGGCGGTGATTACACTTTTGACGCCACCGGCAACACCACAGTAATGCGCACAGCGCTGGAATCCGCGCACAAAGGCTGGGGCGAAAGCATCATCATTGGCGTTGCAGCTGCAGGAGCCGAAATTTCCACCCGCCCGTTCCAACTGGTCACTGGTCGCGTTTGGCGGGGAACGGCCTTTGGTGGCGCGCGCGGGCGTACCGATGTGCCCAAAATCGTAGATTGGTACATGGACGGCAAAATCGAGATCGACCCGATGATCACCCACAAGCTGAAGTTGGAGGATATCAACAAAGGCTTTGATTTGATGCACGAAGGTAAGAGCATTCGGGCCGTTGTCGAGTTCTAATCCACCTATCCTGTATTCTTTTCGCCGCTGCCCTTACGCCATGCGCGCAAGGTTGGCCGTTGCCGCGAGCGGCTTGCAGGTAGAGTTGCGGGAAATCTTGCTGCGCGACAAACCGGCCTGCATGTTAGAGGCTTCGCCCAAAGGAACGGTTCCGGTGATGGTATTGCCTGACGGAACAGTGTTGGAGGAAAGTTTTGACATTATGGAATGGGCGCTGGGGCAGAATGATCCGCAAGGGTTATTGGCGCAAGGCGGGCAAGGGCACGAGCTGATTGAGCGCTGCGAGTCAGAATTCAAACCGCATCTGGACCGGTTCAAATATTCAGTAAGATATGCAGATGTAGATCCCGAACACCAACGAGAACTGGCCTCGCAATACTTGCGGAAACTAGAGACACGTTTACAAGACCACCCTTACCTGTTTGGCTTGGAAGTTAGCCTCGCCGACATCGGCATCGCCCCTTTTGTGCGCCAGTTTGCCAACACGGATAGGGGCTGGTTTGACGCTCAGCCCTGGCCCGCGCTGCACCACTGGCTGGAGGGTTTCGTCGCCTCCGAGCGCTTCCAGCAGATTATGCCCAAATTCCCGCAGTGGCACCCCGGAGATGCCGCCACCCTTTTCCCGACTGAGGCCCCAAATGCACCCTAACCCCGCCTTCCGCAAAGCCGACACCGCCCGCAATATCGCCTTTGCGCGCGAACGCAGTTTTGGCATTCTTTCACTAAACGCCGACCCCGCACCTCTGCTCAGCCATATCCCGTTTCAACTCTCGCCCGATGGCACACGGCTAGAGGCCCATCTTGTGCGTTCCAACCCAATCCTGAAACTGATGACACACCCCCACACTGCAGTTCTGGCCGTCAGTGGCGGTGACAGCTATATTTCGCCCGACTGGTACGGCGTGGAACAACAAGTGCCCACATGGAACTACGTGGCTGTGCACCTGCGCGGCATGCTGCACCGGCTGCCGGATTCAGATTTGCACGGCATACTGGATCGCCTGTCTGCCAATATGGAATCTCGCCTGCTGCCAAAACCTGTCTGGACACTGGATAAACTGACCGGCGAAACAATCTCCAAAATGTCCCGTATGATCGTTCCAATTGCCATGGAAATTGAGCAAATAGACGGCACCTGGAAGCTGGCACAAAACAAACCTACCGAGGCAATTGACGGCGCGGCGGACGGGGCAGAGCAAGCGCAAATTGGCGCATTTATCTCGGAATTGGCAGGATTGATGCGCAAACCTCCCGAGTAGAAAGATTGATCTTTGCCCCCCACCGCCCTAGGTTACAGCCAAGGAGACCCCACAATGGCCATACCCCTCGCACCGATTGCCTTCACCGCTGCCCGCTATGGCACTGTCGCGCTTGCGGCCTATTACACCGCGCGCAAGGTCCAGCTTTCACAGACAAATCAGGCCAGCGAAGACGCGCTTGATACCGTGGTCGAGGGTGTGAGCGCCCATAAATGCACCGATGCCCCACAGGGCAACGCGGCCCTGCGCTGGCGGCGGGTTGTGCGTTGGGGCGACACTGGGCCGGGCTTGGAAATCGACATTGCCGCCATGGGGCGGATCAGAGTTAAGAAAGTTTAACAAATGCAGCTATATTCCGCTTCCGCCTCGCCGTTTGTTCGCAAATGTCGTGTGTGCATCCTCGAAACCGGCCAAGAGGGTGCTGTTGAAATTCTTGATGCTGTGGGCACACCACTTGATTCCAGTAATATGCCGACCTCCCATAATCCGCTGGGGAAAATCCCGGCGCTGGTGCGCAATGACGGGCCCGCTCTCTATGACAGCAGGGTGATTACCCGATATCTGAACGATCTGGCAGGCGGCACGCTCTATCCCAAGGCACGCCTTTGGGAGACCCTGACGCTGGAAGCAACGGCAGACGGTATCATGGAGGCTGCGGTTCTGATGATCTATGAGGGGCGTTGCCGCCCTGAAGAACTGCAATCAAATGAATGGGTCGATGCCCAATGGACCAAAGCCGCCCGCGCGCTGGATGCAATCGAATCCCGCTGGATGAGCCACCTTTCCGGACCACTCGACATGGCGCAAATTGCAACTGGATGCGCGCTGGAATATCTCGATTTCCGCCATGCCGCCCGCGACTGGCGTGCAGGCCGCCCCGAACTCAGCGCCTGGCAGGCAGAATTTGCCCGGCGCCCCAGCATGGTGGCAACCCGACCCGTTGTGTAGATTGCATCGGCCTGCCCAAAGGCCGATGTCGCTATCCCCGTTATTCTTCTTCAGTTATTTCATGGTTCTTGGCCAGCAACAGAATCTCGATGCGTTTCATCTGGCGGATAATGCGTTCCGCCTGAATATGGGGCATCAGGCTCAGCTTCAACTGCCCCGCAACAATCAACATAACCGCTGCAGACATACCAAATTTTACCGCTGACAATACCTCTGTTGCAGTGAAAAACCGATAGGCAGCCCAGATCGACACGACCAGAAACAACACACAGGCGATATCTATTACCCGGACAACGTTCCTAAGCCGCCCGCTGCGCATGGCGCGGTACAGCCCTTGCCAGCCATAAGGCTGTGTCGAGCGCAACAGATGCGCATCAGTTTTTGTCATCAACTCATTTATACGAATATCTAGAAAATTCATTTTCTCCGGTCCCAACAGATTCTTGCAGCTTTATGATCATGGTACATTTCCACCGATTCGAAAATCATTTTAAATGCAATGAGTGAAGAAACGCAGGCCTCACGCCCGCGAAGGCTCCTTTTTTTCCCTTTTCGAATTGCTGTACCGCAAACCAATGACCCGTGGTGAAGGGATCGCACAACCTCTATAATTTGTCCGCTACCGGTGGACTTTACCCAAATCGGGTGAGAAGCTGGGCTTCAAAATACCGGCCAAGGGGCAGTTATGGGGAAATCCGCTATCGAGATGGTAAACGTCAACAAATGGTTTGGCGATTTCCATGTTCTTAAGGACATAAATCTGCAAGTTGGATCCGGGGAGCGGGTGGTGATTTGTGGGCCGTCCGGTTCTGGCAAGTCAACGGTGGTGCGCTGTATCAACCGGCTGGAGGTTCACCAAAAGGGAACAATTCGGGTCGACGGGATTGAATTGACCCAAGACGCGGACGCGATTTCCGCCATCCGGTCCGAAGTTGGTATGGTTTTCCAGCAATTCAACCTATTCCCGCATTTAACCGTTCTGGAAAACCTGACACTGGGTCCGATAAAAGCTCGCGGGCTGAGCAAAGCCCAAGCGCGCGAGAAGGCCGAGCATTATCTTGAACGCGTACGCATTCCCGAACAGGCAGACAAATACCCCGGTCAGTTGTCCGGCGGTCAGCAACAAAGGGTCGCGATAGCACGCTCGCTTTGTATGGAACCCAAGGTTTTGCTGTTTGACGAACCGACCTCGGCGCTGGATCCGGAAATGATCTCGGAGGTTCTGGACGTGATGATCGAACTGGCAGACGAAGGTATGACGATGGTGGTGGTCACCCACGAAATGGGATTTGCCCGCAAAGTTGCGGACCAGATGATTTTCATGGACGCAGGTGAAATTGTAGAAGCAGCCCCCCCGGCTGAATTTTTCGAGAACCCATCCTCGGCACGTTGCCGAAAATTTCTCAGCCAGATTTTGCACCATTAAGGCATGGATATGTTCGGAAAAACCGCCCTGCTGTCGATCCTGCTCTTCCTAACAGGTTGTTCCTCTTCGACGACCTGGGGCTGGTATGTGATCAATCCGATGACCAACACAGGCTGGATCAATATCAAATTTCTGGTGCAGGGCATGGGCAGCACCATTCTGATTTCCCTGATCGCCGCAGGAATTTCCATCCTGCTGGGTTTGGCCGTGGCCCTGCCCGGCCTGTCGTCAAGGCGTGGCTGGCGCATATTCAACCGGGTTTACGTTGAATTTGTGCGCTCGATCCCACTGTTGCCGATGTTGTTCTGGGTTTTCTACGGTCTACCACTGGTTTTCAAATCCATGGGCCTCAATATCCCCATTGATCCCTTTTGGGGGGCCATTATCACGCTCGCCCTTTCCGACAGCGCCTTCACGGCAGAGATTTACCGCGCTGGCATCCAGTCAATTGCCAAAGGCCAGACTGAGGCGGCGCAAACCGTGGGGCTGAATTACATCCAGACCATGCGCTATGTGATCCTGCCCCAAGCCATCCGGCGCATCCTGCCCCCCTTGGCAAACCAGTTCATCTATGTGGTGAAAATGTCGGCCTTTGCCTCGGTGATCGGAATGCAGGAATTGACCCGGCGGGCGAATGAACTGGTGGTTACGGAATACCGACCGCTCGAAATATACTCGCTGCTGATCGTTGAATATCTGGTTTTGGTCCTGATCATCAGCGCCGGGGTACGCTGGCTGGAACGCCGCATGGGGTCGGATGAGCAGAGTTAGCGCACCTGCCGTAGCGCCTCGCTCAGTGCCATCCCCGCGCACATTGCCACGTTCAGGCTACGCGCAGCACCCGTCATCGGCAGCCGCACATGGGCGGCACAGTCGTTATGCACCTCTTCCGGCACCCCCGCAGATTCACGCCCCATAATCAGGGTATCTCCGGGGTGAAAGCTGAAATCCCACAGGGTCGCATCCGCCTTGGTCGTCATCAACACCAGACGCCGCCCGGCAGAGGCCGCGGTGAAAACCTGCCACGAATCATGGCGCGTCAGATCGGCAATATCCGCATAATCCATCGCAGCACGCTTGAGCGATTTGATCGAAAGCGGGAAGCCACAGGGACCAATTATATCCAAAGGCACGCCAAAACAGGCGGAAAGCCGGATCATCGCACCCAGGTTGGGTGCGATATCCGGTTGATATGCACAAAGACGCATCTCTCGACTCCTTTAGTCCCTTTAGTTGCAAAACTGCGGCGCAAAGTCCCTAGACTATTATTTTGCCGCTGTATAGTAACACCCTGACGGAGTGTTGTCCGCCTCGTCCGACCCAATTTTTAGACCCCATAATTGGGGTATGCAAGGCAATGGAGAGAAGCACGTGTCTCATTCTGATGACCACGCAGCAGGCAACCGCCGCGATTTTCTGTATGTAGCAACCGCTACTGCAGGCGCAGTGACCGCTGGTGCTGCAATTTGGCCGCTAGTAGACCAAATGAACCCAAGCGCAGATGTTTTGGCATTATCGTCTATCGAAGTAGACGTTGATGGTATGGAGGTCGGCACACAGCTGACAGTAAAATGGCGCGGCAAGCCGGTTTTTGTACGCCGCCGTAGCGCCGAAGAAATTGAAGCTGCCCGCGCAACGCCGCTGGCCGATCTGCCTGATAACGACAGCCGCAACGCCAACAACCCGGGCGACGGCTCTGATGAAAACCGCTCCATGGATGAAGCTGGCGAATGGCTGGTGATGATGGGTGTTTGCACCCACCTTGGTTGTGTGCCCATCGGCGATGGCGCTGGCGATTTTGGTGGCTGGTTCTGCCCGTGTCACGGCTCGCACTATGACGAATCCGGTCGTATCCGTAGGGGTCCGGCACCTGAAAACCTTCCAGTGCCCGTCGCGGCCATGGATGGCACACTGATTAAGCTGGGTTAGGGGGAAAGATCATGTCTGGAATACCACACGATCACTACGAGCCAAAATCAAACATTGAAAAATGGCTAGACGCACGTCTGCCAATCGTTGGCTTGATTTACGGGACCATTATGATCCCGACACCAAAAAATCTGAACTGGATGTGGATCTGGGGCATTGTGCTCGCTTTCTGTCTGGTTTTGCAATTGATCACCGGCATTGTGCTGGCTATGCACTATACTCCACATGTTGACATGGCGTTTGACTCAGTCGAGCACATCATGCGCGACGTGAATGCGGGTTGGGCAATGCGCTATATGCACATGAACGGCGCGTCGCTGTTTTTTGCTGCTGTTTACCTGCACATCTTCCGCGGCCTCTACTACGGGTCTTACAAAGCCCCGCGTGAGATCACATGGATCATCGGTATGCTGATCTATCTGGCAATGATGGCTACGGCGTTTATGGGGTATGTGCTGCCTTGGGGGCAAATGTCCTTTTGGGGGGCAACCGTGATCACCGGCCTGTTCGGCGCGATCCCAGGCATCGGCGAAGCCTTGCAAACATGGCTGCTGGGCGGGCCTGCGGTGGATAATGCCACCCTGAACCGCTTCTTCTCGCTGCACTATCTGATCCCGTTTGTGATTGCTGCACTGGTTGCCGTGCACATCTGGGCCTTCCACACCACCGGCAACGGCAACCCTTCGGGCGTTGAAGTGCGACGCGGTTCCAAAGAAGAAGCCAAGAAAGACACCGTTCCTTTCTGGCCATATTATGTGATCAAAGACCTGCTAGCGCTGGTTGTGATCCTGATTATCTTTACCGCTATCATCGGCTTTATGCCAAACTTCCTGGGCCACCCGGATAATTACATTCAGGCCAACCCGTTGGTAACTCCTGCGCATATTGTGCCGGAATGGTTCTTCTTGCCATTCTACGCGATCTTGCGGGCCTTTACTGCGGATGTGATGATCGTTCAGATCACCAGCTTTATCACCGGTGGCATCATTGATGCCAAGTTCTTTGGTGTGCTGGCCATGTTTGGTTCAATCGCTGTGATGGCGCTGGTGCCTTGGCTGGATACCTCTTCGGTGCGTTCGGGCAAATACCGTCCGATGTTCAAATACTGGTACTGGCTGTTCATCATCGACTTCTTCGTGTTGATGTGGTGTGGCGCTATGCCCGCTGAACCGCCCTACTCGCTGATTTCGCTTTATGCTTCCTACTATTGGTTCGGTTACTTCCTGATCATCCTGCCATTGCTGGGTGTGCTGGAAAAACCACTGCCGGTACCGGAAACAATCGAGGCCGATTTCGACGCCCATTATCCGCCAAAAGACGCCGATGCGTCTGCAGCGAAATAAGAAAGAAAGGAGTTCAGAAATGAAAAGTATCATTCTTTCAGCACTCGTTGCACTTGGCCTAAGCTTCGGTGGCACTGCTGCCCTGGCCGCTGGCGGTGAAAGCCACATTGAGGATTACGCCTTCTCATTTGAAGGTCCGTTTGGCAAATATGACCAAGACCAGTTGCAACGCGGTTTGCAGGTTTACACCGAAGTGTGTGCCGCCTGTCACGGGTTGCGCTTGGTTGCCTTCCGCAACCTTGGTGACGAGGGTGGGCCATCCTACGGCCCCGAAGAAGTCAAGGCCTATGCCAAGACTTGGGACATCTACAACGCCGAGCTAGACGAAGACCTGCCCGGCAAACCCTCTGACAAGTTCCCGGCTAATACCGGTGCCGGTGCCCCTGACCTCTCGGTCATGGCCAAAGCCCGCGCCGGTTTCCATGGTCCTTACGGTCTGCTGTTCAACCAGCTGACCAAAGGCATGGGCGGACCAGAGTACATTGCCTCAATCCTGACCGGCTATGACGGTCACGAGAGTGAGCAAGCGGGTACTACGCTTTACGGCAACACCGCGTTTCCGGGTGGCAATATCTCGATGGCACCGCCATTGGAAGACGGGCTTGTCGAATATGCAGATGGATCGAAAAACGATGTGGTGCATATGGCGCAGGACGTATCAGCCTTCCTGATGTGGGCCGCAGAACCCAAGTTGATGGCGCGTAAAAAATTCGGTTTTACCGCGTTTATCTTCCTGACAATTCTGGGTGTACTGCTGTATCTGACCAACAAGAAATTGTGGGCACCGATCAAACGCAAAGACGCCTAAAAGCGTTACACATTATCTTGAAAAAGGCGGGTCATTGGCCCGCCTTTTTCTATTCCCCCAGATAGCGCCGCAAGGCAACCGGGGGATCTGCAAACAGCGCTGTGGTGGATGTCGGTGCATTGGCGATGCCACCCGCGATCAAAACGGTTTGATCTGCAAGGTAATGCGCATCTTCCGGTTGGTGCGTTACCATCAGCAGAGTGGTGTTGCTGGCCTCGACAATCTCTGCCACCAAATCCAGCATTTCGTGTTTCAAGGCAGGGCCAAGGGCGGCAAAGGGTTCATCCAGCAACAGCACCGGTTTATCCCGCAGCAGAGCGCGGGCAATGGCCACGCGCTGCTGCTGACCACCAGACAGTTGCGCCGGACGTTTCGTGCCATGGCCTGTCAGGCCAACACGCGCCAGCGCATCCTGCACCACTTGCTTTTGTGCCACGTCCAGCTTCAAGTTTGGTTTTAGCCCAAGGCCGATATTCTGTTCGGCGCTCAGATGAGGAAACAGATTGTGATCCTGAAACAGCAGCGTGACAGGGCGCTTGGCAGGCGGCAGCTTGGTAATATCCACACCGCCAAACAAAATGCGCCCGCCAACTGGCGCAGTAAAACCTGCCAATGCCGACAACAGCGTGCTTTTCCCCCCACCCGAGGGACCAATCAGCGCGATTTTGTGCCCTTCTGCAATCTCAAAGTCAGCGGTTAATTCAAAATCCCCCACCCGCAGGTGTAGGTTATCCAGTGTGATGGTCAAGACGGCCTCCTTTGTCGAAAGCCCAGAATAAGGCGAGGCTGGTGGCAATAAGCAGCAAAGCAACCCCGCTGGCAGCAGCGGTTTGATAGGCAGACATCAGACGATACATTGTCAGTGGCAGCGTGGCCATATCCGGTGGTGCAAACAGGGCAATCACACCAAGATCCCCCATCGAGAGGGCGGCAGACAGGCCAGCGGCAAAACCGACCGGGCGTTTCAGGAGTGGCCAGATGGCAAGGCGAAAACGGTGCCAGCCCGTCATACCCAGCGAATTGCCAAGGCGTCCATAAAAGTGTTCTGCCCGGCTCATCGCAGGCAGGATAACCCGCAGGGCAAAGGGTAGCGACATCACCGCGTTGACAGCAATGGTAATCGGCAGCGCCGCTTTGAACGGGTCAATGTAGGGGTTCAGCATGATGAACAGGCCGGTGCCAATCACAAAAGGAGAAGCCGCAAGCGACAGGAAACCGATGACCTCCAGCAATTGCGACGCACGTTTCCAGCGGGTGCTCAGGCTGACAATCAGCGCCGAGAGCGCCAGTGACAGCACAATAGCAAGCAGAGCCGAGGTAATGGCGATGGCCACTGAATTTCTCAATGCGGGCCAGACTTGTGGCGGCAAGGCCCCAAGGTTGGGCGCGCCTTTTACCGCGATGGAAACCAACGGTACAAATAAAAACAGCCCAACGGCCACCAGCAATATCCGGTCGGTCCAGATTTGCCCGCGCTCCTTGCCATCCCAGCGGCGGGGCGGGCGATCCATACCCACGGAAAAACTTTGGGGGGCGGCAATCCACAGGGTCGCAGCGGCGGTGAGGGTGCAAAGAGCGAACTGGATCATCGCCAGCAAGGCGGCTTTGGACAGATCAAAATCAAAACGCAGAGCCTGATAGATTGCCAGTTCTACTGTTGTGGCGCGCGGCCCTCCCCCCAGCGCTAGTGCCACGGCAAAGCTGGTAATACACAGCAGAAAGATCAACAGGAAAGCCCCCGGCACCACCGCGCGCAGCATCGGGCGTTCCAACTGTCGGTTCACATCACGGGTGGTCATGCCCAACTGGGCCGACAGGCGAAAATGCTCTGTTGGGATCGACAGCCAGCCTTGCAGAATGAAACGGGTTGCCAGCGGCAGGTTGAAAAATACATGGGCAAGAACAACACCAGTGAAGCCGTATATATTCAGCGGCGTTCCGATCAGGGTGCTAACGTATCCGGTGCGGCCCCAAACCGCGACGATGCCCAGCACCGCAACAATGCCCGGCAGGATAAACGGCGCGCCCAGCAAGGAAACCATCAACTGACGCCCGCGAAACCGCCGCCGCGCCAGTGCGCGGGCTGTGGGAATGGCAAGCAGCACACTGATTGTGGCCGAAACCAGCGCTTGGGAAACAGTAAAGCGGATAGCAGCCCAATCGGCAGGGCCGAGACGCTGTTGAAAGCTGGCTTTGGACCAAACAGCCAGCACTGTGCCAAGAGTGAGGGCCAGCAGCAACGCAAGTGCGCCGCCGCCAGCCAAAACCCGTGTCAAACTTAACGGCTGAGCGTTGTGAGCCATTCGGCCAGTGCCTCGTCCTTGATTTTTTCGGCATCAGCCGCCGGAATAATCAGGCTGTCACTTGGGGTGATCAGGGTTTCAAACCCCTTTGGCAGGCCCGCTTGCGAAAATACAGCCGGATACATCCAGTTGGTTGTCGGGATAATAGACTGAAAGGCAGGCGTTGTCATGAAGGCCAGAAACTTGTCGGCCAGTTCAGGCTGATCGCTGCTGGCCAGTTTCCCGGCAACCTCGATCTGCAAATAATGGCCCTCGCTAAAGGACGCCGCCGCCTTGGTGTTATCACCCTCGGCAATCAGATGGTAGGCGGGGGAAGTGGTGTAAGACAGCACCATATCAGCCTCGCCTTCCAGAAACATCCCATAGGCTTCGGACCAGCCTTTGGTGACGGTCAGAATATGGGGTGACAGGCCTTGCCAGATTTTGTCAGCTTTCTTGCCATAGGCAGATTTCACCCAGAGCAACAATCCTAGGCCGGGGCTGGAACTGCGTGGATCCTGAATAACGATTTTCAGCTCCTCGGGAGCATCTATCAGTTCTTTGAAACTGCCCGGCACCTCGGTCAGTTTGGTTTTGTCATAGACAAAGGCAAAGTAACCCCAGTCGTAGGGCAAGAAAATATCATCTACCCAGTCGATCGGCACATCAAGATGTGATGGTGCAATGCCGTAGGGCGCAAACAGGCCGGTTTTCTTGGCACGCGCTGTCAGATTGGTATCCAACCCCAACACTATATCGGCTTTGGTGCGGGCACCTTCCAGTTGCAGACGCGACAACAGTGCCGCGCCATCCCCTGCCGCGACAAGATTGAGGTCGCAATTGCAAACCGCCTCAAAGGCTTCTTCCACCTTGGGGCCGGGGCCCCAATCGGTGACAAAGCTGTCATAGGTGTAAACAGTTAAAACGGGCTTGTCTTGGGCAGCTGCAACGCTGGCCACAAAGCTAAGTCCCGCAGCGAATAGAAAAGGTTTGATCATATCATCCTCCATTGGCTACAGGCGCAGGTCTGGTTCGGATATGTCCGCCACCTTCCCTCCGCCGGTATGATCCGGTTCAGGTTCAACGGGTTCATGCAATGCACATCTCAGCCCTAAGGCCCCCCGAGGTAGGCCTAGAAATACGCCGATAACAGCGGATTGCAAGCAAAATACCCTTTTCGCCCTGCAGGGGATCGTTTATTCAGACCCCAACAAGGAGACTGCCCCATGTCGATGAATTCTTTTGGCCACCTGTTCCGCGTCACCACTTGGGGCGAGAGCCACGGCCCAGCATTGGGCGCAACAGTGGATGGCTGCCCCCCCAATGTGCCGCTGGATGCCTCGATGCTGCAAGTATGGCTGGATAAACGCCGCCCCGGTCAGAATGAAAACACCACCCAACGCCAAGAAGCAGATGCAGTCAAAATTCTATCCGGTGTGTTTGAGGGTAAAACAACTGGCACCCCGATCCAGTTGATGATCGAGAACACCGATCAGCGCTCCAAAGATTACGGCGATATCGCCAAAACCTTTCGTCCGGGGCATGCGGATATCACCTATCACCTGAAATACGGCAACCGCGATTATCGTGGCGGCGGGCGCTCGTCGGCGCGTGAAACAGCGGCGCGGGTGGCCGCAGGTGGCGTGGCGCGGGCGGCATTGCAGGCACTGGCACCAAAGGTGCAAATCATCGGCTACATGGTGCAGATGGGCGTGCGCCACATTGATCGCAGCCGCTTTGACTGGGATGAAATTGCACGCAATGATTTCTGGGTACCCGATGCGCAAACCGCCGTGGAATGGAAGGCCTATCTTCGTGAGCTGCGCAAATCGCAAAACTCGGTCGGGGCCGCTGTCGAGGTCGTCGCCCGCGGACTGCCCGCAGGTCTGGGGGCGCCAGTCTACGGCAAACTGGATACAGATTTGGCTGCTGCAATGATGTCGATCAACGCGGTAAAAGGCGTGGAAATTGGCGAAGGCATGGCGGCGGCGGCACTGACGGGCACGGATAATGCCGACGAAATCACCATGGGGCCAGATGGGCCTGTGTTTAGCTCCAATCACGCCGGGGGTATTCTGGGTGGCATTTCCACCGGGCAGGATGTGGTGGTGCGCTTTGCCGTAAAACCCACATCCTCTATTCTGACACCCCGCAAATCCATTACCACAGAGGGCCACCCGATCGAGGTTATCACCAAAGGCCGCCACGACCCCTGCGTTGGCATCCGCGCCGTGCCGGTGGGCGAGGCAATGATGGCCTGCGTCGTGCTTGACCACCTGCTGTTGCACCGCGGCCTGATCGGCGAAAACCAAGGGAAGATTGGTTAGAACCTGTCGCCAACACGGCACCTTCCTCCGTTTGCGTGGAAGGGAGCGGGGGCGGTACATTGAGCAATACCAGCTACAGGCTTTCCAGAAAGCGGATCAACGCCCTACGCTCACCGGCTGGCATTTCCACCACTTTGTCCCGTGCCCCCTGTGCTTCGCCGCCATGCCACAACACTGCCTCTAACAGGGAACGCGCCCGCCCATCGTGCAGGAAAAAGCTGTGGCCACTGACATCTTGCGTCAAACCAATACCCCAGAGCGGCGGCGTGCGCCATTCATTCCCACGTGCAAGGCCTTCGGGAAAACCATCCGCCAATCCGGCCCCCATGTCATGCAGCAGAAAATCGCTGTAAGGCCAAATCAACTGGTTACTCAGTTCGGGGCGCAGCGGCAGGATGTGGGTTACGAACTTGGGGCGATGACAGGCAACACAGCCCGCTTGGTAAAACAGTTGTTTGCCGCGCAGAACCGTTCTATCGGCCAATGCCCCGCGCGCGGGAACGCCAATTTGCGCAGAATAACTGGCAATAAAATCGAAAATGGTTTCGGTGATTTCAGGCTGCTCCCCACCGTTGGCAACCAGTGCAGTGGAAACCCCCATATCATTGGTCAGCGCCACCGCTGTTTGCTGTCGGATTGTCGGGCTGATCGCCTTGAGACCAAAACGACCTAACAACAGGCTCTCGTGCTCAAGGGCAAATACCATATTTGCGCGGCCTGAAATACCGTCACCATCTGCGTCATCAGGATCAGCCCCCACCATAATATCCGCCGCGGGAATTGCCTCAATCAATCCCAACCCGATCATCTGGGGGGCAACACGCGGGGAAACACGGGCGTCGCGATGCAGCGGACCTTTGCTCAACTCCGTCATACAGTACGCGGGCTGGCGCAGGTGGACCCTATCACCACCGGCAAGAGATACGGGAAATTCACTATAGCTGACTTGCAACCGAAATTCCGGTTGTGCACCGCCAACGGCAAAATTCTGCAACTGGTTGCCATAAACCGGATCAGGCAAAGTAGCGCGGTGGTTTTCCAATTTCTTGGCCAACGGCATACCGATTTTCATCAGCATGGTGGCCGCGCCATCCTGTGGCCCCGCTGGCGGATGGCCACGCCCATCATTCAAATGGCATTGCACACAGGAGCGGGCGTTATATTGGGGGCCAAGACCGGTAAAGCCGGTGGCATCGGCTGTAGTGGGCTGCCATTCTTTGCGAAATAAGGCGTTGCCGAGTTTGAAATCCACCTCGCGATCCGCAGGCAGGTTGGCAGAGGGGGCTGAAAAACCTTTGGCACCTTTGCGACGCGCAACCGTGGCAGTTCCAGCAGGGTTGGCCTCCTCCGACTCTCGTTTGATGAAATTGGTCGCGGAACGGGTAAGCGCATCTACCGCCGCCTGTTGAGCCACGGAGCGGGGCGTGAACTCAAGATGAGGGTCCAGATTGGCAGCGTATGTGGGTACCGTCGCCATACTAACAAGTATCACTGTCTGTTTGATCATAGCCAAAACCTACGAGGTTCAAGGCGAATAGAAAATACCGGTTCTGGTGGGATAACAAGAGAAATACTGGTTAGCCACCGAAAATGGAGATTTTGCACCTTGGGTTTAGCCCCTAATACCGCTAGAGGAAACACATGAACCAGCCCCCTGTCCTTGCCTTTGAAAATGTCTCCCTGTCCAAAGAGGGGCGGGAAATAATCAAACCTTTAACGCTGGAACTGGCGGAAAAACGCATCGGAATCGTGGGGCAAAACGGCTCTGGCAAGTCTACTTTTGCACGGCTGCTGGCAGGTTTGATTGCGCCGGATACAGGCCGGGTTCACCTTAACGGGGTGGATCTGTTCAAGGATCGCAAGGCGGCATTAGCCCATGTCGGGGTGATTTTCCAGAACCCGGACCACCAGATAATTTTCCCCACCGTGGCCGAGGAAATCGCCTTTGGCCTGCAACAGCAGGGGCTGAAGAAAGCCGCCGCAATGGACCGCGCGCTGGAGGTTCTGAATCAGCACGGGCGCAAGGATTGGGCGGCGCGCAATACCCATGTCCTCTCACAAGGACAGCGCCACTATCTGTGCCTGATGGCGGTTCTGGCGATGGAACCGAAACTGATTGTGCTGGATGAACCCTATGCCGGATTGGATATCCCCACCTCAATGGGGTTGCACCGGGAACTGGCCGGGCTGGAACAATCGCTGGTGCTGATTACCCATGATCCGGCGGCGCTAAAAGGTTTTGACCGCGTAATCTGGCTCGAAAACGGTGCCGTGTTTCAGGACGGCCCCGCAAGCGAGGTTCTGGAAGCATTCACCCATGAAATGCACCGTTTAGGGCAAGCCTGATGCTGACACTGACGCTAGAGCAACAAAGCTGGGCGCACCGTGTACCTGTCGGGCGCAAACTGCTGGTTTTGTTTGGCGCAACGCTGTTTTTGTTTCCGGTGGTAAGCTTACCGATTCTGTCAGCGTGTCTGGCCGTTGTCGCTGCACTCTATTTATCGGTTGGTTTTGTTGCATTGAAGGCGGGGCTGGCAATGGCGCGCCCGATTGCATTCGTTTGTGCGATTATTCTGGCCTATCAGCTGTTCATTGGCGATGTACTGGCCGGCGTTGGGATTGTTTTAAAAATCCTTGCAATGGTAGGGTTTGCCAACTTTGTCACCATGACCTCGCGCCTGTCGGACATGATGGATGTGACCATGCGCCTGTTGTCCCCGTTTGAGCGCTTCGGGGTAAATACCCGCGCTGTTGCACTGGCTTTTGCCTTGGTGATGCGATTCACTCCGGTATTGATCCTCAAAGGCGCAGCCCTTACAGAAGCGTGGCGTGCACGAAGTGGGGCAAGGGCGAAGTGGCATGTGACCATTCCGTTGGTATTGCTGGCACTGGATGACGCGGAACACGTCGCACAAGCCCTAAGGGCGCGCGGCGGAATGGGTCAAAACGGAGACACCCCATGGAACGAAACATAGTATACATCGCGCTGTTTGCAGCGCTTATCGCAGCCCTTGGCTTGCTGCCTAAAATCACCCTTACCAGCGGCATTCCGATCACGGCGCAGAGCCTCGGGATCATGCTTTGCGGCACCATCCTTGGGGCAAAACGCGGGGCGCTTGCCGTGCTGCTTTTCCTCGGGCTGGTGGCCATCGGCCTGCCATTGCTCGCCGGTGGGCGCGGCGGTCTGGCGTCTTTCGCCTCCCCTTGGGCCGGCTTTCTGTTCGGCTTTCCAGTAGCGGCTTTCGTCACCGGCTTGGTGGTTGAAAAATGGCGCGGCGGAAATATGGCCGTTGTAGCGGCCGTTGGCGCAATCGTAGGCGGCATTGTCGTGCTGTATCTGATCGCGCTGGTTTACTACATGGTGATGACCGGCACACCGCTGATGGGGGCAATTTCAACTGTAGCATTGCCCTTCATCCCCGGAGACCTGATCAAAGCGGTGCTGGCAGGGGTTGTTACTCAGGCGATCTGGAAGGCCCGCCCCGACGCGGTGCTTTCGCGCAGTTAAATTACCGCTCCGGCCTTGGCAGCCGGAGCGAAAATGACTAAGAGCATCGGGACACACCAAAGGGGTTTTCCGATGTTTCCAAACACATTCGCCGATAAATCAGTGATGGCCGAACTGGCCGCCAAGATGCTGCTGGAAATCAAGGCCGTAAATTTCCGTGCGGATGAGCCGTATATTTTCGCATCCGGCCTCGCCTCCCCCGTCTATATCGACTGTCGCAAACTGATCAGCTATCCGCGCATCCGCTCGGCGTTGATGGATTTTTGTGTTGCAACCCTGTACCGCGATGTAGGGTTTGAACAATTCGACGCTGCCGCAGGCGGAGAGACCGCAGGCATCCCCTTTGCCGCATGGATCGCAGAACGCATGGCGCTGCCTATGCAATACGTGCGCAAGAAACCCAAAGGATATGGGCGAGACGCGCAAATCGAGGGCGATATTTCTGAGGGCCAGCGGGTGTTGCTGGTTGAGGACTTAACCACCGATGGTGGCAGTAAGATCAAATTCGCCGAAGCAATCCGCAAAGCAGGCGCGACTTGCGATCATACATTGGTGATTTTCTACTACGATATTTTCAAGAACACCCATGAGATGCTGGCTGAAAACGGCCTCAAACTGCACCACCTTGTAACATGGTGGGACGTGCTGGCCGTGTGCCGCAAAGAGGGGCAGTTTGATGAGGCAACGCTTGATCAGGTCGAAGCGTTTTTGAACGACCCGCTGGGGTGGTCAAAGGCCAATGGCGGGGTTTATGAGTTGCCTGCCGCAGGGTAGCCGCGGCTTTCACTCACGCCTTGCGTTGCGGCTTGCCACGATAGACCCGCGTCCCGGCCTTACCCGCCGTGGACCGTCCCCGGCTCTTCACAACCGCGTCACTTGCCGCTTTCACTGCGTATTGGCGTGCTAGGGGATCATCAGAAACCGCCAGTTCTACCGCTTCAAGGCGTTTGATTTCATCGCGCAGGCGTGCGGCCTCTTCGAACTCCAGATTTTCCGCAGCCTTCAGCATTTCCTTACGTACACCATCCAGATGGGCGGCCAGATTGGCCCCCATCAATGGCGCATCCAGCGTGGCGGTGACCCGCGACATATCGGTGTCGCCTTCATACAGGCCAGACAACGCATCACTGATGTTCTTTTTAACAGTCGCGGGCGTAATCCCATGCGCCAGATTATGCGCATGTTGCTTTTCGCGCCGCCGGTTGGTTTCGCCAATTGCCCGTTCCATTGAGCCGGTGATGCGGTCGGCGTACATAATAACCCGTCCCTCCACGTTGCGCGCTGCCCGTCCGATGGTTTGCACGAGCGAGGTTTCAGAACGCAGGAACCCCTCTTTATCCGCATCCAGAATGGCCACGAGTGATACTTCGGGAATGTCCAGACCCTCGCGTAGCAGGTTGATACCGATCAGCACATCAAAGGCGCCAAGGCGCAGATCTCGCAGGATTTCAATGCGTTCGAGCGTGTCGATGTCAGAATGCATATAGCGCACGCGGATGCCTTGTTCGTGCAGGTATTCGGTCAGGTCCTCGGACATGCGTTTGGTCAGGGTTGTCACCAACACGCGGCCACTTTGGGCGGTGACGAGGCGGATTTCGTCCAGCAGATCGTCCACTTGAGTTTCAACCGGGCGAATTTCGACACGCGGGTCCAGCAGGCCCGTGGGGCGGATCACCTGTTCGGCAAACACACCACCGGATTGTTCCAGCTCCCATTTCTGCGGGGTGGCGGAAACAAACACCGATTGCGGGCGCATGGCATCCCATTCCTCAAATTTCAGGGGGCGGTTGTCCATGCAGGACGGCAGACGAAAGCCGTGTTCGGCGAGGTTGAATTTGCGCCGAACACGGCTTTCGTCT
>JAHRVG010000033.1 GCA_019090795.1 Paracoccaceae bacterium | reverse complement strand
TCATCGGGTTAATCGCATTTGGTATGTATCTTGGCAATGCGAAGATCAGCGTGTCGCAATTGCACTTGTACGGCTGGCACAAGGCGTTGGGATTGCTAGCTTTTACCTTTATTTTATTGCGGGTATTCTGGCGTATACGCTCACCTAAGCCCGCCCCACTAGACTCAGGAACCTGGCAAGCCAAACTTGCCCACAACATCCACCGGATACTCTATTTTCTGATGGTTGTGATGCCGCTATCGGGCTGGATCGCCAGTTCCGCTTCCGGTTTTCCAATGAGCTTTTTCGGCCTGTTTCCCTTGCCCGCAATTGCCCCGACCAGTGAACGACTAGAGGACTTCTTTTTTGCCGTTCACGGAATCGCGGGAAAACTCTTGGTCCTGTCGTTGCTGTTGCATTTAGCTGGCGCATTGCAGCGCCACTTTGTCAAACGTGATGGGACTATGGGGCGCATGTGGTTTTGAGATCCTCGCCTATTCCCACCTCCAAGGGCGGGCAAACACACCCAGTGTTTGGGTCACAACCTCATCCGTAACGCCGCCATCTGGTTTAGCTAATATAGCTACCAAACCTAGTTTTTTATCTTCAACAACCGAGGTCACTTCAACTCCAAGCCCCGCTGCCTGCAAAGCCTCGTTGTAAACTCGAGTGATCGCCATACGGCGCAGATCGGGTTTGAATATCTTGCCGACTGCAGTTTTCGGCAATTCGTCGACAACCTCCAGATATTTTGGAACTGCAGCGCGCTCGACAACATTTTCTTTGGCAAAAGTCATCAATTCCGGCGTTGTCGCCGTCGCCCCTGCAACCAGTTCAACATAGGCAATCGGTAATTCTCCCGAATGCACATCCGGCTGGCCAATCGCCCCGACAAATGCCACGTCCTTATGTCCAGCCAATGCTTCTTCAATCATCGCCGGATCAATATTGTGACCACCGCGAATGATCAGATCTTTGGCGCGACCGGTAATCCACAGATACCCGTCCCCATCCAAGCGTCCCAGATCGCCAGTTCTCAGGTGGGTACCATTGGCGAAAAGGCCTATATTTTTAGCTGGCGCAGAATAGGTTTCACCCAGATTTACACCCGGATTGTTTACACAAATTTCCCCCACTTCATCGACGTCACATTCCCTGAGGATCGTTCCATCGTCGGCACAATGAAGAATTCTCACGTCGGTATAGGGGAACCGCAAACCTACCGAACCTACTTTCTTCTCGCCATATTTGGGGTTGATCGAAATAAGGCAGGTGGCCTCGGTCATGCCGTAACCTTCGAGTATCGCCACACCTGTTTCATTTTGAAACCTTTTGAACAGTTCCATCGGCAAAGGCGCAGATCCACAGAAAGCGCTATCCAGCGTAGAAATGTCCGCATTAACAGGCCGCTGCATTAACGCGGTTGCCGCCGTTGGCACCGTCACAAAAAACGTCGCCTTCCAGCGCTCGATCAACTGCCAAAAGTTATCAAACACCCCGTCACCGCGATACCCGGCCGGCGTTGGCAGCACCAGATGCGCACCGGAGAACAACACACCCGACCAAATCGGATAAGCTGCGAAAACATGGAATAGCGGTAAAGGGCACAGCACAACATCGGTAGGAGTATAGAGCATTTCTGCCCCCAACCAACCGTTGTACAGAATGCCCGAGTGGCGATGTTGCGCGATTTTTGGCATCCCTGTGGTGCCGCCAGTATGGAAATGCGCACAATAGCGGTCGTCCATACTTTCATCAAAATCAAGGCTGTCACCATTCTGTTTTGCCAATGCTGTGTTGAAATCCAGCATTGTCGCACTGTGCTGTTTTTCCACCTTGGGCCGAATAAATGGCACAATCCAAGACAGTGGCGGCGAGAGGTGGGGCAACAAATCCACCTCGATCACGGTTTGCACGCCCGGCGCATTCGCCAGTGCAGCCGATGCAAGTTGCGCGATTTCCACCTTGGGGAAAGCCTTAAGTGTAACCAGAACCTTGGCACCACATTCATTCAACAACGCCGAAATCTGTTCTGGCTCCAATGTCGGATTAATCGGTGCAACAATCCCAGCCGTCATCCCCGCCATCAAGGTAATCAGCGTTTCATGCGTCGTGGGCAACAGATAAGCCACCACATCGTTTTCCCCAATCCCGAGTGAACGGAACAGGTTCGCACCTTGCGTGATTTTTCGTGTCAAATCAGTCCAGCTCAGCGTAACGGCTTTGTCCTTTGGACCGGATTTAAGTTGAAAACTGACCGCTGGCCGTTTCGGGTGGGCATCGCGCGTATTGCACAGGCGTTGATAAACGGTCTTCTCGCTCCAACATTCACCAATTGGTTTTTCTTGTTCAATGCGCTCAACGTCGGCAAGTGTACCCACTTTTGTCATATTTTCCTCCCAGAAATGGCCTTATTCGCAATGGCCTTGTGGACAAACATGGCTGTTTAAGCGTGGCAAAGCAAGAGTTTCCCAGCGTCGCCCTACCACCAAACGCAAAAGGGCCGCAGCGTTCTCTCGCTGCGGCCCCTCTTCGCATTTGAAAACAGCTTACTTCAACGCTGCATCGGTAATTTCATGGGTCCAAGCGCCGGTTGGTGCCATGGAAATCACCGGATCAGAGCCACCCGACATCAGGCTTTCAACGGTGCGCTGATAATCAGCCTCGTCCAATGACCCGTTGGAACCGGCAGTCAATTTGGCAATCTCACCCATCATCCGCTTTTGATGTTTCTCGGTTTGTGCACCAGAGGCATCGTTGTCCAGCACGATCATAGCCGCATCATCAGGGTTTGCTTCGGCCCATTTCCAACCTTTCATCGACGCGCGTACAAAGCGTACCATTTTATCATTGAAGGCCGCATCTTTTAGGTTTTCGCCCAGAACATACATGCCATCCTCAAGCGTTGCGACGCCCTGATCTTCGTATTTGAAAACCACCAGATCGTCAGGCTTCAGGCCCGCATCAATGATCTGCCAATATTCGTTGTAGGTCATGGTTGATACACAAGCCGCCTGCCCTTGCAGGATCGGATCAACGTTAAAGCCTTGTTTAAGAACGGTAACGCCGCCATCTGAACCATCTGTTTTCAGGCCAAGTTTGCTCATCCAGCTGAGGAACGGATACTCATTGCCATAAAACCACACGCCCAGAGTTTTACCCGCCAGATCAGCAGGGGAATTAACGCCCGCATCTTTGCGACATGTCAGCATCATGCCCGAGGATTTGAATGGCTGCGCGATATTCACCAGATCAAGGCCCTTTTCACGCGACGCCAATGCGGACGGCATCCAATCGAGCACAACATCCGCACCACCACCCGCAATAACCTGAGCCGGAGCCACATCAGGGCCGCCTGGTTTGATGGTCACGTTCAGACCTTCATCCGAGTAAAATCCCTTGTCGAGCGCCACATAATAGCCCGCGAATTGCGCCTGAGTAACCCATTTCAATTGCAGCGTCACATCATCGGCCGCTTGTGCAACAGTCGCGCCAACGGCCATAATACCTGCAAGCGCAGTGGTTAAATACTTATTCATATTCTTTCTCCTTGTTGATTCAGTTGATGTTTCTCAACCTCGTTGTGACGGGTGCCAGAATGTCACTGATTTTTCCAATAACGCAACCCCCCCATAAAACGCAGAGCCAGCCAAGGCTGCCACGGTTATTTCTGCCCAGACCATATCAAGCGCCAAGCGCCCGACCTCGGTCGAAATCCGGAATCCCATGCCACGAATGGGCGAGCCAAAGAATTCCGCCACAATAGCGCCGATCAACGCCAATGTGGTACAAATTTTCAGGCCGTTGAAAATAAAAGGCATTGCCGCAGGCAAACGCAATTTCATCAGCGCTTGGGGATAGCTGGCACCATAAGTGCGCATCAAGTCGCGTTGCATGTGATCGCTGGATTGCAGCCCCTGCACGGTGTTCACCAACATCGGGAAAAACACCATCACCACAACAACCGCTGCTTTGGATTGCCAGTCAAACCCGAACCACATTACCAAAATCGGGGCCATCCCGACGATCGGCAAAGCCGCGACAAAGTTCCCGACTGGCAGCAGCCCCCGTTGTAAAAAAGGTGAACGGTCAACGGCAACCGCCGTTAAAAAGGCTGCACCGCACCCGATAATATAACCGGAAAGCGCTCCCTTAATGACCGTTTGAACAAAATCCACCCACAGAGTTGGTAGACTGTTCGCGAAACGAACCGCAATCGCACTCGGGGGCGGTAACAGCACTGGGCTGATTTCCATCCCGCGCACCACCGCCTCCCAAATCACCATCAACGTGATGCCAAAGATCGCCGGAACCAACAAAGCAATCACCGGTGATTTTGGCAATTTTGACAGGCGCACATTCAGCAGCCACGCTGCAATCCAGAATACCAGCACCCCGAAAACCCAAGTCATGCCGCCATCCCCATCCGTTTAAGCGTCACCTTCTGCACCACGCCAACAATTGCAACCAAACTCGCCGCCAATGCCGCCGCACAGATCAGCGCACTCCAGATCTGAATGGTTTGGCCGTAATAACTGCCCGCCAGCAACCGAGCGCCAAGGCCCGCAACGGCCCCCGTCGGCATCTCCCCCACAATCGCGCCAACCAGCGAGGCCGCTACTGCGATTTTAAGCGAGGTAAACAGAAACGGCATTGAACTGGGCAAACGCAGCTTCCAGAACACCGTCGCAGGCGAGGTATTCCAGGTGCGCATCTGATCCATCTGCATCATATCAGGGCTACGCAATCCTTTAACCATGCCAACGACTACAGGGAAAAACGACAGGTACATTGAAATCACGGCCTTAGGCAGCAAGCCTGAAATCCCCACAGCGTTCAACACCACAATGATCATCGGTGCCACTGCCAAAATCGGGATGGTCTGGCTGGTGATCACCCAAGGCATCACAGACATATCCATCGCCCGGCTGTGCACAATACCCACAGCCAGCAGGGTCCCAAGGCCCGTGCCCATGGCAAACCCTAGCAGCGTCGCAGAAAGGGTAATCCAGCCGTGCCAGATCAGCGAACGTTTCGAGGTAACTTTCTTCAGAACCGTAGTTTTCCAAATTTCCTTTGCGACCTGATGGGGGGCTGGCAACAGTGGTTTGTCCTGAGCAAGCGTATCCGCAACCATTTGAGAAAAGGTTAATGTTACATCGGCCCGCTTGGCTTTGTCATAGGCCCAGGTTGAATTCAGTGCGACAGCCGCCAAATACCAAAGCACAAAAATCGCGGTAACGACCGTGAAGACGGGGGCCAGACTACGCATTATGCCCCTCGCGCAGACCATCGCGGACCCTATTCGCAATCTCGATAAATTCCGCAGAATCACGGATTGATAGGGGCCGTTCACTCGGCAGCGTGCTCTCGATCACATCCGCAATCCGGCCCGGACGCGGCGACATCACCACGATGCGCGTACTCAAGTAAACTGCCTCAGGGATCGAGTGGGTTACAAAGCCGATTGTTTTGTGGGTTTTAGCCCAAAGCTCAAGCAGTTGTTCGTTCAGATGGTCGCGCACAATTTCATCGAGTGCGCCAAAAGGCTCATCCATCAGCAATATATCCGCATCAAACGCAAGCGCGCGTGCGATGCTGGCACGCTGCTGCATACCGCCGGACAATTGCCAGGGGAATTTCTTGGCAAATCCGTCGAGTTCAACCAGCTTCAAAACCCGCTCAACACGCTCGGCCTGATCGGCCTTGGAATAGCCCATGATCTCTAGTGGTAGTTTGATATTACCCCCGATCGTGCGCCATGGATAAAGCCCGGCCGCCTGAAAAACATAGCCGTAAGCTCTTGATTTTCGGGCCTCTTCTGGGCTGACACCATTCACCGTGATATTACCGCCCGTGGGTTTTTCCAGATCCGCCATCACACGCAAAAAGGTGGTTTTGCCACAGCCAGACGGCCCGATAAACGACACAAACTCGCCCTTGTGGATGTCAAGATTTATGTCTTGCAAAGCATGCACCGGCCCGTCGTTTGTCTCAAACGTCAGGCTCAGGTTTTTTGCGCTAATTATGGTTTGGTCACTCATCTGCTGCCCGTTCACAATTCGTTAAATACCAGCCGGTATATTCAGCGGGTCACGCTCAATTTTACGCGGCGAGTTCAACTCTTTCCACTTGCTCAGCGATTTCTGCGCCGATGAAAACGCCGGACGCGGTACAAAACGGCCTCGGCCCGGTTGTGGCTGACTATTTTGGCCCCATGCCCAGATCACTTCGCCCCGCGACAGGGTGAAACGGCTTTGGGCAGAGACATCAAAGCCCTCGAACACGTTGTAATCAAGCACCGAATGGTGGTTGGACTGGCTGATGGTTTTGGAGATTTTCGGATCCCAAACCACAATATCTGCGTCCGCACCCTCAATAATGGCGCCCTTTTTAGGGTAAATATTCAGTATCTTGGCCACATTTGTCGAGGTCGCCGCAACAAATTCATTGGGCGTCAGGCGGCCAGTTTCAACCCCTTCGGTCCAGAGCACCGCAAGACGCTCTTCCAGCCCATTTGATCCGTTCGGGATCAGGCAAAAATCGTCGATTCCCATGCGTTTTTGTTCGGTGGTAAAGGCCGCATGATCAGTCGCAACCACCTGCAAAGACCCTGATTGCAGACCGGCCCAAAGGCTCGCCTGATGTTCTTTGTTGCGAAACGGGGGCGACATAACGCGACGCGCTGCGTGTTCCCAATCTTTGTTGAAATACTCGGATTCATCCAATGTTAGGAACTGTATGAGAGGCTCGCCATAGATCCGCATCCCCTTTTGCCGCGCGCGCCTGATCGCTTCATGCGCCTGCTCACAAGAAACATGCACAATATAGAGAGGAACCCCCGCAGCATCAGCAATTGTGATGGCCCGATTGGCAGCTTCGCCTTCCAGCTCTGGTGGGCGGGAATAGGCGTGGCCTTCTGGGCCGGTAATGCCCATCGCCATGTATTTTTTCTGGAGGATATCCACCAGATCGCCGTTTTCCGCGTGCACCATCGGCAACGCACCGAGTTCGCCACAGCGCTGAAAGGACGCAAACATTTCGTCATCTTCCACCATCAACGCGCCCTTATAGGCCATGAAGTGTTTAAAGGAGTTCACCCCCATCTTCACCGCATCTTCCATCTCGCGGTGGATGTCCTCATTCCAGCCGGTGATCGCCATGTGATAACCAATGTCAGAACAAATCTGCGGTGCCGATTTGCGATGCCATTCATTGATCGCATTCTTGATGCTACCATCCTCGCCCGGCAAGCAGAAATCAATCAGCATTGTGGTGCCACCAGCCGCCGCGGCCCAAGTGCCGGATTCAAATGTTTCAGCCGCTGTGGTGCCCATGAATGGCATTTCCAGATGGGTGTGCGGATCAATACCACCGGGAATCACATAAGCCCCCTCGGCGTCGATGTATTCATCGCCGACCAGGTTCTCGCCGATCTGCTTGATGATCTCGCCGTCAATCAGAACGTCTGCTTTCCATGTGCGATCCGCCGTACAAACGGTGCCGTTTTTGATGACTTTGGTCATTTTATTGTCTCCCTAGTATCATACACTTCAAGAATGCATTGCCTTAGCAACCGCTTTCTTTGCGGCAGAGACTTTCTTTTTCACCTCTGCCAATTCACCTTCCAGAATATTAAGAGCCATGATTTCAGCTTCAACATCCGTCCCATTTAGCAATTCAGGAATTTCAGAGACCTTATCCAAATCTCCTCCAACAAGGCCTTTTGAAGAACCTTTGAACAGTTCAAACCGATGTTTACAGTATTGTTTTTTGTTTCCCGCAGGGCAATCGCAGGATGCGGTCAAATTATTACCTTCTCTAGAAATAATCACAACATACGGCTCGACTGCCGAGCCTTGAACTACAAATCTATAATTCACTCCACAATCTCCGCAGTCTCCACCACCGCGTGCAGCAAAACATCTGCCCCAGCGGTCGCCCATTCCCTAGAAATTTCCTCGGCCTCATTATGCGACAGCCCGTCCACGCAGGGGCACATCACCATAGAGGTTGGGGCCGATTTGTTGATCCAGCAGGCATCATGCCCGGCACCGGAAATCAGGTTGCGATGAGAATATCCCAGCCGCTCTGCCGCATTGCGCACGGCAGTGACACAGCCCTCGTCAAAGGTCACGGGATCAAAACCGCCAACTTTTTCCAGCTCAATCCCCAGCCCCATTTCAGCAGCTATATCGCGGGCGCCCTTGTCAAAGCGTTGCTCCATATCGGTGATCGTCGCCAGATTGGGCGAGCGGAAATCAACCGTGAAAACCACCTTGCCGGGGATCACGTTACGCGAGTTCGGGAACACATCGATATGTCCCGCCGCGCCAACCGCATCGGGTTTGTGCGACCATGCTATATCATCCACCAACTGCAACATCTTGGCCATGCCAAGGCCCGCGTTTTTGCGCATCGGCATCGGGGTAGAACCGGTGTGGCTGTCTTTTCCTGTCACAGTGACTTGTGTCCATGACAGACCTTGCCCATGGGTCACAACGCCAATTTCCTTGCCCTCAGCCTCCAGAATCGGGCCTTGTTCGATGTGCAGCTCAAAGAATGCGTGCATCTTGCGCGCGCCGACCTCTTCATCGCCACGCCAGCCAATCCGCACCAGTTCCTCGCCGAATTTTTTGCCCTCGGCGTCTTCGATCCCGTAAGCCCAATCCTGTTCCAGCACCCCCGCAAACACGCCGGAAGCCAACATCGCAGGGGCAAAACGGGTGCCTTCTTCGTTTGTCCAGTTGGTCACAACAATGGGGTGTTTGGTTTTTATGCCGAGGTCATTCAGAGAACGGATGATTTCCAAACCGCCAAGAACCCCCAGAACACCATCATATTTCCCGCCCGTCGGCTGGGTATCCAAATGTGAGCCAACATAAACCGGCAGCGCGTCCGGGTCCGTGCCCTCAAAGCGCGCAAACATATTGCCCATCTGATCAACACCCATGGTGCAGCCCGCGGCTTCACACCATTTCTGGAACAAATGACGGCCCTCGCCATCCTCATCCGTCAAGGTCTGGCGGTTATTCCCCCCTGCAACACCCGGCCCGATTTTGGCCATTTCCATCAAGGAATCCCACAGGCGATCGCCGTTGATCCTCAGGTTGCTTGCGGGTGCTGCCATTTTGTCCTCCGGTATTTCTCTTGATTCAGGGGTTTCCTGACCATATGGTCAAAACTATGCAAGCAACCTGACCAAGCGGTCAAGAACTTTCTGAAAGAGGATTGATGAACGTTGAACCGATCCCCCTGCGCCCGAACACAAAACGGCAGGAAAACGAGCGTATCATCCTGAAAGCAGCCGAAAAAGTTTTTGCCGAGGCCGGATATGGCGGTGCGACGATGCAATTGATTGCGGATGTTGCGGGGCGCCCAAAAGCAAATATTCACTACTATTTCCAGACCAAAGAACAGCTGTACCGCCGAGTCGTGGACCGGATATTCAAAATCTGGTTGCAGGCAGCGGATGCTTTTGATGGCGCAAAAGGCCCAGCCGAAGGGATTGGCGCCTATATTGATGCCAAGATGGAAATCAGTCGTAAACATCCCCATGGCTCCAAGGTTTGGGCCTCCGAGGTGATGCACGGCGCGCCGATCATTCAGGACTATCTGGAGGTCAAATTGGTGGAGTGGACAAAAGACCGCGCCGAAGCGATCCAGAACTGGATTGATCAGGGGTTGATGGACCCGATCAGCCCACGCCATCTGCTGTATATGCTCTGGGCCACAACACAGCATTACGCCGATTTTGGCCATCAGGTGGAAACCCTCAACGGCGGTGCCCCCTTGACGGATGCACAGTGGCAAGAGGCCAAGGCCTCTGTGAAAATGATCGTGCTGAAGGGGATTGGCGTTCCGCGCTAAATAGCCGATAATGCGGAAAAAAAGGGGGCGGATGATATGGCACGTGCAGAATCGACCAAGGGGCAAACACGTATTCAGCGGGAAAAGACGGAACAGATACTAGAGGCGGCACTTGAGGTTTTCTCAAAATATGGTTTTCGCGGCTCAACCATAGATCAGATTGCGGGGCAATCTGGTCTCTCTAAACCCAACATCCTGTATTATTTCGATGGCAAAGAGGCAATCCACGCAGTGCTGTTGGGGCGGCTGCTGGATACCTGGCTGGAACCGCTGGAACATATGTCCGACAGCGACACCCCGATTGATGAAATCTGCGCCTATGTGAAACGCAAACTGGAAATGGCCCGCGATTTTCCACGCGAAAGCCGCCTGTTTGCCAATGAAATCCTGCAAGGAGCACCGCGTATTCTCAGCGAACTGCAAGGACCGTTGAAAACCTTGACCGACGAAAAAACCAGCCTCATTCAAAGCTGGGTTGATGCGGGTAAAATTGCGCCGGTTGCCCCCTATCACCTGTTGTTTTCAATCTGGGCCACAACACAGCACTACGCAGATTTTGACGTTCAGGTCCACGCCGTGCTGGGCGATTGTAAAGAAGATTGCTTTGAAACGGCACAGGCCCATCTGGATCATATGTTTCGCGCAACTTTACGCCCCGAAACATAAAAAAACCCGACTGCACAAGGCAGCCGGGCTAGTAATACCTGATGTTACAGCCATCCACCTTGGAGGGAAGAATAGCCATGAGGCAGTTGTCAAAAACGCACCGCTCAGTCACCTGTAAGTGCCGCCCCTTGCCCCCCAAAAAACGAGGTTCCTAAGAACTCCGAGACGAGGATCCAGCGGGCTGGACTGCACATCCGATTCGCTTCGTACTTGTGCAAACTAGCATGATTTGTGGTTAATCAAAAGTTATCCACAGCATTTAGTAGGTGATTTTCTGCCTACCCGTTCTTTTTTATTTTCCCAGCTAAAGGTAATGGCTCCTCGTAAGTCTGCCCTGCGCCACAAGAAACCCACTCTGCCCACAGGTTATCCCCAAAGATTTCCAGATTGAATTTGCGCCTCTGATCCGCCACAATGGAAAAAAATATAAAGACAGAGCAGGGACAGATCAATGAACGGCATGGCCGCGATATCTCCAGAGTCACAAGATGGTGCCGCAGCGGTGGGTCTACCCCACTCCATTGAGGCAGAGCAGGCATTGCTCGGCGCCCTTTTGGTGAACAATGACGTATTTGACCGCATCACAAGCATTATTTCCGAAGTACATTTTTTTGATCCTGTGCATGGACGCATTTTTGAAGTGATCGCGCGCCGCATTCAGAAAAACGCGCTGGCATCCCCTGTTACGATCAAGGCTTTTCTTGAGGATGACCCGGGCCTGGCAGAGCTGGGCGGCCCGGCTTATCTGGTGCGGCTTGCGGGTGCCTCTGCTTCTGTTTTTGCCGCGCGCGATTACGCGCAGATGATTTACGACCTCGCAATTCGGCGTGATCTGATCGCCATAGGTGAGGAAATCAGCTCCAAAGCCACCGCAATGGAAGTGGATGACGAGCCGGCAGAGCAAATTATTCATGCCGAACAGCGACTGTACCAATTGGGCGAACAAGGCAATGTTGACAGCGGCTTTCAGAGCTTTCTAAAGGCCGTAACCGACGCGGTAAACGTGGCCAATGCCGCCTATCAACGCGATGGCGGGCTGGCAGGGATTTCTACTGGCCTTACAGATATGGATAAAATCCTAGGTGGGCTGCACCCTTCGGATTTGTTGATACTAGCGGGGCGCCCCTCCATGGGAAAGACCGCCCTAGCCACCAACATCGCCTATAACATCGCCAAAACTTACAAAAAGGGTACCCGCCCTGATGGCTCTGAAGGGGCTGTAAATGGGGGCGTCGTCGGGTTTTATTCGCTTGAAATGTCGGCGGAACAGTTGGCCGCAAGGATATTATCAGAAGCTGCTCAGGTGTCGTCTCATCAAATCAGAAACGGCGATATGAACGAACAGGAATTTCGTGATTTTGTAGAAGCCGCCAAAGAGCTGGAAAATTGCCCTTTGTATATTGACGATACAGCTGCCCTTCCAATCAGCCAACTTGCGGCGCGGGCAAGGCGGCTAAAACGCACAAATGGCCTAGACCTGATTGTTGTTGATTACTTACAGCTTGTCCGCCCAGCAACAGCCAAAGACAGCCGCGTAAATGAGGTTTCGGAAATTACGCAAGGACTGAAAGCTATTGCCAAGGAGCTGGAAATTCCCGTCATCGCCCTTTCCCAGCTTTCTCGACAAGTTGAAAATCGTGAAGATAAGCGCCCGCAATTGTCAGACTTGCGCGAATCCGGTTCGATTGAGCAAGATGCCGACGTGGTTATGTTCGTGTATCGCGGCGAATATTACAAAGAAAGAGAGCAACCCGCAGAACATGAAGCCGACAAAATGATGACCTGGCAAGCCGAGATGGAGGAGCTTCGCGGCAAGGCCGAGGTCATCATCGGCAAACAACGCCATGGCCCGATCGGCTCAATTGATCTGGCGTTTGAAGGCCAATTCACCAAGTTCAGCGATTTGGCCCGCGCGTGGCAAGGCGATGACAAGGAGTTTTAAGGCAATGGACCATAACCCTGTGGAGTCAGAACGCCATGATTGCCACCATGGAAAATACTTTGAGGGCTAGCGTTTCTCGCGCGACTGCCCCTCTTCTTTGTTTCGCGTTTCAATCTGGCCCAAATTAAACACGAAAAGCTTAACGACAGCTTTGGAGACCACAAAATGCCCGCATCAACCCTGACTGTCGATCTGAATGCCTTAACCGGAAACTGGCGCGCGCTGGATGCGAAATCCGGCACCGCAGTTGAAACCGCTGCCGTGGTAAAGGCCGATGCCTACGGGTTAGGCACGGCAGGGGTATGCCAAGCCCTGGCCCGCGCGGGCGTGCACAGCTTTTTCACCGCCCTGACTCAAGAGGCCGCAACTGTGCGCAAAGTTGTTGGCCAAGGGGCTGATGTATATTCTTTTTCCGGATACTCGGCGGTCACAGCCCCAGATCTGAAAGCCAACAATCTGATTCCGGTCCTCAGTGCACCCGAGCATGTCCGGGATTTTTTCAGCACCACCACTGACACCCCTTTCGCGGTGCAGCTTGATACCGGCATGAACCGAATGGGGCTGGAACCGCACGAATTTGCCGCCCTCAAAGACCAGATCACCGAGCGTAAACCCAAACTGATCTTGTCACACCTAGCCTGCGCGGATGAGCCAGCGCACCCCCAAAACCAGCAACAACTGAATTGCTTTCGCGAGTTAACCGATGGGCTGAACATCCGCCGCTCTTTCGCCGCAACAGGGGGCACCCTTTTGGGGCCGGAATACCACTTTGATCTCGTGCGTACCGGCATTGGTATGTACGGTGGGCACCCTTTTGAACAGGCCCGCCCCGTGGCCACAGTTGCAATCCCAGTCTTGCAGATCCGCGATGTAGCGCCGGGCGAAAGTGTCGGTTACAGCGCCACATGGACCGCCGATCGCCCGACCCGCCTAGCCACAATCGCCGCCGGATATGCCGATGGTTTGATCCGCGCTATGGGATCAGGTGGCGTTAACCTGTGGGCCGGAGAGACCCCCTGCCCTATCGTCGGGCGCATCTCGATGGATCTGATTACCGTCGATATCACCGATCTGGGCCGCAATCCAAGCAGCCTTGAAATCCTGAACGACAGGCAAACCGTTGACGATCTGGCACAGGCGGCTGGCACAATTGGCTATGAGATACTAACCTCCCTTGGCGGGCGCTATAAACGTGTCTACAAGGACAGTTAGACTAACGACAGGCACCCCATGATATTGCTTCACTGGATCGACACTTTCCTCGCCTCGATCGGGCGTTCCACTACCGCTTTGGCAGCTTCGGTCGGTCGTGTAACGATTTTTGCGGTGCAAGCAATTTCCCACCTGATGCGGCCACCGTTTTACACCCGCGAGTTCGCCGCCCAAGTCTTGCAAATCGGCTATTTCAGTCTGCCCATCGTCGGCTTAACCGCCCTGTTCACGGGAGGCGCGCTGGCCTTGCAGATTTACTCGGGTGGTGCACGGTTCAATGCCGAAGCAGTGGTGCCGACAGTTGTCGCCATCGCCATGGTGCGCGAATTGGGGCCAGTATTGGGCGGCTTGATGGTGGCAGGGCGTGTCGCATCCTCGATTGCGGCAGAGCTGGGTACCATGCGCGTGACTGAGCAGATCGACGCGCTGGTAACGCTCTCGACCAACCCGATGAAATACCTCGTGGTGCCACGGTTGCTGGCGGCTACTCTGGTGATGCCAATTCTTGCTTTTATTGGCGATATCATTGGAATCATGGGTGGTTTTCTGGTTGCCACAAACCGGCTCAACTTCAACGCTGCGACCTATATCAACAACACCTATGATTTTCTGGAGTTCGACGACATTTTTTCCGGCCTCGTCAAAGCCGCTGTGTTTGGTTTTATCGTCGCGTTAATGGGCTGTTTTCATGGCTATTACTCTGGACGCGGCGCGCAGGGTGTTGCGCAGGCAACAACAAATGCTGTGGTCTCAGCCTCTGTGCTGATCATCGCATCCAACTATGTTCTGACCGAGGTATTTTTCTAGTCATGACCCCGATGATTGAATTGAAAGGCCTGAAGAAATCCTTTGGCAACAACCACGTTCTGCGCAGCATTGATCTGGTTATCCCCAAGGGCGAGAGCATGGTAATTATCGGGGGATCCGGCACCGGAAAATCGGTGGCGCTGAAATGTATTCTGGGTCTGATCAAACCGGATGCCGGTGAAATTCTGGTGAACGGAAGGTCGGCCCTAAGCGGGGATCGCGATGCGTTTTTGGCACAATTCGGAATGCTGTTTCAGGGCGGTGCGCTGTTTGATTCCTGTCTCTTATACACATCTGACGCTGCCGACGAAGCTAGAAGTG
>JAHRVG010000032.1 GCA_019090795.1 Paracoccaceae bacterium | reverse complement strand
ACGCCGAGATAGGCGTCATACCAACTGTCCACCAGCATCGCCTTGAGCGGCGCATCTGGGTCGCCAACAGGCGCAGGTAAACGGGTGACGATTGCCTCCAGCACATCGGGGATGCCGATACCGGTTTTGGCGGAAACCATAATGGCGTCGGTGGCATCAATGCCGATCACATCCTCGATTTGCTCGCAAACCTGCTCCGGCTCGCTCGCGGGCAGGTCGATTTTATTCAAAACCGGCACGATCTCGTGATCCGCCTCCATCGCGTGATACACATTGGCCAGCGTCTGCGCCTCGACCCCTTGGGTGCTATCCACCACCAGCAAAGAGCCTTCAACCGCACGCATGGAGCGCGAGACCTCATAGGCGAAATCAACGTGGCCCGGGGTGTCGATCAGGTTCAACACATACTCCTCACCATCATTGGCCGTATATTCAATCCGAACCGAGTTCGCCTTGATGGTAATCCCGCGCTCGCGCTCAATATCCATGGTGTCGAGCAGCTGCGCCTCCATGTCCCGCTCGGCAACCGTACCGGTGGACTGGATCAAGCGATCCGCGAGGGTGGATTTGCCGTGGTCAATATGCGCCACGATGGAGAAATTACGGATTTTGGATAGGTCTGTCATAAGGGGAGGATATGGCGGGGAATGGGCGGCTGGTCAAGTTAACAGAGCAGAAAATGACCTCTGAATTTGCCCAATACGCAACCCTCTTGGCGGTCTCGGCCCGACGGCTTGCAGAATCGCCTTAAAATGTGCAAAATGATCCCAGAAGCGTAAAATACGCCAGAGGCAGAAATTTGAGGATTAACATGAAAAAAATCACCACAACGCTTGTAATACTGTGTCTGGCCAGCCCCGTCGTGGCAGCCGGCAAGATCGAACGTGCCTGTAACAAGTCCGAGCGCAGTGCCAGCCGGACCTTGTGCAAATGCATCCAGCGCGTTGCCAACAATGAACTGACCCGTTCGGATCAGAAACTGGCCGCCAAGTTTTTCAAAGAACCGCATCTGGCACAGGAAACCCGTCAGTCAGACAGCAGCACAAAAGAACGCTTTTGGAAGCGCTACAAGAAATTCGGTCAGACGGCTTCACAAAACTGCGGGTAACCCTGCCTTTTCCTTTGTTCTGTTAAACATCCCTGTGTGGAGTGCCGATCCGCGCGTCGGCGCTCAAGAATAATGGCGCGCAGCGCCTCCGTTTTACAGGCAGCCCAGCAATCCGCGGCTGGCCTGTTCAATCAGATCAAATACCCCATCAAAATTATCTTCGTAATAGGGGTCGGGCACCTCGCGGATGGCCTGATCGGGCGCGTAATCCAGAAACAATTTGAGCTGGGCGCGCGCGCCCTTTGGTGCCAGCGTCCGCAGGTTTTCCATATTGGCGTGATCCATGCCAATGATCAGGTCGAAACTGTCAAAATCTGCCGCCACCAGTTTGCGGGATCGTTGGTTCGACAGATCATACCCCCGCACCGCCGCCTCTGCCATTGAGCGGCGATCCGGAAGATCACCATTGTGCCAGCCCGAGGTTCCAGCACTATCCACCAACACATCCTTTCCCGCTTGTGCCGCTAAACCGCGAAACACCCCCTCGGCGGTGGGCGAGCGGCAGATATTTCCAAGACAGACGAACAGGATTTTGGTGGTCATAAAGAGACTCCGCAATTACAATGGGGTCACTGTATTCAACAGGTGCATTATGGTCGAGAACATTGTCATCCTAACCGGCGCAGGCATTTCTGCCGAGAGCGGCCTTGGCACGTTTCGCGATGCCGGGGGCCTGTGGGAACAATACCCGCTGGAACAAGTCGCCACCCCCGAAGGCTTTGCCAGAAACCCCGCGCTTGTGCATGACTTCTACAATGCAAGGCGCAAGAATTGTGCCGAGGCAGAGCCCAACCCGGCCCATTTCGCATTGGCGGATCTGGAACGGAATTTCAAAGGCAGCGTCCTGATCGTCACGCAGAACGTAGATGATCTGCACGAACGTGCTGGCAGCCAGAATATCCTGCATATGCACGGTGAGATGGGCAAAGCAAAATGTCACATATGCGATTATCATTGGCACTCTCCCCCAGAATTATTTGCGAAAACCCCCTGCCCTTCTTGCACAAAACCTGCAACAAGGCCGGATATCGTCTGGTTTGGCGAAATGCCCTATCACATGGTAAAAATCGAGCTGTACCTGCAGGATGCCGATCTTTTTGTCTCGATTGGCACCTCGGGCAACGTCTACCCTGCCGCCGGTTTCGTGCAACAAGCACGCCTTGCAGGCGCTCAAACTTTGGAACTCAATTTGGAACCCAGCCAAGGCGCTTCAAATTTTCACGCAGCACGCAATGGCCCCGCAAGTGAGGTGGTGCCACAATGGGTCGGCGAAATCATTCGCGCTGGCCTCTAAACTCTGTTCGGAACTTTTTCACCGGCAAAAAATGCCCGCAGGTTGTCTACCGCCATCAATCCCATACCGGTGCGCACCTCCAGCGCGTTGGTGCCGATGTGGGGTAAAAGAGAGACATTGGGCAACGCAATCAGGGCGGCGGGAACCTCCGGTTCGTCCTCGTATACATCCAGCCCCGCACCAGCGATTGCGCCCTTTTGCAGGGCTGCGATCAGCGCGACCTCCTCCACGACATCGCCACGCGAAGTATTCACCAGCACCGCATGCGATTGCATTGCAGCAAGGGCTACCCCATTGATTAGATGGCGGGTCTCGGGGCTGCCCGGCACACAGACCGTCACGACATCCGCCACCGCCATCACATCAGCAATCGTTTCGAGCTGACGCGCGCCGGGAATGCCGCAATCTGTCACCTGCGAACGGTTGTAAAACACCACATCCATACCAAACCCGAAATGACTGCGCCGCGCAATCGCCTGCCCGATCCGACCCATACCAATCACGCCCAGAGTTTTACCGCTGATATGCAGGCCCAAAAACTGCGTCGGGTGCCACCCTTGCCAGTTACCCGCACGCAAAATCGCCTCGGCCTCCGAGGCACGCCTTGCGGCCATCAGCATCAACATCACAGCAATATCGGCAGTGGCATCGGTTACAGCGCCGGGCGTGTTAGACACCACAATCCCCGCCGCTTGAGCTGCGGCCACGTCGATATGGTTATAGCCAACCCCAAAGTTCGCCAGCATTTTGCACCGGATTTCACCGTCAAAAGCGGTTGCTGCCAAGGGATCACCAAGGGTTGGCAACATGGCATCAAAACCGGCAAGAGCCGTTGCCATTTCGCCAGAGGTCATCGCCGCAGAACTCTCTCGCACTGTCACATTAAAAGAAACACGCGCCTGCGCAATAACCTCTGTCGGCAAGGGGCGGGTAATGAACAGGCTGGGTTGATTGCTCATCAGTGCATCCTTGCGCCAACCGGCACTTCCTGATCCGGGGCCAACAATACAATGCCGCCCTTGGCGTCCGAAACACCCAACACCAACACCTCGGAGCGCATTGGCCCAATCTGGCGGGGCGGAAAATTCACCACAGCCATGACCTGACGCCCGACTAGGCTTTCCACGTCATAGTGATCTGTGATCTGGGCCGAGGATTTTTTCTCGCCCAGCGTACCACCGAAATCGACCCATAACTTGATCGCCGGTTTGCGAGCTTGGGGAAAAGGTTCAGCGCGGGTAATACGCCCAACGCGGATATCGACTTTCATAAAGTCATCAAAACTGATCTCTGCCATCATTCCCGTCCCAATTCACGACCCCGGTCCGCCGCTGCCTTGACGGCCTTTTTCATCAGCATGGGAAAGCCGCTAGCACCATCCATTAACACGTTAAGTGCTGCCTCGGTGGTGCCTGCAGGCGAAGTTACGTTAATGCGCAACTGCGTCGGTGATTCCGGCGCATCCTCAGCCAGTTGTCCGGCCCCACCAACAGTAGCCTTGGCCAGCCGCATCGACAGATCCGCCGGCAGGCCAGCGGCCTCGCCCGCCCCGGCCAGCGCTTCAATCAAGTGGAACACATAGGCCGGGCCTGAGCCGGACACCGCGGTTACCGCATCCATCTGTGATTCATCATCCAGACGTACAGTCTGTCCTACAACCCGCAGCAGGGACTCGGCCATTTTCAGGTCTTCATCCGTAATTTTATCGTTACCAATCAGTGCGGTAATGCCACGCCCAATCGCCGCTGGTGTGTTAGGAATCGAGCGGATAATCGGGCTGTCTGCGCCCAAAATACCCTCAAACGCCGCAATCGTAATACCTGCTGCAATTGAGATAAACGCCGTTGAACCGTTCCCCATCCCCTGCAAGCGGGGTAGTGCCTCTCCCATCATCTGCGGCTTGACCGCGATCAGGCAAACCGCAGGGGTATCGGGCAACTCCGCATTCAAATGCAGCCCCTGATCTGCCAATCCTTGCAGCCAGTCAGACGGATAGGGATCCAGCACATAAACGCTGCCGACGTCCACCCCCTCGGCCAGCCAGCCCTGCAACATGGCAGACCCCATCTTGCCACAGCCCAGCAGCACAAGGCCACCCGCGTTCACCCGTTCCAATGTCATAAAAGCCCTCGTCTATTGCTTGGGCGTTTCCAGTTTGCATTTTCAGTCATCTGTATCCACCCACTCTTGGATTGGTGGTGGTTTCCGGTCCAAAAAATAACAGCAAACGCCTTTCATCGGTTAAGCAATGAAGGAGGGGGGGGAGAAAATCAAGCGCGACCGTAGGCACCGGTCATCGCGATACTCATCGCAGCTTCTACCGAGTTGTCGCCCCAGCACACCATTTGGAATGCAGGGTAAAACCGTTCGCAGGCGGCGACAGCGGCGGACAGCATCTGGTCTACCTGTTCCGGCGCGGCAATAGCCCCGCCCCCAAGCAACAAGCCATAGCGGTAGACCATCAGCTTTTGATCCCGCCAGAGCGCAAACCCGCCAGCCCAG
Source organism: Paracoccaceae bacterium (assembly GCA_019090795.1). Taxonomy (GTDB): domain Bacteria; phylum Pseudomonadota; class Alphaproteobacteria; order Rhodobacterales; family Rhodobacteraceae; genus Amylibacter. The sequence goes on along the minus strand of JAHRVG010000032.1, from coordinate 17,742 downwards.
CATTTATCATTGGCGTCATTCAGCGCCGCATGAAGTGTTGGTAGGCGATCCTCGGGCGGATCCATATCAAAGGTGCAGATCATGCGCAGGGTTTCATCATAATCCGACCACGCCAAAGTGATTGAATAGGTGCGCCACTGCCCCTCAATTGCCATGGCAATCTGGTCATCCGTGACCCGGTCAAAAGCCCAGTCATTGCTCTGGGCAAGCGTTTCGACAACGTCGATTGGATGGGCTTCACCCAAATCCAGAAAATTATCTGTGTTTGCCATGCCTGTTCTCCCGGACCCAAGGCCTTTCCAGCCTCTATAAAGTGGGTATCTCGCTAATTGTCGCGGGTATTCCCGCCTACTCTACTAGATATGGTGTGCGCAAAAACGAGTTCTGTAAAGAATTATTTTGCGTTTTGCGAATTCTATCCACAAGAAATATGTGATTTTCCACAGTTTTTCGGCAAAACGAACAGAGGCGGCGGGTTTTCACCCACCACCCCTGTTAATTTGTCATCGCAGAAACACTTTTAGAACCTGCTGATATTCATCACTTCGCACTGGTTTGGACCATAATTCGGCAAGCCAGTGTCAATCGAGCGCTACCGGCCCTTGCTATCATCACCAGAAGCAGCCTGCGCTTGCGCTATCACATCCAGCGCATCAAGGCGCGCCTTGAGAGTCTCGTTCTCCTCGCGTGCTTTTTGTGCCATCAGGCGCACCGCATCGAATTCCTCGCGCGTGACAAAATCGCGATCCGCCAGCCAGCGATCCATCATGCTTTTGACAGCCGTTTCCGCTTCAGATCGTGCGCCCTGCGCCACACCCATGGCGTTGGTCATCAGTTGCGAAATATCGTCAAGAATTTTGTTACGGGTCTGCATCACGCGCATCCTTTAATGTCTAACTCGCCCTCTATATGATCACTCTGACGTCAAATGCCAAGGGTGGGTGTTGACATCACCGCCCCCAAGCCCGATGCAAATACTAAATCCGGCTAGAATAGGCACCAAATGCTCGCTCTGATCCCCTTCCCCGACATCGACCCCGTATTATTCTCATTTGATGTTGCGGGGTTCACCTTCGCGATCCGCTGGTACGCATTGGCCTATATCGCCGGTTTCTTGCTGGCACTCATGTGGATAAACCGCGCGCTGAGACGCCCGGCTCTTTGGTCAGGGGGAAACCCACCGATGACACGGCAACACTCCGAAGACCTGCTGACATGGATGATTCTCGGGGTGATTCTGGGCGGGCGGCTTGGCTACGTCCTGTTCTACAACTTTGGCCAATTCGCAGCCGACCCCCTGGCGATTCTGCGGGTATGGGAGGGCGGCATGTCTTTTCACGGCGGTTTTCTAGGGGTGATTGTGGCGGGGATGATTTATTGCCATCGCCACAGTCTATCGCCCTGGAGCATCGGCGATCTGCTGGCTATGGGAGTGCCGATCGGCCTTGGACTTGGTCGCATTGCCAATTTCATCAACGGCGAACTGTGGGGCCGCCCCACCACCGTCGATTGGGGGGTCGTTTTCCCCTATGCGCCGGACTGCCCGATCTGGTGGCTCGAACCTGCTTGCGCCCGCCACCCATCGCAACTCTACGAGGCTTTGCTCGAGGGCGTGGTGCTGTTCGCGCTTATCAGCTGGCTTGCCTACAGGCGCGGGGCGCTAAAGGTTCCGGGGCAACTGATCGGCGTATTTTTCATAGGCTACGGACTGGCCCGCAGTATCGTCGAGGGCTTTCGCCAAAGCGATGCGCAGTTCACCAGCGCCACCAACCCCTGGGGCCACATCATCCGCTTTGGCACCGAATTGGACAGCGCGGGCCTGACCATGGGGCAAATCCTGTCGCTGCCGATGATTGTTGTGGGCATTGGCATTTTGTTGGTGGCGAGGGCGCGGGCGTGAGCGCTTTGCAGGCCGAGCTGATCCGCCAAATCACCCGTTTGGGGCCGATCACCATCGCCGAATACATGAATCAATGCCTGTATCATCCGACGCTTGGATATTACACCAACGCTGCACCGCTGGGGGAGGCGGGGGATTTCATCACGGCGCCAGAGGTCAGCCAGATGTTTGGTGAAATGCTCGGGTTGGCACTGGCGCAAAACTGGCTGGATCAAGGTGCGCCCACGCCTTTTTGTCTTGCAGAACTCGGAGCGGGAAGCGGGCAATTAATGACAGATGTCCTGCGCGCCACCAAGGGTGTCACCGGATTTCACAAGGCAATGCAATTGCACATTTGCGATATAAGTCCTTCTATGATGGCGAAGCAGCGCATTGAACTAGCAGATTTCAAACCTAAATGGGTTTCTGACGTCACCGAATTACCTGCCATGCCGCTGTTCCTGCTGGCCAATGAGTTTTTCGACTGCCTGCCCATACGTCAATTCGTGCGGGCAACAACTGAATGGCAGGAACAGTTGGTTGCAGTGGAAAAGGACACCCTGTGCTTTGCCTTAAAACCTGCGGGCCTGCTGGGGCAGGAATTGCCAAAAGACGCCCCAATCGGCGCGGTGGTTGAAATATGCCCCGCCGCCAATGCCATCATGGCAGACGTTGCCCGCCAAATTGCCGCTAATGGCGGCTGTGCGCTGGTGTTTGACTATGGTGACTGGGGCAGCAATGGCGATAGTTTGCAAGCCCTGCGGCGGCATCAAAAGGTTGAACCACTGGATCACCCCGGCACCTCAGATCTGACGGCGCATGTGGATTTTCAAGCACTTGCACTGGCCGCCCGACCCTTTGCCCAAACCAGCGCAATGATCCCCCAAGGGCTACTGCTGGAACAGCTCGGCATTACCGCGCGCGCACAAGATCTCGCGGCGAATTTGCGCGATCAGGCCCTTACCGACCATATCGCTGCGCATCGGCGCTTGACGCACCCAAAGGAAATGGGGAAGCTGTTCAAGGCCCTCGCAATCACGCCAAAGGGCGCTGCTTTGCCGCCGGGTTTCCCCCATGACACTTGAAATCATCACCTCAGATGCGATTGCTGCCCGCCACGGGTTCTTTACCCGTAAAGGCGGTATTTCCTCGGGTATTTTCGCTGGGTTGAATTGTGGTCCGGGATCCAGTGATCAGGACGAGGTCGTGCAGCTAAACCGGCACTTGGTCGCAGAGTCACTGGGCGTGGCCGATAAAAATTTGCTGACGGTTCATCAGGTACATTCAGCCGAAGTGATTACCGTGGCATCCCCATTTTCCGCCGATCACCCAAAACCCAAGGGGGACGCGCTGGTCACAAGCCAGAAAGGGCTGGCCCTTGGCATTTTAACCGCGGATTGTGCACCGATCCTATTTGAGGATAGCAAAGCCGGAGTTATTGGTGCAGCACATGCGGGTTGGCAGGGGGCGCTTGGCGGGGTGATCGCCACTGTGATCACCGCCATGGAGGCACTTGGCGCGGATCGTCAAAGCATTCACGCCAGCATCGGGCCCTGTATCAGCCAGAAAGCCTATGAGGTCGGACAGGAGTTTCTGGAAGAGTTCATCGCGCTGGATATGCAGTTCACCAGTTTTTTTGCGCAAGGTGAAGGCGACCGCTATCAATTTGATTTACCACGATTTTGCTTGCACAAACTGCGGCAGGAGCAGATCGGGCAAGCCAACTGGACCAGTCACTGCACCTACAGTGAAGAGAATCGATTCTATTCTTATCGCCGCACAACGCATCGTGGCGAACCCGACTACGGGCGGCAGATTTCGGCAATTGTTCTAGATTAGAATATGGCGCAGGCGCGGCGAAACTGGGTGGCTCGCAGTAAAAAATTGTGACAATTTTACCTGTTAACCCTTTGGTTATACACCTGAATTATTAGGGTATTACCCTGCCCTATTTAGCCGGTAAACATGCCAGAAAGACGCAAAACCTCCCCAAATCCGCAATTTTTTGGCCCCTTTTCAAGCCTAGGTTTAACGCACAAACAAAAGGATCGAGCAAATGACCAGAAAAAGCCGTTGGATGAAATGGGTTCTCGAAGAAGCCGCCAAGGCCGCGCCACCCAAAAAGAAATAACACCGCTTTTGGCTCCCGCATCAGGGTGCCAAACCGCTATTCCTGCAGTGAGCGTTCTTCTAGGACGCTAAAGGGAACCCCCGGTAGGTCTTTGGCCCCGCGGATGACCAGCGATGTTTTTACACTCGCAACATTTTCCGCAGCGGTTAGTTCATGGGTCAGGAAAGTCTGAAACGTTGTTAAGTCCGGTGACACACATTTCAAAATGAAATCAATTTCGCCATTCAACATATGGCATTCACGCACCAGCGGCCACCCCCGGCACTGCTCCTCAAAGGCTGACAGGTCTGCCTCCGCCTGCGAATGCAGCCCTACCATGGCGAAAACCTGCACTTCAAACCCCAGTTCGCGCGCATCAACACGCGCGTGATAGCCGTTGATAAAGCCGTTTTCCTCAAGCGTGCGCACCCGTCTCAGGCAGGGAGGCGCAGAAATCCCGACTCTTTTGGCCAGTTCCACGTTGGTCATACGACCATCGTCCTGCAGTTCGGCCAGAATTTTCCGATCAATTGGATCGAGCTTGATAGTCGGCATGTGGGATTCCCTTTTGTTGCGGCAAATTACTCAAACTCCACCCTCAGCGCAATATTATTTCACGCTTATGCCAAGAAAGGGCATCACAAGACGGAATCCGGTACTGTTCCTTGCACGCCAATCAACCTATATAAGGCGCAACACAGTCCAGACCAGAAAGAACCGCCATGTCAGATACCCGCCACACCCGCCTGTTGATCATCGGCTCCGGACCTGCGGGTTACACCGCAGGCATCTATGGATCACGCGCCATGCTGGAACCGATTCTCGTGCAAGGCATCGAACCAGGGGGACAATTGACTACAACCACCGAGGTGGAAAACTGGCCCGGTGACACCGAAGTGCAAGGCCCTGATCTGATGATCCGCATGGAAGCCCACGCCAAAGCCATGGGCACCGAAATCATCGGTGACATCATCACCGATCTTGACCTGTCCAAACGCCCGTTCACCGCACAAGGCGACAGCGGCATCACCTATACGGCGGATGCGATAATTCTAGCAACCGGTGCGCGGGCGCGCTGGCTGGGCCTGGAATCCGAGGAAAAATTTAAGGGATTCGGCGTTTCTGCTTGTGCCACCTGCGACGGGTTCTTTTATCGCGGGCAAGAAATCGTGGTGATTGGCGGCGGGAATACAGCAGTAGAGGAAGCCCTGTTCCTGACTAATTTTGCCTCCAAGGTCACCCTGATCCACCGCCGCGACGAACTGCGGAGCGAGAAAATCCTTGCAGATCGGTTAATGAGAAACCCTAAGATCGAACCGCTTTGGTTCCACGAATTGCACGAGGTTCTGGGGGATGAAAACCCGCGCGGTGTCACTGGTGTTAAGGTCAAACACACCAAAACCGGTGAAATCAGTGAAATCCCTTGCAAAGGCGTTTTTGTCGCCATCGGCCACGCCCCTGCAAATGAGCTGGTAATAGATACACTGGAAACCCACATGGGCGGTTATGTCAAAACCAAACCGGACAGCACAGCCACCTCTGTCCCCGGCGTTTTCGCAGCCGGAGATTTGACCGATCATCAATATCGTCAGGCCGTCACTTCTGCCGGCATGGGCTGTATGGCTGCACTAGAGGTTGAACGGTTCTTGGCAGGCGAAGAATAATATCAGCGAAAAGGCCCGTTTTCCGGCCACTTTAGACCAATAACCCGCAGTTTCGGCGTATTAATGTCGCTTTTTATTCGCATGTGAGGGTTCGGCTTGCAAAAGTAGAACAGCGGTGTATGACGCGGGCAATTGAACACAAATCACCCCAATCGGGTAACTCAAAAAGAGGCAAAAATGTATCAACCAAATCTGGCTCCTATTCCCGAGCTTTTTGTTTCCTACGATAGTGCTGAAAAGCTGAAGCTCGAAGCGGCGGAATTGCCGTCCTGGGATCTGAACGCACGTCAGGTCTGCGATCTGGAATTGCTAATGAACGGCGGGTTCAACCCGCTCAAAGGTTTTTTGTCTCAAGAAGACTACGACGGTGTCGTCGAAAATATGCACCTGAGCGACGGCTCGCTGTGGCCGATGCCGATTACACTGGATGTGTCGCAAGCATTTGGCGACGAAATCAAACCCGGAACCGATATCGCCCTGCGCGATCCAGAGGGTGTAATTCTGGCGATCATGTCGGTAACCGACAATTGGACGCCGAACAAATCAAACGAAGCTGCCAAAGTTTTTGGCGCTGACGACGATGCCCACCCGGCTGTTAACTACCTGCACAATACCGCTGGCCCGGTTTATCTGGGTGGCCCGATCACCGGCATTCAACAGCCTGTGCATTATGATTTCCGTGGTCTGCGCAATACCCCGAACGAGCTGCGCGCCTATTTCCGCAAAATGGGCTGGCGCAAAATTGTGGCCTTTCAAACCCGTAACCCGCTGCATCGCGCCCATCAGGAACTGACGTTTCGCGCCGCCAAAGACGCAGAGGCCAACCTGCTGATCCATCCGGTAGTTGGCCTGACAAAACCGGGCGATATTGACCACTTTACCCGCGTGCGCTGTTACGAGGCTGTGCTTGATCAATACCCTTCCTCAACGACATCCATGTCGCTGCTGAATCTGGCGATGCGCATGGCCGGCCCGCGCGAGGCGGTCTGGCATGGGTTGATCCGCAAAAACCACGGCTGCACCCATATCATTGTGGGCCGCGATCACGCTGGACCGGGTAAAAATTCGGCAGGCGAAGATTTCTACGGCCCTTACGATGCCCAGGAGTTGTTTAAGAAACATGCCGATGAAATGGGCATCGAAATGGTCGATTTCAAACACATGGTTTATGTGCAGGAACGTGCCCAATACGAACCGGCTGATGAAGTCGAGGATGGAGCAACCGTGCTGAATATTTCCGGCACCGAATTGCGCCGCCGTCTCTCGGAGGGTCTGGAAATTCCAGAATGGTTCTCTTTCCCCAAAGTAGTGGAAGAACTGCGCAAAACCAAACCACCCCGCCATAAACAGGGGTTCACCGTGTTTTTCACCGGCTTTTCCGGTTCAGGAAAATCTACGATCGCCAATGCATTGATGGTGAAATTAATGGAAATGGGGGGGCGTCCTGTAACGCTTCTCGATGGTGATCTGGTGCGTAAAAACCTGTCTTCCGAGCTGGGTTTTTCCAAAGAGCACCGCGATCTGAACATTCGCCGCATTGGTTATGTTGCCTCAGAAATCACCAAAAACGGTGGCATCGCGATTTGCGCACCAATTGCGCCTTATGCGACCACACGGCGTGCGGTTCGTGAAGACATTGCCCAGTTTGGTGCTTTCATCGAGGTCCATGTAGCAACCTCAATTGAGGAATGCGAACGCCGTGACCGCAAAGGCCTGTACAAACTGGCGCGCGCTGGCAAGATCAAGGAATTCACAGGTATTTCTGACCCATACGATGTGCCAGCAAATGCCGAACTCAGCATCGACACCGAAAATGTGGATGTTGACAACTGAGCCCATCAGGTACTGTTAAAGCTCGAAAGCATGGGGCTGATTTCCGCCAACTAGGCGTGGCCAAACCAATTCAGGGCCGGGGTTAAGCCCCGGCCTTTTTCGTTAGCGTGTCGACTTTGCTCTCGACTACCCTTTAGTGAACGCTAACAGGCACCATCTCGTTGGTACGCGCCAAAGCAAAAGCAAGGTTACGATCCCGTGCCAGTGCAATGCGTTCGCCATCCCCGGTGTGGATGGCGTAAACCGGCCCATCACCGTCAATCTGCTCCTGGACTTCCTCGGGCAAGTCAGCAAGATCAACCAAACGCACATAAACGATATGGTCTTTATCCTGATCCGGAAAATTAAACTGTATATGCATGTCTGCCTCCTATTTTTTACTGATTTCGATGGTTTGAACCACGGTTTCCGGTGTCATCTGCTGCAATTCAACATGCAGCAAGCCGTTTTCCATTGAAGCACCGGAAACTTCAACGCCTTCGGCCAGTACAAAACTGCGCTGGAACTGGCGTGCTGCGATCCCACGATGCAGGAATAAACGCCCGTCGCTATCATCCACTTGCCGCCCACGGATCACTAACTGGGCATTTTCCAGCGTAATAGAGAGATCTTCTTCATGAAACCCCGCAACGGCAAGCGTGATACGATAAGTATGATCACTGCTTTGTTCAATGTTATAAGGCGGATAACCCTCATTGCCGGATTTAGCGGTGCGTTCCACCAGCCTGTCCAACTGCTCAAACCCCAAAAGAAAGGGGTGGGAGGCAAAAGATATTTTAGTCATGTGTAAAGCCCTTCAGCAAAGCGACTTGTGTTGTTCAGGCCCCGTTTGCGGCAGCCCTATCGTTAATATGGGCGCGCCTTGGTGATTTCTCAAGGGGAAACTGTGTTTCAGAGGTTTGTGGCCTTTGCGCAAACGTCAAACGGGTGTAAACACAAGCCAAATCCCGAACACAGGTGGCCCATGAAAAATTCCAGCCAAATGAACCACAAAGAAGTTCTGCGTGTTACGCTGGAGATTAAACGCCACGAACATCGGGATCTGGATGATGCAATCCATGCCTTGCATGAAACCACGCGCGGCGATGTGCTGACGTTGCAACGGCTAAAGCGACAAAAACTGGCACTCAAAGACCAGATTGCCCGCATCGAGGACGAATTGACGCCCGATATTATTGCGTAAAAAATGTCAGTCGCTATATTGCCTGCTTTCCAAAGCGTCAGGGAATCACCATGAGCCAAATCAAAGTCGGTATCGTAATGGGCAGCCAGTCCGATTGGCCCACAATGAAACAGGCCAGCCTTATGCTGGACGAGCTGGGCGTGGCGCATGAGGTCAAGATTGTTTCTGCCCACCGCACCCCCGATCGCCTGTGGGCTTATGGTAAATCAGCGGTGGAAAAAGGCCTGCAAGTGATCATCGCCGGTGCGGGCGGCGCGGCGCATCTGCCCGGGATGCTGGCCAGCAAAACCCGCGTACCGGTGCTGGGCGTGCCGGTGCAAACCCGCGCCTTGTCTGGCGTGGACAGCCTCTATTCCATCGTGCAAATGCCCAAGGGTTTTCCCGTGGGGACCATGGCCATCGGTGCCGCCGGGGCTGCCAATGCGGGCCTGATGGCCGCCGCAATTTTGGCCAATCAAGACAGTGACTTGGCTGGCCGCCTAGAGGCCTGGCGTCAGGCCCTTTCCGACAGTATTCCGGATGAACCCCATGACGATTAATCCCCTTCCAAGCGGTTCAACCATCGGTATTCTGGGGGGGGGGCAACTGGGCCGGATGCTCTCTGTCGCCGCCTCGCGTCTTGGCTTTAAGACCCACATATTTGAACCCGGTGCAAACCCGCCTGCGGGTCAGGTTGCCCACCGCATCACCACTGCGGCCTATTCCGATTTGGAAGCACTAAAAACCTTTGCCACCAGCGTCGACGTAATCACATTCGAGTTTGAAAACATCCCTGCCGAAGCGCTCGACGCGCTTGAGGAAATCCGCCCGGTCTTGCCCAACCGCAAAGCGCTGGCCACCTCGCAGGATCGCATCAGCGAGAAAGATTTCCTGACCGCACTTGGCCTGAAATGCGCCCCCTATGCTAACGTGGAAACTGCCGCTGGTCTGCAAGCCGCTGTTGGCAAAATTGGCGCACCCTCAATCCTGAAAACCCGACGCTTTGGCTATGATGGCAAAGGCCAGTCGCGCCTGAAAACAGCGGTTGACGGGCAAAAGGCATGGGAAGAATTGGGCATGACTCGCTGCGTGTTGGAAGGTTTTGTCGATTTCAGCATCGAGGTATCGGTGATCGGCGCCCGTGCCCTGGACGGTTCCGTGGTCTGCTATGATCCGGGCCAGAACGTGCACCGCGACGGCATTTTGCACACAACAACAATCCCCGCTGAACTGTCCCACGCCCAGCAGATGGACGCGGTGATCCTCACCGGCCAAATCCTCAACGCGCTGGATTACGTCGGGGTTATGGGGGTAGAGCTTTTCGTCACGCCGCAAGGTCTCTTGGTCAATGAAATCGCCCCGCGCGTGCATAATTCCGGTCACTGGACACAAAATGGCTGCACCATAGACCAGTTCGAACAGCACATCCGCGCAATCTCCGGCTGGCCCTTGGGCGACGGACAACGCCACTCCGATGTGACCATGACCAACCTGATTGGCCAAGAAGTCAACGATGTCGCCGCCCTCTGTGCCGATGCAAGCGTCGGGCTGCACCTCTATGGCAAAGCCGAAGCCAAACCCGGCCGCAAAATGGGCCATATCAATAAAATCCGGTAATTCCTCAGGGCGACCGCAGGATAGAGCCGCTCAAATTCCAATTGCCCCCCAGGCCTTTCAAGCCTAAACTGGCGCAATGGAAAATAAACTTAGACGTTGGCACGATATGGGCGGCCTTGATGCCGGTCCGGTCGTCCCCGAAGACCAAGATTTCGCCCTCTGGGAAAAGCGGGTAGATGCGCTGATGGTGCTGACGTCGGCCAAGGGTCTGTTCACCGTTGACGGCCTGCGCCGCTGTGTTGAGGATATGGCGCCCGAGGATTACGAAAACCTCGGCTATTATGATCGCTGGGTTTCCTCAGTTAACCAGAACCTGATCGAGGCGGGCAGTTATTCGCTGGAAGAACTGGCCCGAAAAATGGAACAGGTGGCGCGACGCGGCGAAACCTATGGCGATTGTACCGGGTCGTGAAGGCTGTGCAAGCCAGTGTCAGGGTCAAGGAATGGTACCCGCCCGGACATGTGCGCGCCCCGTTTTATCTGCGCGGAAAATGCGGTAAAATCGAGCGTAGTCTGGGCCAGTTTGGCAACCCCGAGCAACAGGCCTACGGGCTAAAGGGTGACCTCAAGGAATTGTTGCGCGTCCGCTTTACCATGGCTGAAGTATGGGGCACAGAATGCGAATCCCCCGACGATACAATCGAAGCGGAAATCTATGAACACTGGCTGGAGCCGACAAATGCCCCATGATCACGAGCATAACCACATTCACGATCACAGCCATGGCGACCAGCTCAGCCCCTCTGGCCATCCTTACCGCAAGGATCAGGATGCCAAGCTAACCTATTGGCAGACTATGGAAATTGCGATGCGCGAGCTGCTGATTGAAAAAGGTGTGGTGACGCCTCAGGAAATTACCCGTACCATTGAACAAATGGACCGACGCTCACCTGCAGACGGAGCCAAAGTAGTGGCACGCGCCTGGGTTGATCCCGGTTACCGCGCGCGCCTGATGGCGGATGGCACTGCGGCAATCGCTGAAATGGGCTTTGATCCCGGCGCCCTGAGGCTGATTGCGGTGGAAAATACCGATCAGATCCACAACGTTGTCGTTTGCACCTTGTGCTCATGTTATCCGCGCAACCTGTTGGGGTTGCCACCCGATTGGTACAAGCAGCGCGCCTATCGCTCGCGGGTGGTCAAAACCCCACGCGCGGTGTTGCGTGAATTTGGCACCGAGCTGGCAGACAATGTACAAATTCGTGTCCACGACAGCACCGCCGATATGCGCTATCTGGTGGTTCCTGCCCGCCCCAAGGGCACTGAAAAACTGGACGAAACCGACCTAGCAGCACTGATAACCCGCGATAGCATGATCGGCGTCACCCGCCTTGCGCCCCAAAAATGAATACATCCAAATTAAATACGGCCAGCCTTGCCAAAGGTGCTGCGCTGATGGTTACTGCGGTATTTTTGTTTTCAATCATGGATACATTGGCCAAATCCCTCAGTGCGAACCACCACCCGTTTCAAATTGTCTGGGCGCGATATGCCAGCCAGACCCTCTTAGCCTTTACCTTGCTTGCTCCGCGCCTAAAAAAACTGCTGCGCACTCGCCAACTGCCGATGCAACTGGTGCGCTCTGGTTTCCTGTTCGCCGCTACCATGGGGTTTTTCACATCGATTTCTCTGATGCCTCTGGCCACCGCCACCGCCACCTTTGAAATCGGACCTTTGGTCATCACCATCATGGCCTTCTTCATATTGCGCGAAACCGTTGGCCTGCGCCGCTGGATTTCCGTGGCCTTTGGTTTTGTCGGGGCCTTGATCATCATCCGCCCAGGTGCAGACAGCTTCACCCTCTACGCCCTGCTGCCCGCCTTCGCCGCGACGTGTTTCGCAGGCTATGCCATTTCAACACGGTTTCTGGGGCAAGAGGAAAGCCCGTGGACCAGTTTCCTTTATACCGCCCTGATCGGCACCCTGATCAGCAGCGCAATTGTGCCTTTGTTCTGGACAAATCCAAACGCAATTGATGCGACAAAAATGGTCGCGCTAGGGGCAATTGGTGGTATCGGGCACTATCTTTTAATCCGCGCATTTACCATAACCGAAGCCTCCTACCTTGCCCCGTTCACCTATATCGGATTGCTATTTAATGCGCTGTGGGGCTTTTTGTTATTCGCCGAAGTCCCCGGCAGTAACGTCATCCTTGGCGGCACGATAATCGTCGGGGCCGGTATCTATGTCTGGTATCGTGAGGTTTTTGTGCACCGTTGAAAGGGTTCTTGTCAGCGATAAATCAGATTTTCCCTAGTCCAAACGTCGCGCCACCAATATCGGCCCGTTGCCTTTGGCTTGCAGGATTACCGCAACGTGTTCATTTGCGGCAACTTCTTGCGAGAGCTGCATTTGCGCCTGACCGTCCCATTCAGCAACAGTATCCCACCGGGTCACGATATTTGTGTATTGTACCGTGCGGCCGCGATTTTCGCCGCCCTTGATCATCACTTCGACATTTGGGGTATAGCGCACAATATGCAGCACGGCGGCATCTGTATTCCGGCCTGCCAAAGGGGCCAAAGATATACGCATCTGCGCCCCCTCGCGAGTGATTTCCAGTGCAGCATTTTCAGGCATATTGTGCAGCATTTCGATATATTCCAATATCTTGCGCCGCTTTGGCCCCGCCACATAATCGCGCCCTTGCATAATCATTTGCGGCGTCACAAGGCGATATCGGCTTTTGAGAACCGTGTTATAAATCTCTTGCCGCATGGTAAACTCGGGTCGCGCCAACGCATCACGCCAGCCCAGATAATCCCAGTAATCCACATGCAGGCCCAGTGCGATAATATCGTCGCGCGGGGCAATTTCGCTTAGGATCATATCTGCCGCAGGACAGGATGAGCAGCCTTGCGAGGTATACAACTCCACCACCACAACAGAGGATTGCGCCGATGCCAATGGCACCCAGCCCAATGTAGCAACGACCAGAGATGTAAAAAACTTGCGCATACCCGAACCTTTTCGATCAACCCGACACCAGCAATACTGAACCTGCGCGTTGATTGCCAATAAAGCTTTTGCGAGGTGATTGTTACAATCCCTGACACCGCATATTGTGGCAATACCTCGGGGTGTTTGCAAAACACTGGAATGGGCCAGCAAGTCGACCGCATGCACCAGATTTCTACAGTAAATTGCCACTTTTACCGCCTTATTTACCGGGTCCAGCCCCGCTTGAACGCCATCTACCAGTCTCCGGTATTCTCCATTGAGGCCCAAGGCTCCTGTGGGGGCAGGCTTTCGCCTTCTTGCAACAATTCTATCGACACATTGTCCGGTGATTTTATAAACGCCATCCGCCCATCGCGTGGCGGGCGGTTAATGGTGACGCCCCCGTCCATCAGCTTTTGGCAAGCTGCATAAATATCATCGACACGATATGCCAGATGCCCCCAACTGCGTCCGGTTTCATATACTTCTTCGCTGCCCCAATTAAAAGTCAGCTCCAGCTCTGGTGCGTGTTCCGCCTCGGATCTGGGTAGATCACTCGGGGCGGCCAGAAAAATTAGCGAGAACTGCCCCTCCTCGTAATCATTGCGCCGCACCTGTTTCAGCCCTATCAAATCGCACCAGAAATGCAGGGATGCGTCAATATCAGTGACGCGAACCATTGTGTGTACATATCGCATAAGGTGATTCCCTTAGTTTTTCGTTACTTTCCCGGCCAGTTTAATCTGTTCCACACAGCTTTCAATCATTGCACTTTGGTCCGGCTACTTTTATGCCAGACAGAGCGCAGCCACAGCGAAAGGGAAACCCGTGTCCAAGATAGTCGAAAGTGCCGACGCCAAAACCGTCAAGGATTGGTATGATCGCAATGAGATCGTGCTGGTGGATGTGCGGGAAACCTCGGAATTTGAATTGGAACACATTGCGGGTGCCTTATTGTTACCGATGTCCTCGTTTGACCCGGAAATCTTTCCCGTCATCCCCGGCAAGAATGTGGTGCTGCATTGTGCTATCGGCAAGAGATCAGAGGCTGCTGGAAAAATGCTGCTTGGCGAGGGCCACCCCGGTGCCATTCACCTGACCGGCGGTCTGGACGCCTGGAAGGCAGCAGGCTATCCAACAGAAGTACAGATTCTCCCCCCCGCCAAGAAAACACAGGAACCGGTATTTCTCTGCCCGCCACCGGGCAGCATTCTGGACAAGGAATATCTCAAGCCGCTGAAAATCACTGCGGTTGATCTGTCAAAGAACATTGGCATTTCACTCGACACCATTCACGCCCTTCTTAAAGGCGAAACCCCGGTTGGCGTCGAACTTTCCCTGCGCCTTGCCCGCTATTTCAGCACCGCTCCCGATTTCTGGGTGCAGTTGCAACTTGACCATGACATGGAACAGGCACGTCACAAATTGGGTGCCGAAATCCGGGCCAAAATCACCCCCCGCACCGCACAATAGTTTCTTTGCGCCGTCAATAGCCTCGGCTAAACACGGGCCATGAATCTGGGCTTATCAGTGTATTTGGCTATTCGGCTGATTTAAAACACGGCGGGACCGGACAGGGCTTTCAGAAATACTGGTCGGCTACCTTTTCCAAATTTTCGAAAAAATTACATCCATTTTTTTTGATTTGTCTTTATTTAACCCTTTTTCTTCCCAAATCTAACCCTGTTCGCAGTTCATAAAGGACCCGTTCTTTTTAATACACCTTATTTCGTAGAGAGTTCAGCGATCAGTGGCAATCTTGCCGTTATGAAATTGACAATATCCCCGTTCAATTTCCGACCATGAGGTGATGTTATGAACACAGAAACGACGCATTTCGCAACTCCCGCTCCGCTGCGGAAATTTGGGAAAAACCAGGACGGATCCGTGACAGTATTCGCTCTGATGGTTTTTCTCATGATGTTGATCGCTGGAGGGACCGCGGTAGATTTCATGCGCCATGAAACTATTCGCAGTCAGGTTCAGTATAACGCAGACCGCGCGGCGCTTGCCGCAGCATCCCTGAAACAGGACAGCACTCCCGACGCGGTGGTTGCCGATTATCTGGATAAGTCCACGATTTTTGGTGAAGTGACCTACCTTTCTAGTTCAAGTATCAGTTCCGGCACACGGTCCGTCTCCGTTGATATCAGCTCTACAATTGATACTTATTTCCTGAAAATGCTGGGGATTGATACGCTTACTGCAAGCGCATCAGCCACCGCAGAGGAAAAAATTCAGGCCGTCGAAATTTCGCTGGTTCTTGATATTTCGGAATCTATGAACGAATCCTTGCGTCTGGAAAACCTCAAAACCGCGTCCAAGGAATTTGTATCCTCGATGCTGACAAGTGAAAGTGCCAATGCGACATCCATCTCCGTGGTTCCCTTCGCCGGCTTTGTCAGCCTAGGAGACGGGCTGGCCTCACAATATAACATTACTTCCGAGCACGATTATTCGACCTGTGTTCGGTTTCCGATTTCAATGTTTGATTCGACCGCGCTTTCAACCACTGTTTCATTGAACCGTCAGGCACATTATGATTCTTCGGGATCAGAGGATACACCGATCCACAACCCGATCTGTCCGGTTGCAGGTGATGGTAAAAATGTTGTGCCTCTGTCTCAGGACGAAACCGCATTGCATTCGATGATTGACGGATTAACAGCCGGTGGCACAACCGCAATTGACTTGGGGTTACGCTGGGCAACAGCCTTGCTTGATCCAGGGACACAAGGCGTCGTGACCAACCTGATCGCCAGTGGTGAGGTCGATTCAGCCTTCGCCGGTCGCCCCTATAACTTTAACGACAGTGAGACGATGAAAGTGATCGTTATCATGACCGACGGTGACAATACACGGCAGTGGGATATCAAACCAGAATATAAATCCGGCAATTCCTATATTTACGTCGATGCGGCGGGTGTTTATTCGGCCTGGTTGCCCAAACTTGGTAAGTATTTTGTTCCGTCGAACGGCAACCTGCAGGATGCTCCTGAAGGTGGCGACGCAGCGATAAATTTAAGCTACACCGAAGTTTGGAACACTTTCTCGGTGGGTAAACATGCTGAATATTTCTTCAAGGCCCATGATACCCCGACATATGTTGCCATGCGGGATGCCGAAGAGCCAACGATTGTGGGCAGCAGTGCCAACAGCCGGATGCTGGAACTTTGCCGCGTAGCCAAAGACACTGGAATTGTGATCTTCAGCATTGGTTTTGATTCCCCCAAAAATGGCTGGGCCGTGATGAAAACCTGTGCCAGCAGCAAGAGCCACTTCTATGACTCCGAGGGACTGGACATCAGCAACACCTTTGCCTCGATTGCCGGTGCCATCAACAAACTGAAGCTGACACAATGATCTGGCTTGCTGAAAAAATGCGGCGGCTGCGCAGCTTTGCGCGGGATGAGCAAGGGACTTCGACAGTTGAATTCCTTATTATATCACCCGTGCTGTTGGCCTCCTTTTTCTGGATGTTTGAAATTGGCTACGTCATGATCCAACAGATGATGCTAGACCGGGCACTGGATATGACGGTGCGTGAAATGCGGCTATCGGATAGCGAGAGCTTCACCCAGAACTACATCACGAGTGCCGTCTGCGACAAAGCCCTGATCTTCGCCGATTGCAATGAATCACTTGTGCTGGAACTGACCCCTATTGCGACTGCGGCCGATATCCCCAACTCGTCTATCAGTTGTGTAAACCGTGCCGACAGCGTGACGCCCGTAACCTCTTTTGACACTGGCTCACGCGGAGAGGTCGTCTTTCTGCGTGCCTGTATGGTTGTTGACCCCTTGCTGGCCAACACCACGATCGGCATTGATTTCACCACAGACGAAAGTGGCGGCCTGATGCTACACGCCAAATCTGCATTCCTAAATGAACCGGAGTAGACCATGATAAAGTTCATAAAACAAAAACTGTTCGGTTTTGCGCGGAATGATCGCGGAACGGTCACAGCAGAATTTGTCATCATAATGCCTCTTTTCGCCCTCATGTTCGTGGCCAGCTACACGTTTTTTGATTCATTTAAAAAATATCGGGATGCGCAGAATATAACGTTCACGGTAAGCGACATCATTTCTCGTTATACCGAGATTGGTGATACAGAAATTAAAGACCTGAACAATATTTTTGATGCGGTTATGGGGGCCGCTGATGGGGACACCTATTTACGGGTTACCAGCGTCACAGAAAACTTCGACAGCATCAGAATAGACTGGTCAAGATCAACAAATGGCAACAGTGTTTACGCAACCCTGAGCGATCTGCCCACTGAGGATATTCCAATCCTGTCAACCGGCGAAACCGTGATCATTGTCGAGTCTTCCTATCCGTTTGTTCCAGGTTTTGGCGGTTTGTCGAGAATTACCGAAAAAGAATATCTCAACCGGTCCATTGTAACCCCCCGGTTTGCCGGCAGGTTGGAATATGTCGCGGTGGTGGCTGGGTCATAACCCCAACGCTCAGGCCATAGACCCCTTGCCCCTGTCTCTTATACACATCTGACGCTGCCGACGAACTCTAGGGT
>JAHRVG010000031.1 GCA_019090795.1 Paracoccaceae bacterium | reverse complement strand
TGAAAAGCGAACACCCGACGAGGCATACTTTGGAAGAAATGAGATGAAGAACGCGGCATGATAACCAAACCCAATACACCTTAACTCAGCCGCAAACCTGTTCGGAAAAGCAGGACCGCTTCAATGCCTTGGCCCGTGGAAAATAATGGCTGCGGTCGAGTGGGAAACTCTCAAATGGGTCAATTGGTTTATGAGCGCCTCATCGATGCAGGAAAACCCGCGAAAGTTGCCTTTACGGCCATCATGCTTTAGCTTATCCTGCTGGCAAACGCCTTGATAAAACAGGATCGTATGTGGACACAAATTAAAGCTTGATTAAGACGGATACTATTCACACCCAAGTACACCGAACACTGCCAAATGGGGCTGCCGGACCGCATGTGGACGTGAACTTTTCCACCCAGAATAGAGTGTTTTTCGGCCATTCTCCACGCGCCTCCAAAATGTGTCATTTTGTGTAAGGGTTGTGCAAGAGTAAACCAGAGCGGATTTTGGGTAAAGAGTCGCCGCATCTGATGCTAAAAATTTCTTTAAAAATGCAATATTATCAAATAGATAGTGGCGGAGAGACAGGGATTCGAACCCTGGGAAGGCTTGCACCCTCAACGGTTTTCGAGACCGCCCCGTTCGACCACTCCGGCACCTCTCCTTGTGGGGTATTTATGCGGTGTGTGGCGCTTGCGCAAGCGGTTTTGGTGGAATCTATCGGTGCTGATTTTTTATCACTAGAACCCTTACTTGGGGGCAGGTGATAGAGAATAAACGGATAATGCTGTGGAGGAAGGGGCAGGATTTCTTTCTCTGATCGGGTGCGCGGTGGGCAGTTCGACTCTAAACGTATGTGGCGGCAATCGTTTTGCGAGAATAGCGCGGGGTGGAATGTTGAACCAATTGGCGGCTGATTTAGGTTCTACCGCTCTGTTTTGAGGTTTTGGTGGGGGTCGCCGAAATGACTTGACACCTTGGGCGGAAATGCGGATAAGCCGCCTTCCTGCCCGATTTTTATCGCGCGGGTTGTTTTTAATGTCGTCCAAACGGGCGCGCTGTTCGAGGCGGGGGAACCCATAAACACCTGAAAAGGGGGCCAAAGAACGCGGTACTTAAAGGAAGTGAACAGATGTTCGCAGTTCTGAAAACCGGCGGTAAGCAATATAAAGTTGCAGCCGGAGACGTTTTGAAGCTGGAAAAGCTGCAAGGCGAAGCGGGTGAAACCGTACAATTCAACGAAGTTTTGATGCTCGGTGGCGACACCGTGACTGTTGGTGCGCCGATGGTGGCTGATGCTGCTGTGCAGGCAGAAATCCTTGAGCAGGCCAAAGGCCCCAAGGTTATCAACTATGTTAAACGGCGTCGTAAGCACTCGTCGCAACGCAAAAAAGGCCACCGTCAGCAACTGACTGTTGTGCGCATCACCGATATTCTGGCCTCTGGCGCTGGTAAATCCGGTGTTGCTGCGGCTCTGGGTGGAACGGCAGCAGTTGCAGCTGTGGTTGCAGCAGCTCCTAAAAAGGCTGCCAAGAAAGCGGCTCCTAAAGCAGCAGCCGTTGAAGCACCCGCCGGTGCAGACGATCTAAAGCAACTGTCCGGTGTTGGCCCTGCACTTGAGAAGAAATTGCACGCCGCTGGTGTGACATCCTTCGCTCAGGTCGCTGCATGGACAGAGGCCGACGTTGAAGAGTTCGGCGAAAAACTGTCTTTCAAAGGTCGGATCGAGCGTGAAGGCTGGATCGAACAGGCCAAAGAATTGGCTAAAGGTTAAGGAGAAGCGATATGGCACATAAAAAAGCAGGCGGTTCATCCCGCAACGGTCGTGACTCCGCTGGGCGTCGTCTTGGCGTTAAAAAATTCGGCGGTGAATTGGTGATACCTGGCAATATCATCTGTCGCCAACGGGGCACCAAGTGGTGGCCGGGCCAGAACGTGGGCATGGGCAAAGACCATACCATTTTTGCGACCGAAGAAGGCAATGTGAAATTCCACAAGGGTTTCAAGGGCCGCACCTTTATTTCCGTACTGCCGGTCGCGGAGGCCGCAGAATAAGCCGAACCAACATCGGAACATAAGTTTCTAAGGGGTCGGTGGAAACACCGGCCCTTTTTTCATTTTTGCGCGCATCTCATCTTGTAGAAATCATCAATGAGCGGAGTTGTGCACCAGCATCAGATACTGAACCCGGCGTATCTGGATTAATCAATCCAGATACGCCCTAAGAGGAGCACGTCATGGGCGTTGCAATTTCAAGTTTCCTGATTTTTGCCGCTTCCCAAGTCGGCACACCTGGCCCTGCCAATATGGCCTTGCTGGCAACGGGTGCGCGCTTTGGCCTGCGCCCTGCTTTGCCGTTTGTGGCGGGGGTGGCACTGGGTAAGCAATTGATTATCTGGCCAATCGGTTTTGGCTTGATGGCGCTGGCTTTGCAGTACCCTTTGGCGTTCTCTGCGCTGAAATGGCTTTCTGCCGCCTATATTTTCTGGCTGGCGTGGCGGGTGGCGAACTCATCGCTGCGGGCGGGGCATGTGGCGGATAAAGCGCCAGGTTTTGCAGCGGGTCTGATTGTGCATCCGCTAAACCCCAAGGCCTGGGCGATGATTGCCACGGGATTTACCAGCTTTGTGGAACCGGGCACGCCTCCTTTGATCGCTACCGCATGGATCGCGGCATGTTTATTTGCTTGTCAGGTCGTATTGCACCCATTGTGGTGTTGGGGCGGTCAGAAAATCGCCAGCGTTGTCGCTGGAAAACCGCAGGAACGCCTCTTGATGCTGTTCCTCGCAATACTAACTATCCTAAGCGTAATATTCGTTCTGATTAAGGGAGGTCAGGCATGAAACAGGAAAGTATCACCGGACAAGCGGTCATTGAAACCGAGCGGTTCCATCTGCGCCCTGTGCGCAAATCCGATCTGGGTGTGATCGAAATGTTTGCGGGCGACAAACGGGTGGCGATGATGACCTCCAATATTCCCCACCCGCTGCCGCCGGGTGCCATTGCGGCGTTTCTGGATCGGGTGACCGCGCCTGATCGCAGCGAGGATGTCTGGGCCATTGACGGTAGTGCGGATGGGGAACGTGAAATACTGGGGTTGATATCGCTGAAACATGTGATGGATTACCAGTCAGAGGTCGGGTATTGGGTTGCGCCCCAATTCTGGAACACTGGCCTGGCGTCCGAGGCATTGAACGCCTTGGTCAAGGCCAACCCGCTGGGCAGCCAGTCAATGGTGGCCAGTGTGTTTCAGGACAATCCTGCCTCTGCCAAGGTCGTTACAAATGCGGGTTTCGCGCTTATTGGCGAGAGCGAGACCTATAGTGTGGCGCGAAATGCCAGCGTTGATACCTGGGATTACGTACAGCGGTTGACGGAATAACTGCGGTTGCAGGTGCTAACCCGCCGCTGCCCTAGACCCGCGTGAATTATTGCTCTATCGGTTGCTCCGAAACATCTAAAGGCCCAAAACTATGAAATTCCTCGATTTGGTCAAGGTTTATGTCCGTTCCGGCGCGGGCGGTAACGGTTGTGTATCGTTCCGCCGCGAAGCGCATGTGGAATATGGCGGGCCGGATGGCGGCAATGGCGGGCATGGTGGCCGTGTTTGGGCCGAAGCCGTGGACGGGCTGAACACCCTGATTGATTTTCGTTATCAGCAGCATTTCTTTGCCGATAATGGCCGCCCGGGTATGGGCAAGGCGCGCACCGGCAAGGATGGCGAGGATATTGTCCTGCGCGTTCCTGTGGGTACGGAAATTCTGGAAGAAGACGAAGAAACGGTGATTTGCGACCTGACCGAAGTGGGCCAACGTTTCCTGCTAGCCGAGGGCGGCAATGGCGGTTTTGGCAACATGCATTTCAAATCCGCGACCAACCGTGCCCCGCGCCGTGCTAATCCGGGCCAGCCTGTGGTGGAACGCACAGTTTGGCTCCGCCTAAAGCTGATCGCCGATGCGGGATTGCTGGGCTTGCCCAATGCGGGGAAATCGACGTTTCTGGCAGCGACATCCAATGCACGCCCCAAGATTGCCGACTATCCTTTCACCACGTTGCACCCGAACCTAGGGGTTGTCGGCGTTGATGGCGCGGAATTTGTGATGGCCGATATTCCCGGCCTGATTGCCGGGGCGCATGAGGGCACGGGGCTGGGCCACCGGTTCTTGGGGCATGTCGAGCGTTGCGCGGTTTTGCTGCATCTGGTGGATGGTACATCAGAGGATGTTGTCACTGACTACCAAACGATTGTGAACGAGTTAGTGCAATATGGCGGTGATCTGGCATTTGTGCCCCGCGTTACCGCGCTTAACAAAATTGATGCGCTGGATGATGTGGAACAGGCCGAAAAACACAACGCGCTGGAACAGGCATCGGGGGGGCAGGTGCTGCAATTGTCCGGTGTGGCCCATCAGGGTTTGGTTGATGTGTTGCGCTCGGTTCGAATTGAGATCACTACACGGGACGCTGCTGCTGTTGTGGGGGATGACGGTGAAGATACGCAGGAAAGCGGGGGCACATGGCGTCCCTAGCAACTGCCAAACGGATCACCGTCAAGATCGGTTCCGCTTTGCTGGTGGATGCTGCGTCCGGTGATTTGCAGATTGGGTGGCTACGGTCTCTGGCGGCGGATATCGCGGCCCAAAAGGATCAGGGCAGGGATGTTTTAGTCGTATCCTCCGGCTCGATTGCTTTAGGGCGACGGGTGCTGGGGTTGGCGACGGGCGAGTTGTCACTGGAACAAGCACAGGCGGCGGCGGCCGTAGGGCAAATCCGACTGGCGCGCGCCTATGAAGAAGTTCTGGGGCCCCATGGCATAAAGACGGCGCAGGTTCTGCTCACGCTTGAGGATAGTGCAGACCGGCGGCGTTACCTGAATTCCCGTGCCACGTTGAACACGCTTCTGGGTTTTGGTGTGGTGCCGATTGTGAATGAAAACGACACGGTCGCCACTGATGAAATCCGTTATGGCGACAATGACCGGCTGGCAGCGCAGGTTGCGGGCATGGCGGGGGCGGATGTGCTGTTGCTGTTGTCAGATGTGGATGGGCTGTACACAGCGAACCCGCAGCTTGATGCCAGCGCGACACGGTTGGGTCTGGTTAAAGAGATCACACCGGAAATCGAAGCTATGGCTGGCGATGCAGGGACAGTGGGTGCCAAAGGCGGGATGAAAACCAAGATCATGGCCGCCAAGGTGGCAACACAGGCAGGCTGCGCCATGGCGATCATGCAAGGGGCGCAGGAACACCCGTTGCAAGCCTTGGTGGATGGTGCAAACTGCACATGGTTTTTGGCTAAGGAAAACCCGCACACGGCGCGTAAACGCTGGATTTCGGGGATGAAGCCGCGCGGTGAATTCCTTGTGGATGCAGGGGCGGCAGCGGCGCTGAGGCGGGGGAAATCCCTGCTTGCTGCGGGCGTAACCCACGTGAGTACGGATTTTCAGCGCGGTGATCCGGTGCTGATTATCGGGCCGGACGGGACGGAGCTGGCCAAAGGTTTGGCCGGATATAACGCGTTCGAAGCACAAGCGATTGCTGGCAAGAAAAGTGGCCAGATTGAAGAAATTCTTGGTTATGCAGGGCGTTCTGCGCTGGTGCATCGTGACGATATGGTGATGTGAGGGACAAAATGGATATTCAGGCAGTGATGGCCGAAATTGGTCAAAAGGCAAAGGCTGCGGCGGCGCAGTTGGCGTTTGCGAGTGCGCAGGCCAAGCAACAGGCGCTGGAATTGGCAGCGGATTCGCTGGAGGCGCGCAGCGGTGACATTATCGCGGCCAATGTGAAGGATCTGGGTTTTGGCCGTGAAAAGGGCCTGACGCCTGCGCTGATGGATCGCCTTATGCTGGATGCTGGCCGGATCACTGCCATGGCCGAGGGTTTGCGTGCAGTGGCGGCGCAAGACGATCCGGTGGGCAAGGTTCTGGCCGAGTGGGACCAGCCCAACGGGTTGCACATCAAACGGGTTGCCACACCGCTGGGTGTTATCGGCGTGATCTATGAGAGCCGCCCGAATGTGACGGCGGATGCAGGCGCGCTGTGCCTCAAGGCTGGGAATGCGGCGATCCTGCGCGGTGGCTCGGAGAGCTTTCATTCCGCCGGTCTGATCCATGAATGTCTGGTGCAGGGGTTGGTTGGTGCTGGTCTGCCTGCCGATGCGGTGCAGTTGGTGCCCACGCGCGATCGCGCGGCGGTGGGCGAGATGCTGACCATGACTACCTATATCGACGTGATTGTGCCACGCGGCGGTAAGGGCCTTGTAGGGCGGGTCCAAACCGAGGCCCGCGTGCCAGTGTTTGCCCACTTGGAGGGCATTTGCCACATCTATATTGATGCGGATGCGGATATGGAAAAAACCCGTGCTGTGGTAATGAACGCCAAAACACGGCGCACCGGAATTTGTGGCTCTGCGGAATGTCTGCTGGTGGATCGTAAGTTTTACGAGGCGAATGGCGCCCCGTTTGTGGCTGATCTGCTTGCGGCGGATGTCGAGGTGCGTGGCGATGAGACCCTGCAATCAATCAATGGGGTGACTGCCGCGCAGGACAACGACTGGGGGCATGAGTACCTTGATATGATCATCGCGGCCAAGCTGGTTGATGGGGTTGAAGGGGCAATTGATCACATCGCGCAATATGGCTCTCATCACACGGATTGCATCATGACGCAAAATGATGCGGTGGCGGATGTGTTTTTCCAGCGTGTCGACAGCGCGATTGTGATGCGCAATGCCTCCACCCAGTTTGCTGATGGGGGCGAGTTCGGCATGGGCGCGGAAATCGGTATCGCTACGGGCAAAATGCACGCGCGCGGGCCCGTGGGTGCGGCACAATTGACCAGCTTTAAGTATATCGTCGAGGGCGATGGGGCTGTGCGTCCCTAAATGCTGCGCGCCATTGTGATCATGTTTGTCGCCATGTCGCTGATCCCGATCGGCGACGGTGCCGGAAAAATGTTGGTAACCCGCGAAGGGTTCAATCCCTATTTCCTTGCGTGGTCGCGCTTTGCTTTGGGGATGTTGATGGTTCTACCCTTGTTGCCCAAAGGGCAGCTTGATGCCCGGATGTTCTTTGATTGGCGTATATGGCTGCGGGGGATGTTAATTGTTTGCAGCATATCTTCGATATTAACCGCACTGCAAACCGCGCCTTTGCCAGATGTCTTTGGGGCATTTTTTGTCGGGCCGATACTTTCGTTCTTCTTGTCCGTCTGGTTCTTGAAAGAGCAGATTACCAAAGCTAACACCATATTACTGCTGATTGGGTTTTGCGGTGTGCTTTTGGTTGTCAAACCAGGAAGCGGCATGTCTGTCGGGCTTGGCTTTGCTGTACTGTCCGGCCTGTTTTACGGCTGTTTTCTGACCGCAAACAGATGGTTATCAAATACAGCCCCGCCCCGTGCTCTGTTGTTCAGCCACTTGGCCATCGGTGCGGTGGTGCTGTTACCTGTTGGGGTTGCGAATATTCCGGTATTCACGCCAGCAAACGTTATTATTATGACGGTCTCAGCCGCAGCCTCGATGGCTGCTAATCTGTTGTTGGTTGTTGCCTATCGCATGGCACCGGCTTCTCGCTTGGCTCCGTTTGTCTATTTCCAACTAGTCAGCGCGACGGCTATGGGGTGGATGCTGTTCGGAGATTTGCCCGATGCCTTCTCTATCGTGGGGTTGCTGCTGTTGATTGGATCAGGAATTTCCGCAGCATTGATAAAACCCAAGTCTTGAAATGCAAAAGGCCCGCCAAACTGGCGGGCCTTTTGCATTGGTCGCTAACTTAGCTGACCCAGGTGCGTACCGGACCGCAATCCAGATGTACGAAATTAGAACGATAATATTTCCCAACACCACCGGCGCGACAGGACAGACCGGCACGCGAAATCTGGCTAACCGAACGCGATCCGAGCCGCAAATCAGCGGCCATAGCGCGAATGTGGTAGGATTTTTTAGCAACCCGGCGCGAGCGTGAACGCAGTTTGCTGTTGGTACTTTGGGTGCGATAGCCTGAAAGCATGTGGAAGGGTTCGTCTGTTTCCAGCAAGTTATGGGCGGCGGCGATCAGATCAATGTTGCGGCGATCCATGTTAGTTACCGCATTTTCACGCCAGTCACGCATGAAATAGTTAACCTCGTCCAAGGCAGGGCGGATATATTGACCTTCGATCCAGTAGATGATGTCGATCGCTTCGCCAGTGCGGCCAGACCGCAGATGAACGCGGCGAATGCTGCCCGCGCCCTTGTTGTAACTAAAAACACCTGACATCGCTGGAGCTGCCGTAATCATTGTCGCCGCAAAGGCCCCCAACAACGCACGGCGCGTTGGTACTACGCTAGTCTTGCTCTTCATATTCAAACCCGTCTCGTTCCTTGTGGCCACATTTGCGCGGCTCATTTTTCGTGTCCCGGTCATATTCTTTGGGGTGACTTATGTCACACTTATGTTCGTCGACCAAGTTGTAAGTTTGCCGTAAGCATTTTTTTGCTTACGTCGCTGACAGTTACCTGATTCTTCAGCGAAACTGACGCGATCCTGCTTTGTTCCTTTATTTATGGTTGAAAATGTTACTTTCGGCAAAGTCTTGCCGAAAAATTGATTGGACTATATTTTTTTCCCTGCGATTATCGTAGAAACCTCTTTCTGTAGGGGAAACGTGATTTTGGGGATACAATGTTACTATATCGCAACATATTTATGAATTTCGTGATCGCAGGGATCGTTTCCCTGCTGTTTTTTGCCGGTACTGCTGCGGTTCACGCAAAGACAGTTGATGACGCGGCTGTTTACAATTCAGTCGTTACGTCAAAACAATTGTCACAAGAGGTTAAGGCCTTTTATGAGTCCACCAATTATAAACCGGTCTGGGCGGGCAAGAAAAACTCCAACAGGGCCAAGGCTCTGATAAGTGCGCTGGCGCGTGCAGGCGACCACGGGTTGCCAACGCGCCGTTACAAGGCAGCAGAGTTGAAAAAGGCTTTGGCGGCGGCACGGCGGGGCACCAACTCCGGTGCCACCGAAGTTGCTGCAACCATTGCCTTTCTAGCATACGCGCGTGATTTGTCTTCCGGTATTCTGGAACCCAGCAGGGTAGACAAGGAAATTGCTATCGCTCCTCCGCGACGCGCGGAGCAGGGCTTGCTGGCGGCCATGGCCAAAAGCACAGGCAAAGGTTTTTTGGCGGCACTTGCACCGAAAACGCCGGAATACAAACGCCTGCTTGAGGAAAAGAAGCATCTGGAACGGCTGATCGGCTCAGGGGATTTTGGTGCGCCGGTGCCTTTGGCTGCGTTAAAACCCAACTCGTCCAGTAAAAATGTGGTGGCGATGCGTCAGCGCCTGACCCGTATGGGGTATGGCAAGCTGGGTAATAGCCCGTCCTTTGATGATAAACTGAAGAAGACCGTGCAACAATTCCAGCTGGCGCATGGCTTGTCGGCTGACGGGGTTGCTGGCAAAGGGACGCTCAAAGTATTGAACGTGAGCGCCAAACAGCGCCTGCAACAGGTTCTGGTTAATCTGGAACGGGAACGCTGGCTCAACTTTTCCCGTGGCAAGCGCTATATCATGGTGAACATTACCGATTTCACTGTCGCGATTTACGATAACAACAAGCTGTCGCATCAAACCCGTGTTGTTGTGGGTAAGGGAACGTCAGACCGCCGCACGCCAGAATTCTATGACGAGATGACCCATATGGTCGTTAACCCGACATGGCATGTGCCCAAGTCAATTGCGGGTAAAGAGTACCTGCCAATGCTGAAGCGCGACCCGTCGGCGCTTGCCAAACGCGGTTTGCGTCTGATTGCGCGCAATGGCAAAACGGTTAATAGTGCGAATATGAACTTTAGCCAATACAGCGCTAAAAACTTCCCTTTCGCAATCAAACAGCCACCGGGGCGTCGCAATGCTTTAGGGCGGGTAAAGTTCATCTTTCCCAACCGGTTCAACATTTATCTGCATGATACGCCGTCCAAGAACCTGTTCAACAAACAGGTGCGGGCCTTTAGCCACGGCTGCGTGCGGGTAAAGGATCCCTTTGATCTGGCTTATAAATTGCTGGAAAAACAGACATCCAATCCCAAGGGTGCATTCCAGACATGGCTGGATACCAATCGCGAGCAATACGTTAATCTGGAAAAGCCGGTGCCGGTTTACCTGACCTATCGTACCGCTTTCTTTAGCCCTAAAGGCCGGATCAACTATCGCGGGGACATTTATGGCCGCGACAAGACGATCTTTAATGCACTGGCGAAAGCTGGGGTGGTCTTGCAGGCGGTTCAGGGTTAAAAGCCCAAAACGGATCAGAATTTTACGGGCGTCCGCACTGGGCGCCCGTTTTCTTATGAGAGGCCCGCAATGGCAGGTTTTACGATTGGCGAGATTGCCGAGCAGTTGGGGGCGACAGCGGCGGGGGATTTGTCCTTGCGCGTTAGTCGTGTGCAGGAGCCGCAAGCCGCAGGGCCGGGTGACCTGGCCTTGGCGATGGATGAAAACTACGCGCAAGCTTTGCAATCGGGTGGCGCTGAGGCTGCTGTGATTTGGGCAGGGGCCGATTGGCAAGCGCTGGGGCTAAAGGCGGCCATCTTTGCACCGCGCTCGCGTTATGTGTTGTCGGGCGTGTCTTATGTGTTTGAGAAGAAGCCGGAAATAGCGACAGGGATACATCCCTCAGCGATCATTGATCCCTCGGCGACTATTGGCGAAAACCCCTCTGTCGGCCCGTTTGTGGTGATTGGCGCGCGGGCGCGGATCGGGGCTAATGTGCGGATATTGTCACATAGTTCTATCGCCGAAGATGCGCAGATTGGCGATGATGCGTTGTTGTATCAGGGCGTACGAATTGGCGCGCGGGTTCAGATCGGCAACGGGTTTATAGCACAGGCCGGTGTGGTGATCGGTGTTGACGGGTTCTCATATGTGACCCCGAAAACCGGTGCTGTGGAAGAGGCCAAGGCCACCGGAAAAATCACCGAGGCCAGCCGCAGCGCAGGTTTTGCCCGGATCAATTCGCTGGGGTCGGTGATCATTGGCGAAAATGTTGAAATTGGCGCAAACACGGCGATTGATCGGGGCACTATCGTAAATACCACCATTGGCGACGGAACCAAGCTCGATAACCTCGTGCATGTCGGCCATAACGCGACTGTGGGCCAGCATTGTCTTTTGTGTGGTCAGGTGGGGATTGCCGGCAGCACTGTTGTGGGGGATCGTGTGGTGCTTGGCGGGCAAGTCGGGGTGGCGGATCACATCACCATTGGTTCTGACGTGATTGCTGCGGGTAAGTCTGGAATTTCCAGCCATGTGCCGTCGGGGCGGGTGATCATGGGCAGCCCGGCAATGCGGATGGATCTCAACATCGAGGCCTATAAAGCGCTGCGCCGATTGCCCCGCCTTGTGGCAAAAGTCGCGGCATTGGAAAAGACTGTTTCCAAAACGCCGAAAAATGAGTAGTCACGCGCAAGCATAATTCCCAAGCGAAGGCTGCCATGTCGGTACAGCAAAAAATCGTTGAAATTTTGGCAGAACAGGCAGTTCTGGAACCACTTGATGTTTCTGCGGACGCCACGCTAGAGGATTTGGGCCTGGATTCGATGAATCTGGTTGAAATAATCTTTGCGATTGAGGAGAGTTTCGACATTCAGATTCCATTCAATGCTAATGAGCCAGATGCCTCTGGCTTTGATATTTCCTCTGTGAAATCTATAGTATTGGCTGTCGAAGGTCTGTTGGCCGCGCGCGAGGCCTGACTGAATGGGCCGACGCGTCGTCATCACCGGACAGGGCACAATTAACCCGCTTGGGCCAGATGTGGCGCACACGCTGAACGCGATGGCGACAGGGGTTTGTGGCATCGGGCCGCTGGATATAGCGGACGTGGATCGCCTGATGATCAACATTGGCGGTCAGGTTTACGGCTTTGATCCAACACGGTATTTTCCAAAACAAAAGCTGCCCCTTTATGATCGTTTCACCCAGTTTGCACTGATTGCTGCCGCAGAAGCGATGGGGCAAGCAGGGCTGGAAATTACCGATGAACTGGCAGAAGAATCTGGCGTGATCCTTGGGACTGCTGGGGGTGGTTTGCAAACTCAGGACGAGAATTACCGCGCGGTTTACCAGCAGGGCAAAAACCGGGTGCATCCCTTTGTTGTGCCGCGCCTGATGCACAGTTCTGCAGCCTCGCATCTGTCAATGGTGCATGGGTTACGTGGCCCGTGCTATACGGTTTCGACTGCTTGCGCGTCGTCCAATCATGCGATGGGGCAAGCGTTTCATTTGATCCGGGGGGGCGGTGCGTCGGTGGTCCTGACCGGTGGTTCCGAGAGCATGCTTAGCTTTGGCGGCATCAAAGCATGGGAAGGGCTGCGGGTAATGTCCAAAGATGGTTGCCGTCCGTTTTGCGCCAGCCGCAACGGTATGGTGCAGGGGGAAGGCGCGGCAGTTTTTGTATTCGAGGAATATGAACAGGCGCGTGCACGGGGTGCGGATATCCTCGCTGAAGTCGCTGGTTTTGCAATGAATTCTGATGCGGCTGATATTGTTATGCCCAATCAGAAAAGTGCTGCACGCGCCATGCGTGGGGCGCTGCGCGATGCGCGGATGGGGGTTGATGAGGTGGGGTACCTTAACGCCCATGGCACGGGTACAACCGCCAACGACAAAGTGGAAACTGCCGCTATCCGCGAAGTTTTTGGCGGTGATGCGGATAATCTGATGGTTTCTTCCACCAAATCCATGCACGGCCATTTGATTGGCGGCACAGGTGCAGTGGAATTGCTGGCCTGTATCGCGGCGCTTCGCGACGGTATGATTGCCCCTACAATCAATTACCATACCCCTGATCCTGCATGTGATCTGGACGTGGTTCCAAACACAGCGCGCCAGCACAGGGTGACGGCAACCCTGTCCAATGCCTTTGCCTTTGGCGGTTTGAACGCGGTAATTGCCTTGCGAAAAACCTGAATAGTGTATTTGTTCTGTTGCAAACCCCATATATAGTGGCTTGTAAGGTTGGAACGGATGTTCCCGTTCTGCTGCGCTGCAACAGGTCGGGATATTTTTTCCAGATGAATACCGAATTTTCCAGTAATTTCGCTCACAATCCTGCTTCATTGAACGATTGTCCTGCATTGGTCCTGAACGCAGATTTCCGACCTTTGTCCTATTTCCCGTTGTCGCTTTGGCGCTGGCAGGATGCGGTGAAGGCCTCGTTTCAAGGGCGGGTTTCGGTAATTGCACAATATGATCGTGTGGCCCGCTCGCCCACTATCTCGATTAATATCCCTTCAGTGATCGTGCTTAAGGGGTTCGTGAGGCCGATGAAAACTGCCGCCTTCACCCGTTTCAACCTATTCTTGCGCGATGGGTTTACCTGCCAATATTGTGGCTCAACTGGGGATATGACTTTTGACCATGTGGTGCCGCGTGCCCGTGGCGGGCGTACCACATGGGAGAATGTGGTGGCCTCTTGCGGCCCTTGCAATCTGCGCAAGGGTGCACTGAGCCTGCGCCAAGCGCACATGCATCTGTGCCAAAAACCGGTGCGCCCGAGCCCGTCGCAACTGTTAAACAGGGGGCGCCAATTCCCGCCAAATCACTTACATGAGAGCTGGATGGACTTTCTGTATTGGGATACTGAACTGGAAGAGTAGGCCAAAAGCATACTATAGTATACAGTTTAGCGCATAAAAATACCTTCTAACCAATTGAATCTCAACGTTATATCCACATATTCGAATTTGTTTGATTATTGAGGGATTTGCGCTACTCTGATGTGATGAAAAAGATTGTTATAGCTGCCACCGCTATTTTATTTTCGTCAACTGCATTCGCTGAACACACTGGGGTACCAACCAAGGGTGAGCGGGTGTTTCGAAAATGCCGTTCCTGTCACGAGGTTGGGGAGGGGGCAAAATACAAAGTTGGACCAGCCCTGAACAACTTGATGGGGCAACAAGTTGGCGTGCTTTCCGGTGACAAGGCTTCAAAAGCCCTGAGGCGGGCAGGTGAATTGGGGATGGTTTGGGATCTCAAGACGCTGGAGGTTTTTCTGCGCAAGCCCAAGGCCCTTATACCGAAAACCAAAATGTCCTTTGCCGGTTTGAAAAAACACGAAGACCGCGCCAATATCATAGCCTATTTTAGCAACCTTGGCGCAGGCGAAGAAGCTGTGAAGCGTGACCCCAGACTTTCAGATGAAATCCTCGCACTCAAAGGTGACGTGGAATACGGTGAATATCTGGCGTCTGGCTGCACGACATGCCATCAATTGGATGGCTCTGACCAAGGCTTGCCTTCTATTATTGGCTGGCCAACAAGTATTTTTGCAACCGCCATGCACGCCTATAAAAACAAGGATCGCGAAAATCCGGTGATGCAACAGCAAGCGGGTGCACTCGACAATGATGAGATTGCGGCCCTTGCTGCATTCTTTTCAGGCGTTACCAAGTAGCGCCTTTCTGGGGAGAAGAGGGTGATTGTAGCCCTGTAAAACATTAATAAGGAGGAATACCATGAAATTAAACAGACGGAGTTTCGTTGGGGCAGGGGTGGTTGCGGCCGCTTCACTTTCGGCACCAGTGGTGATGGGGGCTGCGCGCCCGCGTGTTGTGGTGATCGGCGGGGGGGCCGGGGGTGCAACCGCGGCGCGCTATATCGCCAAGGGCAGCAAGGGGGCGATTGATGTGACGTTGATCGAACCAACGCGTACCTATTACACCTGCTTCTTTTCCAATCTGGTTCTGGGTGGTGTTCGTGATTTTGGCTCTATCGGTCATACCTATGGCAAGCTGGCATCGGACTATGGCATCAACGTGGTGCATGAATGGGCAATTGGTGTGGATCGGGATGCGAAAACTGTCACGCTGGCAAGTGGCTCCTCATTGTCTTATGACCGCCTGATCCTGTCACCGGGTATTGATTTTCGCGAGGGTGCGGTCAAAGGCTGGGATGTAACATCGCAAAACAAAATGCCCCATGCCTATAAAGCTGGTTCGCAAACCCAACTGCTGAAAGCGCAGATTGATGCGATGCCACAGGGCGGCACCTATGCGATGATCGCGCCCCCTAACCCGTTCCGGTGCCCACCCGGGCCGTATGAGCGGATTTCGATGGTGGCCCACACGCTGAAGCGGCACAATCCAACGGCTAAAATTCTGATCATTGATCCCAAACCGAAATTCTCTAAGCAAGGCCTGTTCACCGACGGCTGGGATCGTCACTATGATGGTATGATTGATATCATCGGCCCTGATTTCGGTGGCGCTGATGCCTCGGTTGATCCGGATGCGATGACTGTGACAATTGACGGCGAAGTCACCAAAGTTGACGTTTGTAACGTTATTCCGGCGATGAAGGCTGGCAAAATTGCAGAGATTGCGGGTGTGACCAACGACAAAGGCTGGGCGCCTGTGAACGCGCATGACATGTCCTCGAAAATGGATGAAAATGTGCATGTTCTGGGCGATAGCTCGCAGCAAGGTGACATGCCAAAATCCGGCTTCTCGGCCAATTCCCAAGCCAAAGTCTGCGCCATGGCTGTGCGCGGGGCGCTGACCGGTTCCAAAGTGTTCCCGGCCAAGTTCTCTAACACCTGCTGGTCGCTGATTGAGGTCGACGACGGGATCAAAGTTGGTGCGTCCTATAAAGCGACGGATGCCAAAATCGAGAAAGTCAGCGGTTTTATCTCGAAGAACGGCGAGGATGCTGGCACCCGTAAAGCAACCTACGAGGAATCCGTTGGTTGGTATAATGGCATCACGGCTGATATGTTTGGCTGATATGCTAATTTGAATTGCTTGCCCGATCTATTCGGGCAAGCAGCTACAGTTTGGATTTCTGGCTTTTAAACAGTTTATTGGCTGGAATGAAAAGCTTTGCTGGACACAGTTTTTCCGTTTTCGCCATTTCAATTTTTTTGCGACTGGCGGTCACTTCCCATTCATTGCATTCATAGGCACCGTGCCAACCTTTGGACGGACATAATGCCGCAATTAAGCGCGCGGATTCCACCAGTGAGCATGCAACTCTATCCATATGTGCCTGAGGATCAATGGGTTCTCCATGATGGGCTGGATTGCTGCTCTGGTTAAGAATTGACATGTATTCCCAAAAGGAATCAAGTTTTTTGAATAGTTTTAATGTGTGTAACCAGCCATTATTCGACATTTGGATCGCCATGATATAGTTCTCGATAGCTTCATCAGAAACCACAATATCGTCTGCGTCTCTTTTGGAAAAACGCGCCAGAAACGCCCAAACTTCGGGGCGATACCGTCCATAGACAAGCCATTTTCTCAAGTATTCCCCATAGATTTTTTTCGCTTGTGGATCTTTCCAGATATCCTTGTTTCTAATTGCTTTGGGTCTGTTTTTTTCCAGAAAATCTGGATTTAGTGGATCTAACATAAACCGCTGTAACTTTGCCGTGCTTACTTTTAACCAATATTTATCTATAAATTTTTGCGATCTGTAATAGTAATTGATGTTATGGGCCTGCGATGGGGCCTTTGCGGTGTAGGGATTGAAATGTTCTAGAATGTATTCTAGTGATTGAGGGCGTTCCCGGCGAAAATAAATGGCATCATTAATACGTGCGGTATATAGAAGATTTTCCGGTGTTTTATCCATAATGTCTTGCGCCCATTTAAGAACGGGTTTATCGCCTCCTCGATAAATGTTTGCGGAATCATATACTGCAACAACCCGACAGGTTTCGTCTGTATACCCCTCTAGCGGCAAGACAAGTGGTACATATTTTTCGCACACGGATTTAATTTCGCTAAAGCTGCCACCCCACTTAGGGTTATGCGCGAGAACAATCTTTTCCAATAAGCCAAGGCTGGGATTGGCCTTCAAAGCGATCTCTGTGAAATCCTCCAAGGAAATCTCGCCATATCCATTCAAATAGAGTTGCGCTACTAAATCGGCGGCGGGGATGAAGTCATTGCGTTGATTAAAAACATCCCACGCCAGCATTGAGGATTCCTGCAAGAACTCGTGCATCTGTTGCATGGCTTCGGGGGAGGTCTCGTCTATAGTTTTACTACCCCTTACCGCCCAAGCCAAATGTTCTAATTGCCAACCTTGTGCGACCTTCTGATATATTGAGTCCGGAAATCCCTGCTGCCATTTGTCAATGAAGTCAATGTAATCCGGATGCGTTGTTGAGAACATACCAAACAATTGGCGCAAGCGATTATTCTCTCTATATCCGCTCGCAGCAACTTCGCGGTCAAGCTGAGCTAGAAGCTTTTCAACCAGCTGCACTTTGCTGCTTTCTACAAGTGTCCGAAACACTGAGGCCTCATCCGCTCTGGCTGAAGAGCAAAGACTTACTGAAACAATGATGGCGATAAGTATTGTTTTAACAATCGACATGGAAATCCAGACCTGCATCAATCCCAATGGGAAAGGTAGCATGAAAATTACTGCTTTTCTTGTTTGTATGTAGGAAATGTGTCGAGCTTATGACGACTTATGGTTGCGCTACGCCGAAAGCCGCCTCTAACGTAATTTCCACCATATCGCCAAAACTTTTCTCGCGTTGATCCGCGGGCAGGGCTTCTTCGGTCAAGAGGTGATCCGAAACGGTCAAAACGGCCAAAGCCCGGCGCCCATGGCGCGCAGCGACAGCATAGAGTTCGGCGGCTTCCATTTCGACCCCCAGCACCCCGTGGCGCATCATTTCAGTCATTAAATCATGGCGTTCGTCGTAAAACGTGTCGGAAGAGTAAATTCCGCCCACATGTGTCGGGCTGCCCAATTTGCGGGCGGCTGCCACCGATGCCTCCAGCAAGCCCCAATCGGCGCAGGGGGCAAAATTCAGTTCCTTAAAGATACCGCTTGAAGGGGTAGAGCGCGAAGTGGCGGTCATGGCGATAATCACATCGCGCAGCTTCACCTCTGGCTGCATAGCACCACAAGAACCGATGCGGATCAGGGTTTGAGCATCAAATTCAGAAATCAGTTCATTCACATAGATCGACAGCGAGGGCATCCCCATACCACTGCCCTGAATGGTGACACGGTTGCCTTTCCATGTTCCGGTAAATCCCAGCATGCCACGCACCTGATTGACGCAAACCACATCGTTCAGAAAAGTCTCCGCCGCCCATTTTGCGCGGTAGGGATCGCCGGGCAGTAAGACAGTTTCGGCAATATCACCAAGTTTTGCGCCAATGTGGGTGCTCATGTTTAGACCTTTCAGGAAAGCGTCACAGCACCTTATTGCCAAACCGGATCAAATCAACCCTGTCTTTGTGCTAACGGCGCGCAGAAGCCAGCCAGATAACAGCCAACCCGAGGGAAATAATCCCGTTCCAGCCCGCCATGGAGATTCCGCCCAAAGACCAAGGTATTTCGTCACAGCGCACAACCGGTGCCGCCATTATTTGCTTCATCAGGTCGTCCACTGAAATTCCGGACACACTGCCGGATGTGCAACTGGTCGGGCCTTCCCACCAGTTCAGTTCGACTCCGGAATGGTATAGCGCAATTGTCGCCGTGGTCGCGGCGGCCAAGGCCCCCAGATAAGACAGCGCCCGAAACGGCAACAGCATCGCTAGCAACCCGATCAGCACCGCCGCGCCGTGCGGCCAGCGTTGCCAAAGGCACAGTTTGCAAGGTGGCATTTCGCCGATGATTTGAAACCCGAAAGCCCCCGCCAACATCATTGCGGATCCTAGGGTTGCGACCAAAATCAGTTGTTGCCGTGTCATAGATACCTCACCAGAAAGAACGCGCCGATCAGCAGTACCATAAGTGCGGAAAACACCAAACCTAATCGTTGCTCGATAAAGTAACGAATGGGTGTGCCATATTTCCACAACAAGGCGGCCACCACGAAAAACCGCAGCCCGCGCGCGATGCTGGACCACAGCATAAAGGTCCAGAAATGCAGATCGGTTGCGCCGGAGGTAATGGTGATTACTTTGTAGGGGAATGGGGTCACACCGGCGAACAACACGGCCCAATGGCCTTGGGCGTTAAAGCGCTCCTTGAACATATCAAAAGCTGCCATTTTATTGTAGAATTCCAGAATTGGCCGCGCCACCATGTCAAACAGCTCGGCCCCAATGTAATAGCCCAAGGCGCCGCCAAGCACGCTGGATACAGTGCAAATGCCGGCAATCAGAAACGCGCGACTGGGGGCGGCGATGATCAGCGGGATCAACAGAATATCGGGCGGGATCGGAAAGATCGAGCTTTCGACAAAGGAAATCACCGCCAGCGCCCAAAGCGCGTAGGGGGATGCCGCGAGCGACAAGGTCCAGTCGTAGAGTTTGCGGATCACTGCTTTTGCCTTTTTGTTGATATGTGCCGCATTGCACACGCGCTCGTCAAGTCTTGCAACGTCACAGTGTTGCGTCCAAACTTGGAGGCAGGTAAACAAAAAGGGAATAAAATGAAATGGCAAGGACGCCGCGCAATTCGCAATATCGAGGATCACCGACGCCGAAAGCTAGGCCTTAGTGGCTGGGACGGGGTCAGCCTAACCGGCGTAAAGCGCTTGTAATCCCCATGCGGAAATCGCAGTCAGCGGTGCTTCGCCGCCTAGGTGCAAACGTTGAATGTGCTGGTTGACCATCTGGCAGGCTGCTTCGGGGTAGGGGCGTGTGAGGTAAGAAACATCCTCATTATATACCCGCGCGATGAAGCTTTTATCCCTATTAGCCAAGGCTTTGCGGTTTCCCAAAATAAACGGAATGAACCCGTTTCTCATTTCTGCCAGTATTGCCGTGGCAAAACCGGTGGGGGTGCTGGCTGGGGCCAGATTACCGCTCCCGTCCCAAAGGTCCGCGCCGCCCTCGGCCCATTTGACCACAAGGGGAAACTGTTTAACTAAACGCAAAGGGGCCGGATCATTCATTGTGTGGGCGCGCAATCCACCCAGCATTACCGCATCTACTGCACAAGGGGCGTCGCCCATCATATAACGGGTGTCCCGCAACTGGGTTTCTGCCGCGATCAACAGTCGCTTGTATTCGGCTTCGGCCATTTCCTGTTGGTGGGCAGAATCGACCCCTGTAGCGCGGCAGGCTTTTAACCCCCAAGAGGTAACCCCTTTGGCCATACCTACATCTTGGGTGGCCAAACGAGGGGCGGCGAATTCTGCGGACTCAGGATAGTGCCAGCGATAATGCACCATGGTTCTGCCCAACCATTCGTCGAGGAAATTCTCGATAACATGCACCATCAATCCAGAAAGCCCCGGTCCGAACATGGGGCGGTCCGGGTGGCGGCTGTCCAGCAAAAACATGATCGGCGTGGTATCCCACAACGCCCAGCCTTCGGGTGTT
This sequence comes from Paracoccaceae bacterium, assembly GCA_019090795.1. Lineage (GTDB taxonomy): Bacteria > Pseudomonadota > Alphaproteobacteria > Rhodobacterales > Rhodobacteraceae > Amylibacter. Next base: position 890 of record JAHRVG010000031.1, on the reverse strand, counting down.
TCCAGTACCGGAATAACATGGGTGCCAGCGCGTTTGCGTATCGGCTCTAACTCTGTCCCAAGAGATATTTCACTCTTTTCGTAGGGCAGAGCGTAAAATTTCAAGGCAGCATCCAGCTTCATCGAAAAATAGCTGAACGGGTGGCCATACCATGTGTAGCCTTTGTTCATAGTGCCCTCCTAAAGCGGTGTTACCTGCATTTGTCGGAGAGAAGTTTAAACAAGAGGGGCCGTAAGTCAAATTACCGCGCATCTGCGGCAATTATTCTGACATTTGCATCGGTTTCTCGTTGACGGAACCTTAAGGGAAAGCTAAATCACCCAAGCGTTGCCCGAGTGGCGGAATTGGTAGACGCAGGGGATTCAAAATCCCCCGCCGCAAGGCTTGCCGGTTCGAGTCCGGCCTCGGGTACCATTTTGATTTTGTTGGATGAAATCATTCAATTACTCCTTCGGGAGACATCAAAAATACAGTAAATACAACGACTTAAAAGACGTTTTTAGAGTAAAGCCTGGAGCGTCTTTTGTTGTTTTATCTTCTGATTTTCACGCGATTTTCGGAACAATTTGACGTTCAGAAATTCTCCAAATAAGTTCTACACAGTTCTACACAGTTCTACACAGTTCTACACTGATGGAAGCAAACAATGAGCGATTCCAAAAATAAAATGAGTGGGTTCACCGAGTTATGAAAAGGACTGGCTATCTACAAGACTGGACGCAGCCCGTTCTGGAATGCGCGTGTTTGGATGGGGCCAGAAATACGATACAAAATCAAATCAACGAAGGAAACGAACAAGCGTAAGCGTTGGTTTGACCCCACCTATGCGGCAAAGTTCCACGGTAGCAGTTGCTCGATGTCCTTCTGCTTATGCCCATTGACGATGGCTG